>NZ_JAVQNR010000049.1:0-237273 GCF_031799005.1 Acinetobacter sp. V102_4 | reverse complement strand
CTGGTTGAGTAAACCCATATCACGACGTACATCAGATGGGTCAATTAAAGACAAATCCAGACCATCTAAATGCACTGCTCCTTGAGTTGGGACTTGCATGCCAGATAGAAGCTGAAGCAGGGTCGATTTACCTGCACCATTACGCCCCAGAATTGCAATTTTTTCACCAGCACGAATTTTTAAATGACGGATTGCCAAACTTGGTTTCGGGTCTTCTTCTCCATATTGGAATAAGACATTTTTTAATTCGTAATCGCCATTTAAAGCAGCTTTATGTACCAGATGTGAATGGTCAGCCTGATCGATCGGACGTTGCATGAGTTCATCCAGACTTTGTTTAGCAACCTTCGCCTGCTGTAAACGTCCTAAAACGCCAGTAATTTGTGCAATCGGCCCTAACATTCGTGAAGATAAAATTGAACAGGCAACTAACGCACCCGTAGTCATTTCACCTTCCATTACCGCAAAACATCCTACCAAAACCACAATCGCATAGGTCAGACCCTGAAGCATTTGGGTCCATGCCATTAAAGTACCAACAATTTTACGCTGTCTCATAGCAATATCGGCTGAAACTTCATTCATGTGGTTCCACTGGTTTTGGAAACGCGATTCGGCACGTAATAGCTTGATATCTTCAATACCCTGCACCGCTTCAACCAGAATGGCATTACGAATTGAAGATTCTCTCATACCCTCTTGTGCGAGTTGCGCAAGCTTCTTCTGTGCCAGAATACCCGGCAAAAGCATAAGTGGCACAACAAGCAACATCACCCAAAACAGCTTTCCGCCAATAATGGCAAAAATTACCAGGAACAGGAAAAAGAATGGGAAATCGGCAATTGCACTAATGGTGGTAGAGGTCACCAGTTCACGAACACCTTCGAGTTCACGAATCTGCGAAATAAAACTACCTGTAGACTTTGACCGATCTTTATTTTTGATTCGTAAGGCATGACCAAATACACGATCAGAAACACGCAAGTCAGCACGTTTACCAATAATGTCAGATAAATACACCCGTGATATACGTAAGGTAAACTCAAAAATAGCAGCAATGAGTACACCACCTGCCAGAACCCATAAAGTCGGGATGGACTGTGATGGAACAACGCGGTCATAGACTTGCATTGAGAAAATAATGGTTGCCAGTGCCAATACATTGGCAATGAGTGAGGCAAACATAATATCAACGTAACGCTTCCAGTCTCTCAGAACAATTGACCAGAACCAGCTTGCTTCATAGGGTTTGATATATTCATCAATACGCGCATCGGGAATGGAGCTTTCAGGACGCAGAATATAGACATTCTTAATCGTATTTTTTAAGACATCTAGGCTTAAATTTTGAGAAAGGCCATGGTCTCCACTAAACTGGATACTGACATTACCTTGGGTATCGGCTTTATCAATAATGCCGACCTGTCCGTCATGAAACTCGACCATAACAGGTAGGCGCCACGGGTTCAGCAGCTCTAAAGAAAACGGTACTTTACGTAAATTTAATCCAACCTGACGTGTAATGAGCTGTAAAACATCATCAAGGTTTTGATTCTGGTTCCAGTCAAGTTGTAAACGGATTCTTTCTTCGGAAGGCTCAATTCGGTAATGTTTAGCAATCGTTAAGACCGCCTGTAACCAGGGCTGGTAGTTTATTTTTGTCATCATGGTTGTACTTCGAACCCCTGAATTGAAATATTATTTAAGTCATAAGCTTGGCGGGAACGTCCTGTTGCCGAGATGTATTGCACAATACTGTTGTAGATGTCATAACGTGCAGTTTCGAGTTCTGAATTAGCACTATGAATGGCCTGCTCTGCATTCAATAAATCGACCAATGAACGCGTACCAAGTTTGTACTGCTCTTGATAAAGTTCACGTGTACGAACCGTAGTGGCTTGGCGATTGGTCAACACCTGCATTTGGCGTTGTTTATTTTCAATTTGCTCACGGCTGGTTCTGATCTGATCCAGAACATCCATATAGACTGAATTAACTTTAGACTTTGCAGCTTCTTCTGCATAACTCGCCATTTTGACCTGAGAAGAAACTGCCCCACCTTGATAAAACTGACTGGTGGCTTCAAGCATGACCGAGCTATATAAACCATCGTCTTCATCATTGTTTGGGTTTCTACCATTAATGGCCTGACTCACCGAGCCTTTTACTGCCAAAGTTGGATAACGCGTTAAACGGGTCTGTTCCTTTTGCGCTTTGGCTACTTCGATGCCCGCTTGTGCAGCGATCATTTTTGGGATGGTATTGAATTCAGGTTCACCATATAAATCGGACACTTTCACCAAATCATCTGAAATAATCCAACCTGTTCGTGAGACATCTCCACCTAGTAATGTTCTTAAATGTTGCTGGTACTGACGTAATAAAGATTGCTGTGCAATCAAACCAGACTGTGCAGCTTGTAAATAAGACTGAGCTTGGATGGGGTCAGCTTGGCTACTAATACCAGCATTTGCACGTAAATTAGCGATTTCCTGAATTCGCTGAATACCTGCAATTTGCTGCTCGGCAATTTTATTTAATTGGAGATAGCGCTGAATATTGATAATCGACTGAGCCACATCAAGCGCAATATCGTCAATGCTGACCAGCACATTGGCCTGCTCGACTTGGAGCTTGGCCTTCTCAACCGATACACCTGATTTGACTTTACCAAAATCATAAAGCATTTGAGTTGCGTTTAAAGTCAATAACTGCCGACCACGTTCACCACTACTCAAGTCACCTGTGGTAATACCACCAGAAATTTGAGGATAATAACCCGCCTTCGCAACATCAATACCCGCGTTTTGGCCAGCTAAAGTTGAAATGGCTTGGGAAATATCAGGATTACGCTGGATTGCGATTCTCACCGCTTCCTGCAGAGTCATTTTCCTTGATGGCAGATTTGAATAAGATGAAGCTGCTCTATCATTGAGTTGAACAGTCGGAAACTCCTGCACTCTAGAACGATCTAGCTTAAAATTACTCAAGTCTTGCATCTTGGCAACTTTAAATTCATCACTACTTTTAGGGGCAAAAAGTTGTGATAAGTTGTCTTTTAGGGTGTGATATTGCTCACTAGGTTTAGCAGCATATATCACTACTGGTACATGCAATGAAGTTAAAAGCATCAACCCTTTCAGGAAAGCCGGCTTTTTACATGTCCTTTCTACTTTTCTTTGGTTATATCCAATCATGCTTGTCTTGTTGATCTTGTTTGTTATCGTTTAAAAGCTTTTACATTCTACATAGTTTTTTGCATAAAGAAGCATAATTACTTGAATAATTTACACATTACTTTTTCATCAAATGAGCAATTTAAATTATTGTTTTTAATAAATAAATATAAAAAAACTAAAAAGAGGCATTGACCTCTTTTTAGACAAATAGATTAACCATTTTATTTAAACTGTAAAATCGTCACCTAAGTAGACTTTACGGACTTGTTCGTTATCCAGAATTTCTTGTGGTGTACCTTCGGCAATGACAGCCCCTTCACTGACAATATATGCACGTTCACAAATTGCCAGAGTTTCACGTACGTTATGGTCAGTAATAAGTACACCAATACCACGATCTTTCAAAGTCTGAATGATATCTTTAATATCACCAACCGAGATTGGGTCAACGCCGGCAAATGGCTCATCAAGTAACATAAATTTAGGATCAGCAGCCAATGCACGTGCAATTTCAGCACGGCGACGTTCACCACCAGACACACTCATTCCCAATGAATCTTTAATATGACTGATTTTAAAATCATTTAATAATTCAGTAAGACGTTGTTGGCGCTGTTGCTTATTTAAGTCTTTGCGTGTTTCTAAAATGGACATAATATTTTCAGCAATGGTCAGCTTTCTAAAGATAGAAGCTTCTTGCGGAAGATATCCGATTCCTTTACGTGCCCGTTCATGCATTGCCAAATCGGACATATCAAGATCATCAAGGTGAATTTCACCTTTATCCATACGCACTAGCCCTACAACCATATAGAAGCTTGTTGTTTTTCCTGCACCGTTAGGGCCAAGCAAACCAACAATCTGTCCACTTTGCATACTAAAAGATACGTCTTTGACGACCCAACGCTTACTATAGTTTTTTCCTAAGTGCTTAATACACAAAGTTTGGGGTTGTTGAAGAGCTTGTTGCATTAGTCACGCGCTCCTGGAAAGCTTTTTGAACTTGATGGCGGAATAATAATTTGCACACGATTTGACGATGAGCCTTGAGCTTCAACATCACCTTTGTTCATACTATATTTCAATGAGTTACCACGAATACTAGAACCATCTTGATATAAATATGCACCACCAGTCAATGTAATAATGCCCGTATCTGCATTATAAACAATGGTCTGTCCTTCACCACGTGCCACGCCCTTATCAGCACTTATTTGTTGCTGAAATTTAGACGGTCTACCCTTAGCAGTAATCGTTTGAATTTCACGTTTAGAGTTTAACGTAGCAACAATTGAGTCGGCTTGAAGCTTCATCGTGCCTTGCTCAATCACGACATTGCCGGTATAGGTCGTCAAACCGGTTTTTTCGTTATAAGTTGCACGGTCTGCCACGAGTGAAATTTGTTGACCACGGTCAGACGGTAACGCAAAAGTCGAAGCTGATGATAAAGCAACGAATGTAATGATCGCAGCTTGTTTTAGGAAAGCTGAAGAACGTTTTAAATTAAGACTTTGGTGCATACTTTCCTCGAACATTAAAAAATTCGTACTGACCGTTATTCAAATTGGCTTTTAATCCTTTGCTGACAAAGTCGGCTTGTGGAGAATGAACAATCACTTGATGATCAGTTTCAATTTCTCTGGTCTTTGGATATCCAGTTAATTCCTCGGTCTGGAATTCAATTTTTCCCTGTGGAGCCAGTTTAGTGGCTACCACATCACCCGATAATATAACTTTACGGTTATCATCATAGCCATTTGCCTGCTTCGCAAAGAACGTTGCATCTACTTTGCCATCTTTATACATAGATGCATTAAGTTGATCCAACTTTGATGTTTTTTGTTGCATATCCTGTTCAAGCTGACGAACTTCAGCACGAATATACAAATTGCCCTGATCATCAGTTTGAGTCAAATGGACGCCCCGCGCCGAATATGTCATATTCTTCGCAGAACCAATGTCTAGTTTTTTTGCCTTGCCACTATAGTAGTAGTAACCACCACTTATAGCAGCAACAACTACAGCAACAATAGATAAAACTCTGGTATCCATGAGCAGGAATAGCCTACCTTTTTAAGTAATCTTATTATTAATGCGGTACTGCAAGATATTTTTCAAGAAGTTCTTGGTAAATGCCTTTTGCGATCAGCAACATATCACAGACTTCTCGTACAGCACCACGTCCACCCATCGACTGTGTCACCAAATGCGCACGGCGACGCACTTCTTCATGACCATTTGGCACAGTGACGCTCATTCCTGCGATTGCAAAAGCAGATAAATCAGGCCAGTCATCGCCCATATATAAGCAATCAGATGGCAAAATATTAAACTGTGCACAAGCTTCACGTAGCGCAGAACCTTTGTCCTCACGCCCTTGAAAAACGAGATCCACGCCTAAATCAGACATACGTTTTTCAACGATATTACTTTTCCGGCCCGTAATAATGATGATTTTCATACCCGCTTGCTGCGCAAGTTTCATACCTAAACCATCACGAATATCAAATGACTTAATCTCATCGCCACTATTCGTTAAAGTTACAAAACCATCACTCAAAATACCATCAACATCCAGAACCAATGCCTGTAAATGACGTGCTTGTTCTAACAATGCATAAGATGCCATTGATTAATTTACCCCTGCCTGAATAAGGTCATGCATACTAATTACACCAATCACTTTATTTTGGTCATCCACCACAACAAATTGACTAATTTTTTTCAGGTTAAGCTGTTGTAGAGCTTCTACCGCACGTGCTTCTTGAGAAATAGTTGACGGTTTTTTTGTCATTACTTCAGAAACAGGTAAATTCACATCGAAACCTTGCTGTTTATCAATTAAACGACGCAAGTCACCATCGGTGAAAATACCAAGCAAATGTTCCTCATCATCAACAATAGTCGTCAAGCCCAAACGCTTATTAGAAATTTCGTAAAGTACTTGATTCATTGGTGTGTCTGGTGAAACTTTTGGCAATTCTTCGCCAGTGTGCATCAGGTGTTTTACATGTAAAAGTAAACGCTTACCCAAGGCTCCAGCAGGATGCGAACGCGCAAAATCATCTGCGGTAAAACCACGAGCTTCAAGTAAAGCAACAGCCAGTGCATCACCCAATACTAAAGTCGCTGTCGTGCTCGATGTCGGAGCTAACCCTAATGGACATGCTTCGTCCGACTCACCTAAAGTTAAAGCGATGTCGGCATTTTGAGGCATTGGCCCTTTATCGGTACGGCTAATGGTAATAAGAGGTACGCCAAGATGTTTGATGAGTGGCATCAACATCATGATTTCATCACTTTTTCCAGAATTGGAAATCGCAATTAAAACGTCACCACGAACCAACATACCCAAATCACCATGCCCAGCTTCGCCTGGATGCATAAAGAAAGATGGTGTACCGGTTGAGGCAAAAGTCGCAGCCATTTTACGGCCAATATGCCCTGACTTACCCATGCCAGTAATCACAACACGGCCTTTACACTGTAACAATATTTCACAAGCCTGACTAAAACTGTCATTAATTTGTGTTGCTAACACGTCTAAGGCTTGTTGCTCAATACGCAATGTTGCTAATGCGCTGCTTTGAAAATCTGTAGGATTGGGCATACGAGTTTGACTCAAAATAATTGATCTGATCTCTTGTGAAGATCGGTGATTTTAATCAAAAGATTTGGGGGCATTCTAACATAACTCAATCATTTACACGTTTTTAAATGTATAAGATTTCACAAGCTTATAAAATTCTTGTATAAAACTTTGTGAAAAATGATGCATCAGTTATGATGTAACACTGTTTTTGTTGAGTGTTTGAAAACCCTTATGCAACCGTTTGTTTTATATAACTCTGAGCAACGAAAAAAAGTTGAATTTGTACCTCGCAAAGAAGGTCACATCGATATGTACGTCTGCGGTATGACCGTTTACGATTACTGTCATATCGGGCATGCTCGAGTTATGGTTGCATTTGACTACATTATACGTTTCTTACGTAGTCAAGGCTGGAATGTTCGCTATATTCGCAACATTACCGACATTGACGACAAAATTATTAAACGTGCGAATGAAAATGGTGAAACCATTCAGCAGCTCACCACTCGTTTCATTGATGCAATGAACGAAGATGCAGCCAATTTAGGCTGTGCCGCACCCGATGAAGCACCTAAAGCGACTGAATATATTGATCAGATGCAAAATATGATTGGCAATCTGGTAAATAAAGGCTCTGCTTACCCTGCTTCAAACGGCGATGTTTATTTTGAAGTTACCAAATTTGAAAAATATGGTCGCCTCTCTGGCCGTAAGCTTGATGATATGCAAGCAGGCGCAAGTGAGCGTGTCGACGTAGAAGTTGAAAAGAAACATCCGTTTGACTTTGTACTTTGGAAACATGCCAAAGAAAATGAACCATCGTGGGCGTCACCTTGGGGCAATGGTCGTCCGGGTTGGCACATTGAATGTTCTGCGATGTCGACTTGCTGCCTAGGCAATCACTTTGACATTCATGGTGGTGGTTCAGATTTAATGTTCCCACATCATGAAAATGAAATTGCTCAAAGTGAAGCGTCAACTGGTGAACAATATGTAAACTACTGGATGCATGTTGGCTTCATTAACGTTGATGGTGAAAAGATGTCTAAGTCTTTAGGCAACTTCTTTACTATTCGTGATGTGATGGAGAAATTCCATCCAGAAGTGATTCGCTACTTTATTGTGTCTTCACATTATCGTAGTCCTGTGAACTTCTCTGATGTGGCATTGAAAGAAGCAAAAACTTCTTTAACTCGCTTCTATCATTCATTTAAAGCTTATCAACAAGTGTACCGTCAAACGACAACTGAAACACTTGATCAAAGCTTTATTGAACGTTTTAACAATGCAATGTGTGATGACTTTAATACTGCCGAAGCTATGGCTGTATTGTTTGAACTCAACAAAGAGTTAAACCGTGCTGTAAAAGAAGAGCAAGCTGACCAAGCGACTGTGCTTTATTCGACATTACGTCACCTCACCAACATTTTAGGTTTGGTACAACACGATGTAGATGCTTTCTTAAAATCAGATATTGGACAAGAAGCGCTTACTTTGTCTGATGCTGAAATTGAAGATTTCATTCAACAACGTGTTGATGCGAAAAAAGCAAAAGATTTTGCGAAAGCAGATGGTATTCGTCAGTCTTTGCTCGACCAAGGTGTTGTATTAGAAGATACGCGCCAAGGTACAGTTTGGCGTCGTGCTGATTAAATGTTCAATTAAATCACAAGAGTGTTGACACTTTAGTGAAACACTCTATAATGTGCTCACATTGCGGGAATAGCTCAGTTGGTAGAGCATAACCTTGCCAAGGTTGGGGTCGCGAGTTCGAGTCTCGTTTCCCGCTCCAAGATTTTATGTATTAAAATCAATAGGCTGCATAACTTTAACGAGTTATGTGGCCTGTTTTTTATTGTCGATCGGTCAGCTTTGACTACTCAAAATAGTCAAAATTCGCATTAAAAAACGCTTTATATTTCCGTTGCGACACCAAAAAAGTGGATGTCTTTTAGGCATTCGCGAATTTTGGTGTCGCGGCGACACCACGAAATTTGGAGTGTTATTATGCAAAAGCCGGTTAAGCGCGGGGACGCGTGGCGCATCACTGTTCGTTACTTAGGAAAACGTTACACAGCTACTCGAGATACTGCGAGTGAGTGTGAACAATGGGCCGCAAAAAAATTATTAGAATTACAATCTCAACAGGTTAACCCTGAGCCTGAAAAAATCCATATCTCCTTCTATGCTCTTTTTGAACAGTACTATCAAGAAGAAGGCAGAAAAATGAAGAGTGCCCGCTTAATTGTTCAAATGCTTAAATGCCTAAAGAAAAATTGGGGGAAATTAGCAGATGAATCAATTCACGACCTGACACCAGCATTAGTTAAACAATGGCGTGATAAACGTTTAAAGCAAGTTAAAGGTGCAACAGTCATTCGAGAAATGGCTATGTATAGTTCAGTTTTCGATTTTGCACGCAAAGAACTATTTCTAACTAAAGAAAATCCCTTCAAAGAAATATCAAAACCAACTGCCCCTCCTCCACGTAATCAGCGGATTTATCAGAACCATATAGATAAAGTTTTAGCTGGGCTCGATTATGAATGGGGAAAGGTGCCTGTTCAGCCAAGACACCGAGTTGCATGGTGTTTCTATTTGCACTTGAAACGGCAATGCGCAAAGGTGAAATACTCAGTGTAGAGAAGCGATTAATCTTTCCAGATTTTATACGACTCTTAGATACTAAAAATGGTACTTCTCGTGATGTGCCTTTAACTACGAAGGCAAAAGAGCTACTTTCTTGGCTACCTGACGATCCTGACGATAACCGTATGGTTCCTCTTACCTCTAATGCCTTTCGATTAATGTGGCAACGTAACTTACGTAGAGTTGGCTTAGATGGCGTTATTACGTTTCATGACACGCGCCATGAAGCTATTACCCGTTTTGTTCATGACTATCGTTTGCCAGTAGAAATCTTAGCTAAGATTACTGGCCATAAAACGATTAGTGTTTTAGTAAATACTTACTACAACCCTACAGCTTCTGAAATTGCTAAAATGTTAAGTGCTGCATAGTAAAAAGCCCCTTAATTGGGGCTTTTTTGTTTACGGATGCGGGGTTAACTCCCCCCATCATCACTCGCTTAACCAAGCTAGGTAAATTGCCATAGCTTTAACGTTAGTTTCTAATTCTGTATTACCGTGTTTATTGCTCATGAGAGCAATTAAATGATGAGCGGAATCAGAAAAAAGTGACTCATCATGGTATGAATCACCTTTTTCTTAAAATTAATCTATATCATTGTTTTAGTGTATTTACTGAAGAAATATGATCATCAATGTAGTCAATTGGCATATAAATAGCGTAATCATCTGGGTTAGTAGAACTATTACCTGCTGTATGTACTCCCACACCATTTACATTAGTTGAAGATCCTGGATATAGGAACCAAGGACCTCCACTATCTCCACCAGCACTAATATTCGCTTGATTACTGTTAGCTACTTGAATCCAACCGGCAACCCCATCGTGAGAGGCGTTACCATTTGTTATTTCACCACAAGTAATTCCTGTAGTCTGTCCAGATTTACAAACGATCATACCCTTTTTTTGATTTAAGAATGTTGTAATTGCTGTCAGACGGAAAATACCTGTAGCTGGGAACTCAGGAATACCATTTAGATCTTTAAAAGCGATTTGATTATCAAGATTTAGTCCCGTCCCATCCCAAATTTGATAATCATACTTATCACTTATGTTATCTCCACCGCCACTAGGATCACTACGATGTTGTTTTTCAACGATAGGACCGCTAAGTAGAACATTATGATCACTGAATTTGACTAACATATCATTTGGACAGTGGCCCGAAGTCAGCACTCCTTTTTTAGTCACACCACCAGAGATATAACTTACAGCAAATCCAGCCGTACATCCCGGACTTCCACTTGTAAAAGACAAAGTATTTCCTGCATAAAGCTTATCTCCTGACTTCACACCACTCGGTGCAGCTTGGATTTTAGGTACATTACCGACTCTAATTGTTACTTCACCATTTCTGGCTTTAGGTAGAATTTGCTTCACCAAGTTAACATCTGACTTCTTTTCGACAGTAATCAAAAACTTTTGTGACTCTAAATCATAAACTGAAGTGTAGATAATATTTAATCGATTAAGTGAAATGTTAATATCATCTAACTCTTTTGAGTAAACATTTCTAGATTTTTTTGCTTGTTTTATTTGTACCCATTTTTGCAGTTTTGGATCTAGAGATTTAAGAAAATCTTTTCGATCACTATTATCAGCGAATAAAACTATAATTTTATACACAGGTTGATGTTGAATATACATATCTGCATAGTTAGGATCATTAGCCTGATTTAGCTTTTCAGAAAGTGCGATTACATCATTTTGTAAATCAACTCGCCTATTCGCTTCATCTGAAGAGATATTGTACTTTTTTTGAAGATAATCAACGTTGGCTGCGGCATGAGTCAAAGAAGTAAAGGACATGCCAATTAATATGCTTGCTAACAATTTTCTTTTCAAACTACTTAGTTTTGTCATTTTTTAATGTCTCCTGGTAGTGCCAATTTTGGCTCACAATAACTCGGTATATTTTTAATTGGTTTCATTTTCTCTTTATCTATTGCTAAACCTCCAAATAGCAATGATTCACCTAATTTGTATTGTTCTTTTGACTTACTATCTTTAAGTCCTGCAATATTATTCTGCTTATCAAATATTATTTCATAGTTCTTAGGCACTACTAATGTATGAATAGTTTCTTTATCACTTTCCACTAAGATGGATAAACAGTTGTTGTGTAGGATTAATTTACCAGGCCATATCGCTTCTAACTGATGTAAATCTTTATCAAACTCTAAATCTTTTGAAAGAAGAAAAAATTGCTTATAAGATTCTTTCGCTTTTGCTTCATGAGTAATGTTACTAACAGAAACTTGGTCGGTCGTAATAGGTGTTAGGTTGATATTCTTTTCTTCAGCAGAACATCCATGTATGAATGGCATACATAATGGAAAAATAGAAAGCAAAACTCTCTTCACAAATTAAATCCTTGTTAAATAATATAATATTGATTGTAAAAATATTTATTCAGTTTATAGGTAATTAAAAAATTTACCATTTGGTATATTTTTAAACGCCCCTTATCTAAAATACAACTTAATATAATAATAAAAATGTAAATATATATTTTAAACAAATTAATAACTTTACCTATCTCAATGAAAGTTATTGAGAATAAGCTAAATATTAAAGTTTTTTGTATTGCTTTCACACAAATACCAACACTCACATTGTTATTGATCGTATGAGCTGTGCACCCTGAAAGCAGAATGCACGGCAAAACCAGAACACCTTCATAGTGAAACACGGTTAGCGATCCAACGTAAAAGAATTGCTATTGGATAGGATTTCTTTCATAGATTTCAATATAACGTTGGCCTTGCATGATATGCAGCTAATTTCAACGTTTTTGAAGCTAAGTTTTCAATGATACAAAATCATCGATATAGCAAACAATAACTTAGTTAATCTTGGTCCAGTTGGACCAATGGGCAAAATATTACACATTTGAAGTAGTTAAAAAGTTGTTCTCAATATGAATGGCAAAGCTACCTCCAGTCTCACATGATTGTAAATACAGGTCAAAAGACGGTGTAACACTAGTATCTATAGAAGCTTGTTTCGCAAAAATAGTCTTTAAATGCTCTATATAGTAACTAATGAAATGCCCCTCACTTTCAAAGCTATTTAAGCTCCTTAAATTGCGCTGGAAGTCTTGTAATAATACTAAATCGGAAGGAATATTTAAACAGCATACCTCTATGGTCCATTCTTTAATTTCATTAACTTGGGACCTTAAATGTTCGCGACCACCAAGTTTAAATGTCTCAAAAAATGGCTGTATGGGTATTATATATAATGAGGTTTTACAGCCATTAAATATTGAGAATATAAGCGTATTATTAGAAAGAAGCTCTTTTGAAACCCCTTCAGACAATCTTCTTTCTATTTCCATTTGAATAGCATCCACTTGTTCAAGTTTTTGTTCTTGTTCTGTTAAATTTTCAAAATAATTCATTATACGATTTATAAATAAACTTTCGCCTGTGCCTGTAATAGCACCACGGCACCATAACTTTATTTTCGCCTCATCATCATGAGATATTCTTAATAATCCAGAGTTTATATCATATACCATCGCTCTTTTATCAGCGGCAATCAGTATACAATCTCCGAGATGCGCCGAAACAATCATGGTCATAAGTGTATTTTTTGAGTTTAAACAAGTTATGTTATTCTAATCACATAAATTTAAATTTGAGAATAAAAAAGTATGGCGGGTGGTTCACGTATTGTAATTAATGATAAAGGTATTACGATAATAACGGGAGGTAAATTTGAGGTTAAAGCTGGTCAACATATATTCAAGTCTGGTGAACAAGTTGTTAGCCACTTTCCAGTATTACCCGAAAGTAAAGGAATATTTAATCTGAGTGTTCAATTAATTGATAATCAAAATGCACTGTATAAAAATAAAGCATATTTCGCAATATCAGAATCAGGCAAACAATTTGAAGGTATGACTGATGAGAATGGTTACACTCAACGGATATATACCCAGAAAGAAGAACAAATATCTTTCCATCTTTTAGAGAACCATGATTATCCGGATCCTGTGCTACCAAGTGAGGAAGACACAGAATGAGTACATGTTATGCACAGTTGAGATTAAGAGGACTAGGCGATTATACCAACTTTTCATTTTCCGCTTTATTTATCGCACAAGATACTGGTAGAAGGTTTGAAACGGGCAAGTTGAAAATCAACCCTTCAGGTATATCTGTAGAGGCAAGTTTCCCACTTCAGAAAAATGAAAATGCTAAAAACTGTACTGTCCGATTTAATGTGTACTTGCCGACTGGTAGATTGTTAGAGCCTCAACCCTTCGTTGGCACTACATACACGAAAGAATCAGGCAGTAGCGTAACGCACACAGTACATCAAGTTAAATTAGTTGCTCATAAGACTAGCCAAGAAAAAGACCACAATCTTGATCATGTTATGGTTAATCGTTCAGTACCAGCACCGGATGGCTTAAACATGGTTGCCTATTATAATGCAGCCATTAATACCTCCGCAGCAAAGTATGGTGTGGATCCGTTGGCTGTTGGTTCAATTATTTTTCAGGAAAAATTCTTTTCAGCAGCAGCCATCGCCAAGAACTATATTGCATATGCGAAAGACCGCGGAGGCGTTAAATCCCATAGAAGCTATGGTCTTGGTGAAATGCAATTAGGTTTGGCCGCAGATCTGCTAGGTTATCTGGAGAGTGACCCAAATAGGCTTAGAAAGACATTTGACCTCATCACTAACAACCCTCAAGTAGCAACTGATCTTGTCGCTAAGAATATTTCTTTAAAGCAATTAAAATTAGGCCGCCAGCTCACCCCTAGAGAAGCTACAATACTGCACAATGCTGGTGAGAAGGGTTTAGATTCTTATCTGGATCCTTCAACTAATAAGGCTAGTTTTGATAATCCCTCTAGAGTTTATAATCGATCAAGAAATTGGCAAGAATCCATTAAACAAGCTTTAAACGGTATTATTTATTCTAAACCGGATAATTGTGAAGCATGTACCGCAACCCCACGCACATTGCATAAATACTGGAAAGCTGGGGAAGGATATACAGGAATATGAAAACTCTAAACTTAAAATATTACTTGGCTATCGTATTGATAGTATCGGGCATTTTAGCCATTTGCTTTGAATCCTTATCTAAAGGATTTGTGACTTTTGCCCCTTACGGCGTAGATGAATATATTTATTTAAGAGACATGCAAGGCTCAACAGATGACGATAGTGTTTTACTATGGTTCTTTGGAATTATAAGTGTCGTACTTGGCCTTATTATGTTCTTTGTCAAAAATATAACTTATGTTTTAAGAATAGGTTTTTTTGTTTATATCTTCTTATTTTTAAGCGCATTTTTAGCTGAAAGTGATCCAATCAACCAACTTGTTATAAATACTATTAAATTCGATCAAAATATTTATTTAATTCTGTGGCTTATTTCCTTACTTATTTATACCATTTTATTCATATTATTGAATATTAAACATAAACCTAAGGAAGCATAATGGAATTTGAGTTTATAGATATCTATAAACTCAAGAAAAAAGCCCTAATTCTTTAGGGCTTTTTATAATACATTTAATCTAAATGTGGTCCAGAAAAAGGCGTCCCCTCTAAAGCAGACTCAAGCATAAGTATGAAAAAGTATTTACCCCTATTTATCGTTTATTCATCATTTTTTGGTGGCTGTAGCAATGCTTCGGATAGTACAAAACAAAGCGAAATCACAGCACCTAAGCCAATATCTGCTGAAGACCAGAAAATTATAGATAAACATAATGAGTATATTGAAAAATATTCTATGGAAGATAGAGAGGTCTTCCAGAAGCATATGCGGGAAATACTTCCTGAGGTCGATAAAATTACGGACAAACGTAAACGTGAACTACTTCAAATGAATATTTATATGATTTTGAATGACTATGACAAGGCACACGCATTGAATAATAAGCAACTTGCGGAGAAGCCAAATGACACAGCAAGACTTACATTTACATGTCAGTTGTTTACCATGCAAGGGAAAGAAGCAACTTTGGTTAATAAGTGTTATGACAATGTTGCAGAGGTTCTAAAAGTGGAACTAGACAAACCAGAAAACAAGACCGACCCTGATTATAAGATAGGCGAGTTCTCATACTTGTATGCAAAATATAAAGCTGGACACCCTGAGTATAAAGAGAAAATGCAAGAGTACATTGCAGAAACTAAAGATGAAAAATTAAAGGCAACTTTAACATCACTTTATGAGGTGGAATTTGAAAACTAAAAAAAGGCCCTGATTCCTCAGGGCCTTTTTTTAAAGTGCTCTAACGCGAATTGATACATTTACCTTGCTATTGATAGCATGAGCTGTGCATCCTGATCACAAAGAAAATATATCTAGATATTTGATAAGATTGGGATATAAACCAGAAATAAATTAGTCTCTATCCTAAGGTTTGTATAAAACCTACTAGAGCTATTTAGCAAAATAGATATATGTCGAAGTTACTTTTTGATCATTATTTAACTCAATATAAGCATAGTTTCTCATAGAGTTTGTAGATTCTATATCTCCCCATGCATAAGTTGTGGTTCCATAATTACTTCCTGTGGATGAGGCTTTAACCCATGTTCCACTACATCCATATGCATCTTTGATATCCTCAAATTTGTCACCAATTTTTATTTTCTCAAAACCTTGTTGCGTCGGGTTACAACTAGAAAATGGGGAATTATTATTACTAAAAGATTTACTGATCAATCGCCCACCTTTAAAAATTAGTGAGTGTTCTATTCCCATTGGCGGAGTTGTAGATGTGTTAAAGTTACTCCATTGATAGAATGAGGTTTCAATCTCTTCATCAGATGTACCTACTTCAGGTACAGTAATGCCCGTAAGTACTCCCTCACAACCCATAAATTTTTTAGCTTGATTATAGGTTGATCCAAAAGTTATGTTGCTCCAATTTTCAAATGAAGGTGCGCAACTATTATTGTCACCAAGTTTAGGAATAAAAAATTTACTGATTATAAGTCCAGAAAATGGACCGACCTCAATCCTTATAATATCTGTACTCCGATCATTTTTACCCCATTGTTTATCTACATCATTACAACCTAGTTTAGAAGTAGCTGATTGATAGGTATCACCAAATAAACTGCTAACAATTACATTGTTCCACTGACTGTGTGTTGGTATACAACTCGATACAGATTTTGGCTTTTTATATTCTTTCGTTTTTAGCAGGTTATTATTAAATATTAACGATAAAACTTCTTTTGAATCAGCGTTTTCCCAACTGTAAGTATTATCAATAGCTCCTCCATAAATACTATAACTTTTTACCCACTGCCCCGAGCAGCCAATTGTATTTTGTGTCTGTTCTAATGTCTGGCCTAATTTAAGGCTATCAATGATTTGAGAGGAAGGAAAACAACTCGATTTTTTTTCATCTGGCAAAAATGTTCTGGCTACTAACTTGCCATTTCCATATCCTATTTGTATACCTCGTGGTTTCGAAGCAGTATTCCATTCATAAACAGTGTAATTGTATCCTTCGGCTGAAACTTGTTCTGAACGTTTAACTCCCTCACAGTTCAACTTGGTATTAGTTTCAGATAAAGTATCATCTCTTTTTAGTTGTGCCCACTGATCATAGGTTGAAGTACAATTTTGAGGTACTGGGAGTTCTATGTCACTGTCATTATCACCACAAGCACTTAAAATAATACCAAGGCTTATAGTTAAATAAGTTGAAATTTTAATATTCATAATACAACTTCCCTATTTTATTTTTATATTGATTATATATTTTTCAGAATTGAAAAGCTCAGTATCAAAAGTAAGCAAAAATAAAAATTTCTTAAGATTCATCTCCAATTAAAGACTAAAGAGTGTTAATACTCTTTCTAGCCCTAATATCAGTAGTGCTCACCACTTGCGTAATGCATCCTAATAAAAAGATGCATTATAAAAAAGACTCTTATAGTGAAATTCTATTAGCGATCCAACCGTAAATGAATTGCTCTTGGGTAGGATTTTGCTCACAAATTTCAATGTAACGCTGGCCTTGCATGATATTAAGAACCCGCACCAATACCTTTTCTCCTTCTTTCCCACGTTTGGCCAGATAAGTTTTAAATGCGTTTAACGTTGCTGGACCATAAATCCCATCTACTGATAAATCTGGCCACCCTGCTTTGCCTTGGTTGTTAAGCAAATTTAAAGCACGTTGTAAAAGTGGCTTGGCAAAACCGGTACCACAGTTCACACCCGTATCTAATAACTCTTCAGCTACTGCTGAGCTAATAGTATTTAATTGATCGAATCGCGGTGCTGTCCAGTACTGCTTCTTGTAAATTGCTTTGGCCACTTCAAGTGGTAAATCTTTCATATTGCCCTTAAAACCATTTGTACGTGCTACTGCTTCAGTAATACCGTACTTTGTTGCGCCTCCTCGATCCGCTGGATTATTTACGTACCCGCCTTCACGTTTGATAAGCTCTTCGAGATATTGTTCAATGTTCATTTCGGTTTCCTTTAGATAGTAAAAAACCCACTCAATGAGTGGGTTCTATTTAAGTTAAATATAATTCCAGATTGATGCAGTAACCTCAATTTGAGGTTACTGTTTTATTCATAAGATATAAAAACTTCTCGAGGATAGCTTCTTCTGCCAATTAAATTATTGATTAATAATTGACCTTAGCATCTGATTATTAACTTTACTAGGTGCGTAAGCACAATCGTTTGCCATCATCAAAGCAATGAGTGAAGCCTCTGTATATTTCTTCAGTTCAATTGCTTTTTTAATATCTGCACTTTTGTTTTCGGTAGAAATTCTTATTGAGTCCATCGTTCCAGATGTTGCAGTCATACTTACTAAACCATCAGTATATGCTTGTGCTGCATTCGTTGATGCTGAAAGACCACTAAGCACAGTACTTGTTGTTCCTGTTAAACCTGAGGCTGCAACACCAGCTACAACCCCAAAAATTCCTGTTCCACTTGATACATAACCTTTCTTGTTTAAAGTCTTCTCGTAATGATTAAAGGTATCCCTACAGTAAGCTGCTGCATATTGCATATTATTCATAGCATCATCAAAAGTGCATTCATTTTGGCCATTCTTACACAATGATCTACTTTCGACTTTTGAGTTTTTAGCTGAGCCTGTATACCAAGGCCACACTGCTTTAGAAGCACAGCCAGATAAAATTAAAGCTCCTACCAAAACTAATAATATTTTAATCATAAATTTATCCCCTTTTGTTATTGTTCTTTTAATACACTCCTTGCCAATTGTTTCGTCAATTAAAAACTGATCATTATTTAGTCTTTTTTTCTATGATTTAGAATAACTTAAATATGATTATTGATTGTTAAAAAAACCGCCCGAAGGCGGTTAGCTATTTTGAACATCATCTTTGGCTTTTTTAAACTCTTTGATCACTTCAACGATCGTTTTACCTTCCTGTTTATCAATAAAATTAAAGATCCACCGGACTAAAGCCCAACCGGGTAATCCGCAAATAAAGAAGAATCCACCAAGTGCAATCATTCCCCATACGTCCGTAATCCATTCATGAAGCCCCCACTTCACAATAATGAATGAACCACCAGCTAAACTTGAAACAACCGTACAGATAAGGCCAACTGCCCATTCTTGAGGTGAGCGTGGCATACGTGTCATCAATACAACTGCTGCAACTAAGGCAACTGCTAAAGTCACCATAATTGCTGCCCCATAAAATTTTAATAATGCTGTTAAACCGCTTGTAGAAACTGGTTCCATTTATTTCTCCAGAAATAGAAAAACCGCTAGAAAGCGGTAGTTGTTGGTTGTCCAATCCATCATTGGGCCAATCATAAAAAAGCACCCGAAATGGGTGCTCTATGTTTTTTCAAAGTATTAAAGGGTTTGTAGGATTCTCCCTCCATTAATCAATTTGGTTGTAAGTGGCGCCACTCCTACAATTGCGGTACCACCTGCACCCGGTTGCCCTTCAATTGTTCCGTGGTAATTCCAGTTCCAAGTTCCATCATTAGTGGATTTGGTACCGCGCTGGCCCCAGCCTCCGCCATCACCGGATAAAGGAGATCCATAACGATCATTTTGAGTACGGTATCCTTTACCCGGCATCTCAGCTTCAGCATCCGTCACTTTTACTACCATGAAACTATCAATAAAGTACCATCGCCAGTCCTGAGTATCATTATAGATAGGCTGTCCTGTCATAACCCGTCCAAAAGGTGCCCCAGCTCCACCTGGAGCACCTTGCACTCCATAGCCAAGTTCAGTGTAGATGCCACTTGGTGTAGCACCTCCACCTGAACCTCCACGCGCTAATGTCCCGCCATCAATAATTAAATTCAATTTGCTGTGCTGGTTCATTAAACCCGGTGCACCTTGGAAACCATCACGGCGTGTTCTAGTAAAAGAATAGTTCGGATCACTAGACCTTCCACCATACGCTAAATGAGGAAGTCCACCATCACCACCACGCCCAACAACAGCGCCCTTAATCGTAAGATTTACGACAAGATCAGAAGGAAACTCCCCTGTATCAATTGCTGGTAATTCAGGAGCAGCAGAAACAATATACTCCCGTGTTTCAGAATCATAACTATGCTTATAAACCATACGTGATTCTGGCCGAAGTGAACTTGAACTCGAAACCAAAGCACCCGCTTCAACGATAAAGCTAATTTCTCCAGTCGTTGGCAAATCACCTCTTTGCATCTGATATAAACGCGCAAGATTAATATCTAGCTGATCATAACGAATGTAAATTGGAGAATCATCAACTGGCACATCAATAAAGTCCTTGTCGTTAAAGTAATACCGCACATCGTAATTTACTGCTGTAACGGTATTTGAGAACTTATCAACCGGATCCTTCTTAGCCACCAGATAAGGTAATGAGTCTTTTGTATCGTCATTAACAACCGTGTAGATCGTATTTACGAAATCTTCAGGACTTAGCTTTAAAGCACCGTTAGGTAAACGTCCTAAAATTACTTTGTTCTTAGCAGATCCAGCGGTGATAGGAATTAAATCAACGGTACCATCACCCATTTGCAAATAAATCACATAGCTCTTACCAGCAATAAAATCAACATCATGGCTCAATGTAAGAATTAAGCCATCTTGCTGCATTACATCACCGCTTTGATGAATTCCATTACGATAATCAGCAACAGCTATACGATCACGTAAAACTAGTAATTCAGATTCTGGTGCTGCATCAAAGGTAATTGACTTACGCTGAAAGCGGAGCTTGTTCCATAGCCGGTACGCATTAAAGTGAGCTTGCCACTTGTTACGCACACCTACCGATTTCACCTCTTTGGGGTTCTTGGCTCCTTTATCTGGAAGATAAATATTGATACGGCTATCATCTGTCGGATCCGTGTATTCATAGATCAGCCCATCGTAGTCATCTATTACACCGAATGTAAGATCATGCTTATAACTATCAGGGATGATATTCCTGAAGTTAAATAGCAACACCGAGTTATCTGTTGGTCGTTCGAAGTAGATTTTGAGCTTATTGTTTTGCCGATATGCTGTACAAAAGACCGCATCACAAAGGTTGGTAACCAGCTCCTCAAACGAAAGATTAGTATCATCAATGGTGGTACAGAATTCTGCAGCTAAAGGTGTACCGAAATAGTCCACTACGTCGTTATAAGTACGGTAGATGTTTTCAATATCAATCTCATCAATCGTACGGCGGCCAATCTTGTCATCGAGGGCCATTGAGACCAAAGCATCTGCAAAGCTTGAAGTTGGAAACAACTCTGTCGTCATTGTTCCATTTTTATAGGTGGGCAACATCCGCTGAAGATCAAAATTGATCTTGCGCGACTTAACAGATAAAGCTCCAGTCGTTGCATATGTACGTGCACGAAAAACCGTTTCATATTCATACATTGTGCTTTGCAATGGATAAGCACCGTATAGCGCTTGCCATTTCACGTCATCAACAACAGTTGTGACTGCTGGAGTAGCTGTCAATCGGCGAGCACGTACACTACAGTGGCCCTGAAATGTGACCATATCCAGGGTTGCCCCAACCGTTTGCCGTGATTTAGCCGAACCCTTGAGAATGATCTGCTTTAGCATTGGGTTACCAATTGCAGAACCCGATTCATTGACTGGAGTAACTTCAACCTCAATCGTGACGTTTACAGCTGCCTGATTGCCCCCTGATGAAACAGTATAAAGTCCATTTGTAGCAACGAAATTGCAAAGTACTCGACTACGTTCAATATTGTCCAGAATGAATGGACCAATCCATTTCTCACCGATAGATGCAAGCTTTGGGGATGCAGCAGTTGTTTGCTGATTAGATAGCTCTTTTAGCTTTAACCAGTTTGGATTAACCGCAGCAGGATTTGATAATGTCATACGGTCATCGGCAACGGATAGGACACTGTAAGTACCGTTTAAATCGTATGTTTGCCCGTTATAAGTAAATGAAGCATTAGTGATTTCAACGCGGTCATTACTAACAAACTTTGTCGTTAAATCGGTATTGTTTGCAGCTGCTCGTAAGATCTCGTTTGGATATGCAAAAAGAAGGTAATTGGTCCCTTCTAAAGTCTGTGTATCAGCTGGCCGTAAGACTTGACCGTTAACAGAAGTTTGATGCTGTACTGTTAAAGGCGGCGTAGTAATTTCAGTACCAATCGAAAAGTAAGGTTCTCCTGAAACGATATCAACACCTGGTCGAAAGACCTCCACCGATGCCCCAGCAATATCAACGATATTGGTTTCACCGTCGTATGCGCCTTTAATATGATATTGACCTCGGCCTACGCACCCGACCATATGTTCAACTTCAATATTGTTTTCATAAACCTTGTAAGGCACGGCTATTGAATCAGGCGTATCCCAAGCCGCTCCATAAATATCTGCAATGCGCCCATTCACCCGGATTTTGTTTTCACGATTTGAAAGTTCGTTATTTGCGGATGAAGATTGATTAATATTCTGAGTAGTCTGCGCCATCGATGGCGTAGGCATTAAAAACGCGATCGCGATACTAATTACAATTGAAACAATAGCAGCAACCCATTTGGGGTTCTCAATAACAATGAAAGTACCAGGCAAGAAATCAAGCTGCTTTAAGTCAAATGCATTTTTAGGCGTTACTTCATTAGCAAAAGAGATTTCAGCGTGATCCATATTACTAGGTGTATAAAAAATACGGATGTGCTCAGGCATATATTCATATTTTGAAGTTAGCCATAGCCCAATAGTTTGAGAATATTCAATCGACTTCTCTTCAGACAATGCATCTTGTTTATAAATAACCTTAATCATAATAACTTACTCGACTAAACCCCATTCCCATCACGACCTCTTCAGGTAAGTAAGTAACTCCGCTTTCCATGAGATGCAGAATCTTTTGCCCACGAAAAAGCCCCACATGCGGGGGCTTATTTCTTTGTCTCGGGTGGAAGGCGACTATGCATCCCTCCTTAGGCATGGGCAGAGGATTCAATAGTTTTAAACGTGATGTTAAGAAGGTAATTTGTCCTTTTGGTTGCATAAACAATTCAAGTGCCTCACTTCGATCTACTCCATAAAGATCCATTGCAGCTTCATGGACAAAATGGACACAGTTGTAATGCTCTTCGTCGTATTGCTTATCAAGCAAATGGTCGTGACTTTTCATACTGCTCCCTTCAGCCCACTAAAGCGATCAAGTGAGAAAATATCCCCTGTTTTATTTGTGTTGAGTCGTGGTGATTCTGCTTTAAATGTCACTGCTTTATGATTCATGGCGACACTAGCAAGCTGCAGACCGAGTAAATAAAACATTGGTGAGTTCAGGTTGTCCGAACTATAAAGACGGTAATTTACAGTCGGCTTTACATTAGAATATTGCCCTTCAATTACCCGCTCGAATTCATCTGGCAATACATCCCCCAATCCTGAAACCGAGACTGTCAACGTCTGGTCTAGATCACCCAGCATTCCGGATCTTTGAATTGAAACTGGCAGATATTCGTAATACACCTGACCAGCTCCCGCCTTATGCTGCACATAGACACCACGATCATCGTTGCGAACAACTCGATAAGTGTTTAGAAAAGATGGGTGTGATAACTCAATACACTCCAGTTGATAGATATCGACTGTCCGGTTAAAAAAGAACTTGGCGTATTCGTTATCCATTAGACCTCCCAATCTTTAATTAATGCTGCATCAGCAATAAAGTTCGGCTGGTTTTGAATAACTTCAATCTGAGCATTTACCCGGTAAAGATTTCCATTCACCTCGTTGGTCTTGAATGAGTTGGGAATAAAGTTGCATTGGTATTGCTGGCGCGCGCCCTGGTCAATCACCAAATCGGCATAAAATGAAGCTGGCTTATTCTGGTAAAGTCGCCAGAAAGCCATCATTTTATTGAAATCGGTTTTACTTAAATTCCAGTTCACATCGACAATGTGGCTATTACGTTTTACATCGATGTAGTAGCGTCCACGCCCTCCATCCATCTGCTGACGCTTTACATCATCACCTGGTGTTACGCCATAGCCATTTGTTTGAGGATTTAGCTTTAACTTGTACATAACTTTCCTTCAGGTAATAAAAAACCGCCCGTAGGCGGTACCAGAAACAATTGCAATTATTTCAAGGCTAATATAACTGCAACGCTAATAATTCCAAGGACTAATCCCAAATATGTTAATGCTTGTATTAGTCCTACACGATCTGCGCCTTTTTCGCTCATTTTTCCATCTACCTTTAATTCCGATTTTGATGTATGCTTATTCATAGTAATGCTTCTCCTTAACTTTCGCTGGTTGAGTTGAATTGAAAACCTCAGTGCGCCAACACTGGGGTTTTTGCTTTTTAAGTGCCGTTATTGTTTCATTTCAAAAAAATGTCATTTATTCATTTTTCCTACTTTGGAAAACACGGGCAAAAAAAACCACCCGAAGGTGGTCCTTTCATAATTTTTGCTGTCAATAGGTTTTAGAAGAGACCAGGTGTTTACACTGTCAACAGCTCTTCTCTCTTATACCGTTATCTTTAAATTTTACCTCTCCTTATACCTGTAGCTTTAAAAACTATCGATTTCGTCTTGCTGTCGTATTCTCAGTCAAGGAGCGGCTAATTAGAGAGTTTGGATTTTTAATATCCTCACTAACTAATTTCGGCACCGCTTTTGGAAGCTGTTTATCCAACTCTTCTTTAACAATGATCCGGACTGTTTTCTCATCCAGTTGTTCTGCTTCAACAGTTGCCCCATTAACCTGATTCACTACTTCAATCTTGAAATTGATAGTTGGAGAAGATTGCTCAAAAGAAGGCATAAACTCAGCTTGAGGGCGTGGAGATTGGCTTGAGGTAAAGTCCTGCACATCTTCAAGATTTGAACGATCCTGAACTAAACCATTTGAAGAGAAGTAAACTTTTCCATCATGGAATAGATCTGAGTTCGCGTTGTTAGTAGGGTTAGCTGCACTAGTATTTCCTTTATAGATAATCTGATCATCTTGATAAGACTGATTAAAGATGTTTGAAATATCTCTACTTTGGTTAAATGCCCGTGAACTTTGATTAGCCCGATTCATGACACTTTCAAAAGAGGTACTGCTTTGAATCGAATTATCCAGTGCTCTGCTAAAGCTTGAGTTGTTCCCTGCATACTGGTTAGTAATGCTTTGAACATCTCCCAATCTTGACACCGCGTCTTTGCTTGGCTTGAGAGAATTAACGATAATCTGATTCTCTCGAGTAGGTTGATTAAAGATATTCGAGATATTTTGATTGTCATTAAAAGCTTTAGAGCTTAGGAATGAACGATTAAAGACATTTTCTGCTGAAGTGTTGTTAGTGGCATGGTTATTAATAAATGCATCAGGGCCTGAGCTCTTACGCATATTCTCAACCAAACCAACACCACCCCAGCGTTTAATATCTTCTTGGGACCAGACCACCTCGCCTTTATGGACAATACCTGCAGGTTCGTATTTACCACCAGATCCGGTGAAACCACCATCAGCAAAGCCTTGATCTTTAATTGCCCGGATATTCGCAATAATGCTGGCACCCTGTGCAACCGCCCCAGCAATTAAAGGCAAGTTATAAGGAAAACCAACTTTTGAAGCTGCAGCGATATTTTGCTGAATGGCAATACCTGCAGCCGCAATTGCATAAGCTTTATCCGCAGCAAACATGAGCTTATAGGCTTTAGACTGTTCACCAAACATTGAGCCAAACATCGAGGTGACTGAACCCATCATTTGCCCACCAAGGGCAATCTGAGCGTTCAATCGATCTTGTTGATACTTGTCTTCAACATCCTTAACGTTCTGAGCATAATCATTGTAAATTTGACTACGTTGTTCTTGAGCAGCTTGAATGATTGCAGTCTTCTGATTTTCAAAGTCTTGCTGCTGAATTAATCCAGCTTCCATCTGTGCATTCAGACCATCTAAACCGCTTTGCTCATTTAAATCAGCTGCCGCATATTGGCTATCAGCCAAATCATTTGCAGCACCTAAGCGGCTAAACCGTTCCTGATCCTGTCTGTAGAACTCACTGGTACCATTCATATCAGCCTGAATACCACCCCAGTTCTGAACAGCGTTATTTACTTTGTCGCGTGTCTCTTTGTCCTGTGTAGCTTTAGATAACGCAATAAGTTTTTGACGCTCTTCTATGGAAAGTTTTGAGTTCTTAAGGATCTCCTCTCTTTCAAGTCTATAGCGTTCCTGCATAGCTTGAGTTTCAGAAAGCAAAGATAACCGAGCTTGAAATGCACGTTGTTCTTGAGCCAACTGCATAAGCGCGAGTTCTTGCTTATACTGTTCTTTGACTAATTCAACAGCCTGCTTTTGTTCTGATTTACTTAATTCAATATCATGAGCCGCATTAAACTTTTTGCGATCAAAATTTTCTTTAAGTAGTTGAGTCTCAGTTTTCTGGAACTCCTTATAGTCTTCTAGTTTGCTTCTCGTTGCTTGCTTGGCGATCGCAATATCATTGTCAGCACGACGTTGTAATTCTGCTTTAATTTCTTTAGTGCGTTCTGGTGAAAGGCCAGCTTTATCAACATCCTCCAGTCTAACCGTTAAGTTATTCTGGATACGCTGTACTTCAGTGGCCACTTCATTTTCAAGTGACCGCTGAGCATCTAACTGACGATCAAGTTGTGATTGGATATCACCTGATACCTTATCACTTCCTTTACTTGCTCCGCTCTTAACCTTGCTTTGCATACTTGGTGACTGATGAAGAAGTTTAAGTGTTACACCATCTTCAAAGATCACTTCACTAACATAACCACCACCCTTGCTGTCATACCGAGTCTTAATGTCTTTAACAGCAACATTGGTCGTGATCGGTGTACCTTCAGGCATTGAAAAATCAATACCCTTATGAAATGAAGAAGCCCCTTTAGTAGGGGCTTTTCGTGGACCGTAATTTGAACTGATCTTGTAGGATGACAATGATTTTCCACCTGCCTGCAATCGCGCCAGATGTTCATTAGAAACTTTCTGGCCAGACATGGAACCCCCATAACGAACATCAAGATGAGGACCTGTACCAATGCCAGATTGACCTGAAATACCAACTAATCGTTTAGATATCTTCTCCTGTTTCTCTAATTCTTTGGTACGTGCTTTATCCTTATCTAAAAGGCTTTCGAGTGCATTTTCCTGATCAACTATACCTTTGATAACCGTTTTTTGCCCATCAGTAACACCAGTAACGCCTTTCTTCTGGTTATTGCGATATGTTTGTAATAATAGTTCGGCTTCTTCAGCAGATTTACCATATTTCCCAATCAAAAGAGTTTTAAAATCAGCATCCCATTTACGATCAGCAAGCGATTTATTTATGTCTTTTAGCTTATTGTTAAGCTCAGTTACATCTTGAACCGCCCCCTTAGCGCCTTGACTAACATCATTAAATCCTGCTTTTGCATTGGCACCACTATTTCTTACCAGATTTAGCTCAGTATTTGTCTTAGATACTGCAAGTGAATTTTCATCAACTTTCTTTTTACTATCAACAAGTTGATTAATCTGCTCGGAATTAATGAAATCAAGTTGATTTAGTCTTTCAAATGCCTGATTTACATCAATCGCTCCATTTGTTAATTCAGCCCAAATTCGATATGCCTCAGTACTCTTTTTATTGCTATCAGCAATAGTTTGAGTTAGTGCTAAAAAATCATTTTGAGCTTTTTTAAGCTGAGCTGACTGTGAATTTAACTGCTTAGTTAGTTCTCCTTCAGCTGCACGTTTTTGGGCGCCATTTAGCTTAGTGAGTTCATCCGCAGCCAATCCAGCATAACGCGTCTGATCATTAAGCATGTCATTAGCTTCATTACCATTATCACGCATCAACAAATAACCAGCAGCTAAGGTAGCTACTGTAATTCCTATACCTGCTGGGCCACCCAAAACGCCCAACAATGTACGGCCTGCGCCAAACATAGCTCCTGTAAGGCCAACTGCGGCTTTTTGAGCTGTTGCATTCCGTGCTTGGGCAACTGCTAATGTTGTCTCTGCTGTAGCTAGTTCCCGTGTAACTTGAGCTTCAATTTTCTTAAGCTCAGCCATACGGGTAATAGATTGAGTACGACCAACTGCATTGATCTGTGATTTTAATCGGCTTGCTTCTAATGCTTTTTCCGCAGCCAATGCGGATAAAGTAGCTTGAGTATTGACTACTTGAGCTTGAGCTGACTTAACAGCTGCAGATGACTCTGCCAGTTCCGCCAATGCTTTTGAACGACTTGTTTGAATACTAGATGTTGTTGCAGCAATATCCGCGTAGACAGCCATTGATTTAGCAGTAATTGCTTTAGTGACATATCCAATTCCAACTACTAAAGCTCCGTCCGTAATCAAATCCAAATTAGTTGCTAGAATTTGAATAGATCCAGCTAAAGTCTGTGCAGCACCAGATCCCTGACCTGTTTCGCCAACAAACTTAGTTATTCCATTACTTAACATTTCCAAAGACTGAGAAATTGTTTTGTTAGTTTTGCCGTAAAGTTGCTCAACACTATCACCAGCTTTTAAAAGTGCTTTAGTGATAACTTCTCCAGTCAGTTTGCCATCTATCATCATCTGTCGGAGTTCACCACGCGTCACACCTAGACCTTTGGCCATAGCGTTTAAGAGGCCACCAGCACCATCGACTAGACTGTTAAACTCTTCTGCACGAAGAATATTTCCATCAAGGCTCTGACCGTACTGAAATAATGCCGCAGCTGCTGATTCAGAATTTGAACCACTAATAGCAACTGCTTTTGAAGTAATTTCGGTAAGTTTTGCTGTCTGTTCTTGAGTTAAATTTAGTGTCTTAGCATTGGACATATATTTGGAATAGACATCATTCACGGCACTCCAAGAGGATGCCGAACGCTGTGCAATTTCAAAAGTATCATTCATTGCCAGATTTAATTCTTCTTGGTTATTAGTAACTAATTTTAATTTGTTATTAATACCAGTGTAGAGATCCATCTTGCTAATGGCTGAACCAATTGTAACCACACCAGCCATGTAACCAGCTAATGAGCGAGTAGCTACAGACATGCGATCCATTGACTTTGTGGCAAAGTCACCATTCTTTTCAATACTGTTTAGTTCATTGCCTAGATTTCGTGCATTACGTTCAGCATTCTGTGAATCAATAACAATGACCAGACGGGATTCTTGTGCCATTTTTACTTTTCTCCAGGCATTAAAAAACCCACTCATTGAGTGGGTCTATTTAAGTTAAATATATTTACTAAGCTGGACAGTTAAACCAATTTGGTCTTGCTGCAAATCGTTGCCCAAGTGCTTTAAAATCCATTCACTAATCAATCAATTTCACACATTTAGCAACAACATCCTGTGCGTACAATCCCTTATCTTTGAAATTACTGTTATATGCACGATCGATATCTCTTAAGCCTTCTTCAATTTCTGCTTTTGATGCATTTTTGTCTGTTAGTATTTCAGTCCTTAAACTTTCTTTGGAAACCCCTTTAAGCCTTGCATCCATTATGAGGGACTGATTGTACGCATCCTTGACACAATTACTGCGATCTTTTACAGATAACTTATTCGGAGTACAGTGTGCCTCCCAAATTATTGCAAATGTTTCTGGATCAATACCCTCTGAGTCCTCTAATAAGACTGCACCCTCAATGGTGACATATCTCTTAAAGCCAACATAACCGCCATAGCTATTCTTTGAATTTACTTCTCCACAATATCCTTTTATATTTTGGAATTGTGCTGAATCTGGATCTTTTAAGGTGTTTAAGACAGCTTCTTTGGACTCTTTTTCCACCTTTGAGCAACCGCTCACCCCCACTACACCTAAAACCAAACTCAATAAAATAATCTTTTTCATATTAATTAGCTCACTTAAGAGGCGCTTTATTTATCTAAACTTTTAACAATATCATCCAAATACCAGTCCTTTGCAAAAGTATTTAAGTCTTCCATCTGCTTACCCATTACACCCAACAAACCACCTTCCCATATACCATAAGCATGCTCACCATCTAACATATAAACATTCTCAGGCATGGTTCTTAGGGTATAAACAGGATTTTGAAATTCATACTCCTTTCCAAGTGTCTGGAAATACTCTCCTTTCAGAAAGAACTTATCATCCCCTCTAAAACCGAGATAAACTTTGTTAAATTCCTTATCTTTTATTTTCTCAGCAAATTGTAGTAGAACCCTGTTTACATCTAATGGGCTATTTTTCCCTGATATATCCCGCAAATCATATTTAAGTTCTGTCGGATTAATAAACCACTTATAGTGAACCCAGACTTTAACCCCATTATTTCTGGAATCCTCTAATAATACTGTATTCATATGCCGTTGAAGCATGTAATAATTTAGTGAAAAAACAATAGCAACAAAACCAACTAATACCACAATGAATTTATATACCTTAGACATAGTTAAATCACTTTCTCTGCATTATTAAACTTTGAAGTATCAAACTTGAATTGACGAGTTCCATTCGAATAAAAAGGTAGCTCAACCATTAGTGAGTTAACTTTTCGAATATTGTCTAAAAAAGCTTTAGAATTTTCAGTAAAAATTAATATAGTACCATCACTACCAGATGTCTCATATTTTTGGAAATTAAGATATTGAATTGGGCTATTTCCAAACTTAACTGCTGTATAACAGTAATCATTACAATCATACTGGCCTTTATCTATTGTTAAAAATATTTTTGGGTCATCTGATTTAGAGTCAAGAATATCAAATTGAAGTTTATTCTCCCCGTCATAAGGAAAGTTAAGATCGGCATTATTCTCTGAACGCAATGCAAGCCACTTAGACTCAGTGTTCCGCATTTCATCTTTGCTAACTACAGTTCGCCATTTCCCTGTTTGAGATTCAAGGCTTGAGTCATTTTTATTGCTACTAACGCTTGAGGCTTTTTTAGCATTATCACTATTACTACAGCTTATCAAACCCAAAAGAACACTTAAAAATAATATTTTTTTCATGTTTTTTCACCATTTGTTATAAAATGTACTAACTCTAACAAACTGGTTACTAAATGTCACATAAAGAAAAACCACCCGAAGGTGGTTATGTAGTGTGTATAAAATTCATTTAGAAGATTTATAACCCCGCATGCACTTATCAAAAAACAATGATGAATATTCTTTCCTGTATGCTTTTCTATCACTTTCATTCATCGTTAATGGAGTATAGTCGTAGACAGTGTCAATTAATTTTTTACTAAAAACAATCAATACTTCATCTCGAGTATTTTCTTTAACTAAATGATATTGTTCCTCTCGACTTTGACCCTTGAAATAATTATCTAAATAGACCAATGCTAACTCTGTAAATATTTCACACTTTTTCTTTACTTCCATATTTTCAGCTGATTTGGCTTGAACCGATCCTATCAATGTAAACATAAGTGTAAATAGATAAAGCTTTTTCATTAGGTTTCTCTTAGATTTTGTCATTTAATAAATTAGTGTCTATTAAATTAATAATATTCTAGTAATGAAGAGTAAAAAATTTCGTTAATGTTAAATTTGTAGTATCACTAATCGGATAAGGTTCACCGTTAATTATTAGAGGAAAGAATTTAGCTTTTTTACGAAATTCATCTAAGACAAGATTATCTAATTCTTGTAAGCCAGTACTTTTTCTAATCTTTGCAACTGTGATGTTTCCATTATCATCTGCTTCTGAATAAATACTCAAATATCTGATTTGTCCTTTAAGATCATCTTTTTTTACTTTTATCTCAGGAAAAAATTCAAAAATTGGTTTTCTAGAAACTTCTATACTAAATGGTTGTGTGGAACGAGAAGGATAATATACTCCATCTTTTTGATAAGGATATATACTAGCCTTTTTTACTGCTTTTTCGCATTGTTTATCTACATACTCGATACCACTACTTTTAATGATAGCCGTATTTGTTATCTTTCCTCTTTTATTGGCCTCAAAAATTACTATAACATCCCTATCATATCCTTCAAGATAAGAGGTATCTATATGTACTTGAGGAGGATTTTTCCATCGATAATAAGAAATATTATCTGTTAAATCATCATTTGAATCACTGGCATACACATTAAATGAGAAACCAAACATTAAGCTTAATAAAAATTTTAAGAAAATTTTCATATTAATCCAAGAAGTAAATTATTTATTTGAAAGTATAAAAGCAATAAAATTATAAATGATTTCAAAGACATTTAACTACAAAAGTTTTTTATAAAAGCTAATCACAGCCTCATAGTCTCTTAATAGAGTTTCCTTGTATATACTTTAGGAGAAAGCTTCAGTAATGCTGGCATATATTGCTTTTTGTAGACTTCAGGATAGGTGTTGCACAATATCTCCCGCTTCCGTTGAAGTGGAATATCTCGATTTTCAAGGTCATCGAGCATCTTCCCTATTTGTTGATCAGCACTTTGATACTGTTCTTCAACTGAAGGAGGAAGTGCCTTATTTTCCTCTTGTTTAGTGCAACTAACTAAAACTACTAAAGAAATAGATAACCCCAATGTATAAAAAAGTTTTCCTAACATATTAATTTTCAATATAAATTATTTTTAACATTATATGTTTTTAACAACTTTTTCACTATCAGTAAATTCCAGATATTAAAAAACCACCTAAAGGTGGTTTATATGTATATTTTTAAACTTATCTTATATGTAAACTCTTCTGAGCTAAAACATAATTCATAAATTGCTTACTAACATCATTCACTAATTTTTCAGAATATTCTGAAGTTATTTCTAGCTCATTCTGAGCAATTTCTAAATATTTTTGTGGATTCTGAATAATTTTGGCACAAGCTTTTTCTAATCCAGAAAATACACTATTGTAACTGTAGTGAGTATCTGATGCCTTCCAAACTTCAGTGTTTATTTCCCCCCAATTTTCAAACATTGCCAATAAGTCAAAAATATCTTTATATGGCTCATCATTATAACGGTCAGCATTTGCCAATAACTTTGTAAGATAACAAGCATCATGATCTATTGCTGGCACATGAAAGTTGTTATTTTTTTCTTGATTTAATGAATAATCTGCAAAGGAAACAAACTCTAATTTGATAGTAATACCATCTATCAAAATAAAACATCTGGTACTATCCCTATCCAAACGTATTTCCCTTGGATATTCAAAATCTTTTTTTACTAAATTTCCTAGACTGTTATTGCTTGCCGTTGTCCGCACTGCTCTATAAGAATCCTTATTTGGGCATAGAAAATCAATATCAATTGATTTTCTATACTCATTTAACTCTAATGCGATTCGAGTTCCACCACCAAATAATATTTGATGTTCAGCTAGATAATCACTATTGAAGTTATCTAATGCTGAATAAATTAAATTATGGTGTTCTCGACTATACATTTGAGTTTTTCGCTTTATGCAGGCAAGAAGAACCCATGCCCAACTAGCCTTGTTAAGGTTTCAATCAGACCTAATTCTTTTGGTGTAAGAATATTTTGGTTAATGTACTTCCAACGCTTTTCATATAAGTGAAAAGCTCTTTCAGCAGGTATTTTTTCTGCTGAGGTATCCCATAAAATACAATCTAAAGCAGGATACTCTTTTCTTGCAATTAGATTCATTTGAAGAACCTCAATAAATTTACTCAGAAATTGATAGATAAAAAGGAGTTAAACAACTCAGCCACTTTAAGTGCTGAAGCTTATATAACCTTTTACTCCACATTTGGAGGATGATAAATTGACGTGGCTAAAACCTCGTCCATAGTAATCGCCCGATTCAATAATATTTCGTACGATATAATTTACTATTGAGAACATAATATTTCTTAATGACATTTATGTCAATTAGAAATTACATTCTTAAAGCCTAGGCTTTATATTTTTTAATTTTAAAATTCAACAACTTGAAAATACTCGCTTTTAAGAATTACAGAAATACTATGCTAAAAGTGCGGTATATATTGTAAATCTTAAAATACCCCGCACTAGATTTAGTTTTAAGAATTTGAACCTTAAAACCTTTTATTTTTTCTTCTTAAACTCCTTATGCCACTCATCTAAAAGCATGTTGTCTAAAGCAAAAATACAGTCATTAAAGATATGAGCATCAACAGGTAAATCATTATGCTCAGCATAAACATTGATAGCCTGCTGGTCCAAAGATAGTGGTACGCCCTGCTCATATCGCCTAGATCTGATAATCGTGCTAAAAGCTGCAAGAATTGAGTCAGCTGCATAAGAATATTCTGGTGGATCTGGTATATATCCACCTAGGAATTTGATTTGTTCGATTTCGTGCGGCGTTTTTGACGCATAGGTCTTTTGGTACTTGTAGAGTTCGATGACTTTCCCAAAATCGTCGCCTTATCCTTATCTGCTTCTTCCTGAATCTTTTGTGCCTGCTCTTTTACGAATGACCAGATCAAAAGGCCAATGTCACCAAGGTTAAGAAGCTTAGAAGCATTTTCTGGTGTATACGGTTTTTCAGACTCTACTGTTTCGCCATCTTCCACTTCAGCGAAAACAACGCCTTTCCAGTCTTCGATTAAATGAGCGCCAGCCGCATCTAATAAAAGCTCATGATAGAGCTTGCTGTTTTCATCTCTCACCATTACATCATAGCCTTTGGATGTAATTTGATTCCCCGCTTTTTCTAATGCGACCTGAAAGGGTTTATAACCAATCCCACGAATTTTAAATTCCGCCTGCCCATCTGCTGTTTCAAACGTACACCACTTCGATACTTCTGAACTTCGTACAATTCCAACTTTTAAAGCCATAACTACCTCGAAAATTTAGGAAATAAAAAAGCCCACGGGATTCCATGGGCTTAAGGTTTATTAATTTGAATTACACAAGAGCACGCACAATCGTTGGAGCTGTCCGCACTTGAGCAAAGTTGATATCTAAAGTGATGATGTCATCACCTCCACCATCTGGATGATTTGCTTCCATAACTTCCAATTGAGGGAAGTTGAACGAGTATTTACTACCCTTACTGTCTTTAATATCGAACGTCAGAGTGAACACATCACGGGTTTTAATGGCATCAATCCAGCCTGCTGCTGTAGCCGAGAACATGAATGAAGCATTCGCTTCAATATCCATCATCTTCTCTAAGTAAAACTCTGGCGTGTACTTACCTGAACCGATACAGCGGATTGCTTCTAGATTATTGTTAAGTGAAAGTGTGAGGGACTGCATACACGCTTTACCCTGAATCGACTGACCATTTACGAGTAGGTTTTCAACGTTTGGCATGCTGACCAAAGGTCGACTTGATGCCGCTACTGGATTAACAACTGGGTTGACTAGCTGACGAGTAAATGAATTACCAACCAAGCCAAAGTTACCAGTAATCTTTCCTGTGGTCTGAATGGTAATTTCACCCGTATTTACTTGAACACCACGGTAAATAAAGACCTGACCTACATCTTCAAAAACTTTAACTAGGGTTAAAGATTTACGTACGGTGCCGCCAAAGCTGAGGGCATTTGCTGCCCAGTTATTAAATGCAAGAGCACTAAAGAATAAGTCGAATGTTCCTACAGATAATTCAAACTCTAACTGACCTGCCACTTCAGCTTCAGTGACTACCCCACCTTGACGAAATCGTGACTCTACAACTTCACTGCTTTCTTCAGTAGAAACATTTTCTGATAATCCGTCACTCACACGGCGAACGGTGTACCAGATCGGGTTTGCTGGTGTAGTCCCCAGCACTGCTTCTTCACAAGCATATAATCGAATTTTTGCGCCTGAACTCATTTATAGTTCTCCAAAATTTAGGCATAAAAAAACCCGCTAAATTAGCGGGTCCTTATTTAATATCATTTGAGTCGGCAACTTCTGGTGGCTCCACACCATTCAATGCCGCAGCTACTGCTTCTGATAAGTTTGTAGGCTGAAATTCAACAGGTGTTTCACTCACTGGTTCTTCAGGCACTTCATACAATCGGATATCAATCCAGCGACCTTCAGGTATATCTAATGGATTATCATGATCAGCAACGACTGCAGCTAGTTCAATATCAAATTTACGTTTATAGGTCTTAATTGAAATATCACCATTTTCCAGAGCTGAATACTCAACAGCAACTACCGTATTGCCATTGGCATCTTTAGGCACTTCGATATACCAACCCTCACTTGCAAAACCTAAAGATCCTTTCAACAGGTAATCACCTACATCAACTTTTTCAAAATCGATTGGCTGTTTACTGGCTTCCTCATTTAATTCAATTGACTCTGCAAAAAGCTTAACGATTGGAGAAGCTGATTTTACAAAACCATTTGCATCAACAGTTGTATTGCCTTCTGTCCATAATTTATGCCATACAGAAAAACTACCTCCTGCTGATGCTTTTTGTCTTACACGAATATCACTAGTATATGCAGCCGTCCAAAACTGCTTCATAAGATTCGTAGCGCCATTCGACCACAATCTACTTTCTAGCCAACCAGCACCAGGTGAATTAACAGCTGCTCCAGGAATATTAAAAAAACCTGCTCCAACATTGTTTAAGTCTACAGAAGTATCTGCGATTGTTTGTGGCGCACCAACACCAAAATCACCAACCTTCAAGATTCGACCAGCTGTCAAATCTGCAGCAGAAGTTGTAATGGTACCAGTTGCAGCGTTTCCTAATCCCTGCACTTGTGTCCAGTCCGGCGCTAGATTTGGAATACCGGAGGCAAAAGGCAACATAAACTGCCGCTTGCCTTGAGAAGAGTTATAGACAAAAGGCCGATGATCCCAACTAAATCTAAATAAAAGATTTGCCATTATGCTGTTACTCCATCAATCACTTGGAATACCAATGTTTCAGTATGTTGAACAACACCACCTACAACCGCTTTGATATCCATCTGACATAAACCCAATGGCCATGTAGCAGTACTTGCTCCTGATTTCACGCTAAGCCATCCTTTCTGAGTCGTCTGGCTTAAAATGGCGCAGGTTAAAGTAGCCACTGCCGCACCGGTATCCAAAGTTTTAACTTGAGAAGTAAATGCATAACCCGTTAAGTCGATCGCACGACGTACATCATTTGCTGGAAATTGCAACGCATCATCCATATCAACCAGCTGCAAATTCAAGTTGAATGTGTCACCACGCTTAAAAACGAAATTGCTCATAAGTGATTCCTGTAGACATAAAAAAACCACCGATGAGGTGGTAGTGATTTAATAAAACCAGTTTTAAACTGACCTAGGTTAGAATATTACTTATTACAAAGTAACCAGGTTTAGAATTCATTTGTGCACTCCTTCTTTATAAAAACTTAAAACAAACTGTTTAGCCGAGTATTCTTTAGAAGCTTTCCTCATAGAAAAGTAGGCATTTGATAGAAACCCAAACATGTAAAGGGATATAATTATTAATAAGAGATAAGAACCAGAAGCAATTTCTTCTTTAAGTATAGGCATTAGCTTGGCACTATAAATATATGGCAATAAGCCTAAAATCGCAGATATGAAATAACCACTTATCAATAATTTTACTTTATATTTAGGTCTATCATAGGTAATCAATGTATAGTCACCGTTTTCTTCATTTTTAATAAAATTTAAATAGCCTTTAGACTCAAAAAAATCATTAGACCAATAATCGGGGTTATTCGATATCAATAAGAGCTTTAAATCTTGAAAATTAGCTTTTTCATTTTTAAAAAAAACTTTAGAAAATCTATCTCTTTTTATCTTATTAATATCATTATTTGGAAGAGCAAGAATACCATCCAATCTCTCAGCATTCTCATAATCCATTTTCCATTGATCAATAATACTTTTTCTACGACCCAACTTTGCTTTGATCCACTCAAGTACCAGGGAACTTAGAAAGGTAAGAGCTGCGCCCAAGATTGCAAATAAAAACTTTTCAAGCATAAAAGAAACTTATAAATATTAGAAAATTCACCTTACTTTATAAAAGATAGATTTATAATATTTTTTTGAAACTTTTTTTTAATTTATATTAAATCTGATCGTTACATTATACTGAATGAAGTTTGCATCTTGACCGACAAAAACTGATTGTCCTTGTAGACATTCAAGATGATCAGTGATGAAATATTCAAAATGATGAAGTAAAGAATCACTTAACTCAGTTAAACCTTTCGCACCACTATGATGTCTTGCAAAACACTGGACCATTATATTACCTGTACGGCGTGTACATGGTTTATCAGCAACTCCTGCCACGAAACTCGGTCCACCTGCGATCGTAAGACGACACCACAAGCCTTCCTTTGGTACTTCAAAGCCTGGTGCATTTGGATACTGAATTCTGTTCTGTGCAATACCTGTAAAGCTTTGCATACGATCGATAATAGCTTGCCTTGTCTGCTCTAAAGTCATTGCCATCTTAACCACCATACTTTTGAGAAATATAAGTAAACGTTGTCTTGTAAATACCTTGAGGTGCTTGATCTGACCAACCATTTTCTAAGCGCTCTGCATAAGGCTGGTTGTTCTGGATGTAAACCAAATTGCCCAGCTTAAATTTAACGGCTTGAATAGCTGCATCTTGAACGGCATTTGTTTCAGGACTACGTACACCATAATCACCAGATCCAATAGAAACAATGTGAGAAGCACGATAAGCTCCAGTATCAACGGGACTTGAAACTACTAAAGACTGAACAGCATCCATAGTAATTTTCTTTACCTTTTCCTCTGCTGTTTTAGTCACTTCAAAACTAAAATCAGTTGGCCTTTTCCCCTTCCATCCCATCATTTACCTCGCTTTCTTCATACATTTTAAAAAGGTCTTGAGCGATCGCTTGAATTGAATATGCTTCAAATTCTGAACTAGGCTCTTTTTCTCCCATGAGCTTTTTAACCTTCTGCCAAACATGAACAGCTTCATGCAAAAGCAAGCCATAGATCTCTACCAATTTCCTTTCTGAGGTATCGCCCAACTGAACAATTGCTAACGCACCATCGGAATAGAAATCAACTTGCGCAGCTGCCCCTTTAACGGACATGAATGGATCAACCTTATTCATGTCTTCGAATAAGAGATCCATGTGAAGCTGATTTCTAGCAAGTGTGTATTGCACATGTTGAAATGGTGAGATATGCCATAAGGGAACGTAATCTGTGCTAACCATGGTCTAACCTATCAACTTAGCAAAGGCGTTTCAGTTGCCTCTCTGCCATCAAATGCGTTATGAATAAAAATGCCATCCACATATTCGGGATGGCATTCGCAGTGAAAAAATGAATGAGGTTTTAAATCATCATCAGGTACAACCTGAACGCTGTCATAAACCTCATGTGCAGTCCACGTCATATTTACTCCAATAAAAAACCCACCGAAGTGGGATTAAGAATTTCTAAAAAATCGATCTTTTAATCAAGAGAAGGATAAGATAGCAATTATCATTCTTGAAGTTGCTGCAGAATATTTTTAACTAGATTTAATTCAATTTGATTTCGAAGATTTTTATATAATTCTAATTCTTTTATTATTTTTTCGAGAAATTGCAAGAATTCAGAATAGGTTTCATCCTCCTCATGGATATTTACAAACTCTTCTAAGGTACTATCAATCCACGATTTCATATCTATTAACTGGTTTGTTACAACTCCAAAATATCTAAAATTTTCAATTAATGCTTGAAATTCTTCTTGGATTTGCTGCACTTGTTTAAAATAACTTAAAATTAAATTTTTATTTTTATGAAAAATTGGATGATCTAAACCTATGCGTATTCTAAAGGGGTCCCGTTTATCCCTAGCTTCTTTAGGTAATAAACAATCAAGTTCTGTATAAATAAAACCTGCCTGATCAATTCCTTTAGAAAATTTTTCAAATTGATTAAAAACCTTTAATCCAAATTCATTCCGAACTTGCTTATTATGCTGCTCTCTCCAGTCACTAAAGAGAATAAATGCTGCAATTGGAGCAAAGAATGCTGCTGATATGCTTAATGAATCTTTTAAAACTTCATAAAAAATCGAAGAATCAATAGGCTTAGTTAAATCAGATTTTAAAATGAATCCGAAAATCAAATATGATAAACAGAATAATCCCAACCAAAAGATTGTGAGTTCTACTTTAACTTTTAAATTTTTTCTAGCCATATATCCCCCTAATTCAGAAGGATATTAGAACAAGTAATTAAACTTGTCTCAACTGACATTTCCAGATTGTACTGGCTGGATCTTGCTGAATATGAATTACTCGAAATGAACCTAAGGCTGTAATCCATTCATCATCAATTTTTGGGGCCATAGTCACTTCATTTTGAAGTACGGTCGCTTTCTTATCTGTAGTCAGTACTCCAAGCGTTTGTATTTCATATTGACTGTATGAGCCAAACAGAACGCCACGGCCAGAATAGTTTTCTTTAACTTCAACATGAGTTTCAGTCTTAGGATCCCAATTTGTTTTTGATATCCGTTCACACGTAAAGGTATGCACGGCGTCAGCCAAATCTTCATTAAATGCTTCAGCAATGTCCGCCTGTAACTCATCTCTTAAGCCCATTATTTATGCCCTGTAAAGTGGAATGCCGAAGCCATTAAAACTTGCATTAGGATCTTTCAAATCAATCGAATCAATATAATCAATTGCTATCTGTTCAAAGCTAGAAATCGCTTCAGTACCTTCTTGATACTCTTTCTCAGATTCGACTGAATCAGCTTTAACTTTCTTTCGTTTAAGCAACTGCTCTTTGCCGTTATAGATCGCCTTAGCAAGAATGCCTTTAATAATTTCACAAGCAGCGTCTTTGAGGAGTGAATCAATAGGATCCGGCACGAACCCTATCCTTTTTTTCATCCAGACATTTGCAAGTTGAACCAGACGAGCTTTATCACTGTCTGGTGCAAAATCGCTGCCCAAAATTGAATTTGCGTCATCTACAGTAATAAAGCTCATTTCATTATTCCTTTGGGATCAGCTTAAGTAGTTCTGCTTTTGAAGCAGATGGTTTGTAGCCAATGTCTTTACTTGCCAAATATTCTTTTAATTGATCGTTAGACCAACTTTCAAAATCATTTGTCGCCGTTTCAGTTACTGGATTTTCTGCCAATTTTCCAGCTTCCAATTCAGCAATACGCGCTTGCATAGCAGCAACATCATTTTTAAAAGCGTCAAATTCTGATTGGATGCTTACTACCTTTCCTTCAGCAGCTTTAGTAGCATTGTCAGCTTGGAGTACAGCATCTTTTAAACGTGAGTTTTCAGAAAGTAATTCCGAGCTATCACCATTAGCTTGTTCTAAGATTTCGATTTTCTGTTTAAGTTGCCCGTTTTCCTCAACAACCTTTTCACACTCAGCTTTTGTATTATCAATGACCTCTTGCAGCTCTGGGGTAATTCCCACTGCAACATTTACTGTGGCCAAAGTCGTTTTTGCAGGCTCTGCCAATTTGCGAACTTCAACTGGAATATCCAAAGCTTCATAGTCATTTTGGATTTTTGGATAGTCACCATAAATGATTACTTCTTCAGCACTACGATTTGGATATTCATAATAGTCTGGGTTTGCAAATGTTCCGACTTCTAAAGCTGCTGCTGCGGCAATACGTGTATAGATTAACTTCATGATACTTTTCTCTTAATAATAAAAAAGAGGGCTAAGTTGCCCTCCAATAAAATTAGATGTTTAAGGTATTAAGGCGTACCAGACAAATCCAACAATGTACCAGCAGTCATTTTGTTGCTGGTTGCATGTTTCAGCCAGTTTGCACTTGAACCCAGTAAAGAAAGATCAGGATTAATACCTTTGGTTGTATCCCAGCTATAACCAAGAAGATCCATGTTAAAGGTACCTTCAGCACGCATACCAATTCCTAAGTTTTCTTCATCATTAATGTCGTAAGCTCGGAAGCCTGGTACTTGTGATTCAGTGACAGTAACAGCTCCCACTTGCAAACCAAATGCATCATCATCGCCCACGGCATCAGTAACCAATACCGGCTTACCTAAAGTACCTGATAAACCACCATAGATAACGATTTCAGATTCGCCATAAATCTGCTTAGTGATTGCATCATCAACAATATCGAAATAGGTGTCTGAGTTCATTACCCACAAACTAATACGGCCAAACTTATCGCCAAACTTACGCATTCCTTTGGTTAAAGCTTTACGACCGTCTACTACGATACTGCCTTTTGCAACCATATCAGGATTGCTTGTAATTGCTGCTTTCAATGAAGCCAAGCTGTACTGTAAACGCCCTGCAACTAAAGCATCTGCCAAATCATAGCCAAGAATCATTGCAAACTCTTCAGGTGTACGAGCACGGCGCTTGAATGCCTCTTCAGTAGAAGCATAAGGACCATATTTATAGGGAATTTTCACCCCTACAGATTCACCAGCACCAATTTTTTCAGGGTTAACTTTAGCATTTGAGTTCACATCACGATGTTTGATGCTCCCCCCCACTCGGTAAAAGGAATCTTTGCTAAAATCACCTTCAATGATTTCATTGCGATAAACAATCGCTCCAGCGGATGCCTCATTAAAGACATTCAAATTGTCTTGCAAACGCTCTAAATAAGCAGTTTGAGCCAATTGGTTGTAGATGATCATGTCTGAATTTACTGTAGTCATAACTACTTATCTCCAAATGTTTAATAATTAGTTTGGTAGTTTTAGGAATGAATCTTGGCCATGTTCTTTGATGTATTCCGCTCTTTGAGATACTGACATCTCGCTACGCTTCATACCTGAAGGTGCTCCACCTTTACCCTCACTTTGGAAACCACCGCCATTTCCTTTACCACCTTTAAGGATTAAGTCTTTATGCTGGTATCCGCCAACCAAGGACTCTAAAGCTTCATCAACATTTGCAAGTTCACCAGGGCGAATACGTGAATAAATCTTTTCGCCATTCGGATCATATGCAACCACTTTGCCTTCTTCGATTTTGAAGTGCTGGCCAAATGTCGCTTGAACCATATCTACTGGTACTGCAATGTTGTCTTGAATGTACTTAGAACGAGCAAAACCACCGCCAATAAGCTCACCATGCAATTGAGCTTCTAGAGCATCACGTTGTTGAACGATTGGAGCATATTTTTCTTCAACTGCTTTGATAGCTTCAGCTTTCACTTTCTCGACTTCACCAGCATCCACTAGCTTTTTATCGTCAAGGTTTTGCATTGTCTGAATTGCTTTCTTAGCTGCCACAGGATCATTGATCCCATCAAAAGCTTTTAGGGCTTTTTCTGCCGCTTCTTTCGCTTCACGGTTCGTTTTTGCTTCATTGTTTAAACGTGCAATAGTTGCTACAGAGTGAGCGGCATCATGTGGCATCTCTTTACCATCATCATGAACATAGATAGGTTTATCACCCTCTACTTCCGCATATACCTTACCGTCGATCGTTACTGTTTTAAGTTTCATGGGTCATCCAACCTATATTTTCAAAATGGGCATCCACCCTGGTTCGCCGTCTGCATCCACTTTCGGCAGGCAATAAAAAAAGCCCTATATGTAATAGGGCTTTAATTTAAATAAGATTTAATAGGGCATTCTTTTTAATTCCCTATCTGGCTTTTGATACATCTTTCTTTTGAAAAATACTAAAAAAGATGAATTAAAGACAGAAATTATTCCATATATTAAAAACACGATTAATATGTGTTCATATCTAACTTCTAAAAAATAGATAATTGCGAAACCAATTAAAATACCACCAGAAAGTCTAAATAATGTTGTGAATGTATCTAGAAGTGCCTCAGATACCCCCATTAAGGTGCTTTTAAATGCAAAGTTAAAATAACGATAAAGAATCAAAAAAACCAAACCAATTACAAAATTAATTACGGTTGCAATTATAGGTGTTAAACCAAACTGGTCATTTGATGAATTAACTAATTTATCAATACCTTTCACTCCTTCCAAATAGTACGTCATCGATATTACGACTAGATAAATAATTGATACAATAATAATTTCAGAAATAATTATTTCTTTGAGCAATTTATTATTTCTGGATATTTCTACAAGCTTTTTCATTATATGAAGCACTAAACAATTAAATAAATTATAAAATATATAATTATCACTTTTAAGGCAAGATTCATATATTAGTTATTTTTTCATCTAGAATCTTTAACTCCTCTAAAGTGTATAATTTTCCCTCCGGATCATAAAATTTATCAAAATCAAAGATTCCTTCTTTATAAAGTTTGTACCTCTTTGGCCCAAGCCACTCTTTTTGGAAAAAGTCATCAGTCTTTTTGAAGAACTCTTTGAATGTAGTGTTTGCATCCAATTGCCCTATTAACTGGCTGCGCTCATCTTTCGGGATGTCTTTGACTTTTCGCTCATCCATTACAAAAGGACGCTGTCCAACTAATCGACCATCTTTATCAACTGGTACCAAGATGCTTCGACAATGTGGATGCAACGGTGGTACCCGTTTGGCTGGGTCGTTAATTTCCCATATAGTTCCATCTAAAGACGCACATAGCTTTGATGTCCTACCATCTAAAACACTAACAAATCGGACGTATTCAAAGCCTATTTGTTTGTAGCTATCTAGATAGGCTTGATTAGCCACATGGCTTCGTATAGTCCGAACAGTCCGGTCAATATCTGATTTAGTGCTGTTTAACAGACCATCTTCAAAATTAAGGCGTTTGGTACCGCGAATACGCTGGATAATTTCTTGGTTTGTTTTACCTGAGCTAATAACGTCACGAATCGCATATTCAACTTTTTGGCGGGCACTTTCTGCAATTCTTGATAAAAGGTCATCAACAAGAGCACCGCCAGCCAAAGGAACTTTTTTCGCTGCTGCAAAGAGCTTTTCACCGTCAGGCTTATTTATCCTTGCGCCGTATAATTTTGCAATGTAGTTAGCTTCATAAACGGCCATCGCTGTAGCTGAAACGGCGAAAACTTCAGGTAGGCTTGTATTAACACTACTAAACCATTGAGAAATTAAATCTCTTATTTCCCTAAGGTTTGAGGTTGTGTATTTCCCTCCAGCTAAAGCAATCTTTTCTGAATCACTAAGTTCATCCAATAAATCTCGAAGCTTTGAAAGCATTGCGTTCGTATCATCATTGAATAAACCCAATAATTCATTTACTGATTGCGAAGAAGTACGATAGAGATAAGCCTGATGTTGAGTGAGTACCTCCAAAAGATTTTTAATATCTTTAGCCATATCACCCTACCTACAGATTCACTGTTCCGTCTTTTTCGCCTTCGATGTTGTCTAGCTCTTCTTTATACTTTTGTTTTGGGAACATTCCAGTCTGGTTATATTCCCACCAAGATTTAAATGAAGATCGGCCTTGTAAAGCTGCTTCATATAATTGACGAGCAAGTTCAGCTTGATACCCTTGTTTATTAAATTCTTGGCTGATTTCGAACATCAGTTCATCTTTAGTCAGAACATCTACATTAGGCGCTACAAACTTAGCTGCCCATCTTAAAGCCATAGAAAAAGCTTCATTCATATTCACAACACAAAGTGAAAGAATGGAATGCTGCACGGCGTCATCACTATTTGATTCAGTAGCAGTCTTTTTCCCTGCTGAACCCTTTTCAATTAAACGCGCGCCCATCTCCTTCATCTGTTCCCATTTATCCTTCATAGCTTCCCGAGCTAAAGTGTTTGGATCTGCTTGTACAATCCCCAAATCACCGTTTTCAGGTAAAGGTAATAGAACTTTTGCACCGATATAAATGCCACGCTTTTTGGCCTCGTCGTACCAAGCCCAATTGACTCCCTTTGCATAAAACTGCGGTTGGCCCATATAAAAAACGGACTCTTGAAAGTCCGCACTGTCTCGGTAATGAGCCAAATTAAGATTAGCTAATGGGAGCAATGGAGGCTTCTTAATCTCTTCGGAGTTATCAATAGCTCCCACAAAGGTGAAAGGAATATATGACCAGGTATCACCGTTATAATCAGTTGGTGACTTCTTTTCTCCCCCCATCCAAGTACCTTTATCCCCTTTGGTGTAAACCTGAACTGTATAGATGTAATTTTCTTCACTATCAGGTTCTAAACGAAGAACTCGGTACTGCTCTACCTCTGTTTTGCTGAAACCATCATTGCCACGTTCAGAAGTAAATTCACGGATGACCACTAAGCAAAGCTTTTTCTGGTTATCAATCATCATTGAATCCCAATTGATTACATCAATGGCATTCAATAAATGAATCATCGGGAATGCTTTTTGCTGTTTAAACTCAGCGAGATTTCGAGATGGTTTAACTGCTGGATAATCTACATAAAGAGCGCAGCGGTAATGCTTTAATAAATGACGAATGCCTGTTTGTGCCAATTGATAAGCACTTAAGCCTGCGCCGTTAGCATTACGCTCTAAATGAGCGAGCTGGGATGGGAATTTAAAGCTTGGATCTGTAGCAAATGCAGCACCCACTAAACTGTTTGACGTTGTACCTGTAACTTCATAAAACACAGCACGTATCAAATAAGCTAAGTAAGCACTTTTGTTTGCTGGCGTTTTATCATGTGCATTAGGCTTAGGTAAATAATTTTCACCTTTAGCTTTAACTGCATCCTCACCCTCACAAACATCATCCAGTTTTTGCCAGTATGGCAAGTTTTTAACATATTCAGGATGTTTAAAAGTTACGTCACTCATCGAGAAAACCCCATATCTGCGAAGAAGACTTCAAAGCCTTCGTGTAATTCATTAAAAGCATCAGAACCAGCATCAACCTGGTCGTCATGAGTACCGTTCGGAAAGTGGCGAAGCTCATCTAAGAAGGCTTTATTCCATTCGCCTTTAAGCATACGAACATTCCCAACATTTACTTGAGCTGCAAAAGGTTGTGCCCTTGTTAGCTTGTCACCTGATATCGGCTTAGCAATTACGCTATAACCAGCTAGTAGTTTCACAAAAGCATTAGCTTGCGATTTACCCGCTTGACCAGGATCCTGAGGTAGACGAACAGTGACGTTTTTGCCGTCCAACTCAGTAGTTTGCTTTAACCGCTTATTAACGTTGTCTGGACCAAGTTGCCCTTTGGTCACATCGACAATATAAGTAAAGCCATCTGCGCCCAAAGCCTCCCTAACACCTGCCGTAAAGTCACCTTCATTCTCAGTTGCACCAAAGTCCCACGCTCGTACCTGCTTCACTACATCCGCAGGCAAAGCATCTATAATTTCAATATTGTCAGGCTTAAAAAAACCGCCTGCTGGCGGTGAAGGCATTTGTCGGTACTGACCAGCAAAAACATAAGGCGCAGCTTGCTCCATTTGTTTTAATTTTTGGATATTGTGTTTTGCTGGCCATAAAGCAGATCCATCTTCTTGAATAGCTGAAAGACAAAGATGTTCCCTCACTTCGCCGTTACCACCAGCAACAGGTACACCATCTTTTCTATCACCTAACAACCAGCCCGCTAAATCATCTTCGTGCAAACGTTGCATAATGACGATAATCGGCGTTTCAGGTGAGTTTGTACGTGACTCGAGTGTGTTCTGGAACCAGTCAATCACACCTTCTCGAATTGTTTTAGAAGATGCTTCATGTGCTTTATGTGGATCATCAATAATGATACAGCCACCAAAGTCGTCTCTTAGTTTTCCTGCTCCGAACCCTGTAATGGTGCCGCCAGTACCAGTCGCATAGCAGACACCGCCCTCAGATGTGCGCCAGAAGTCTTTTGCCTTACTATCATCTCTCAAAGCAAAATCAGGAAAGACTTTCTTATAGGCTTCCTCTTGCACAAGGCCCCTAATTTGGAATGCATTATTAGCTGCCAACATTGCGGAATAACTGATATGAATAAATTCAGAATCAGGCTTTTTACCGTAACACCATGCCATAAAATTAATTACGACAATCTCAGTTTTAGAATAACGAGGCGGTAAATTAATAACTAACCGCTTGGTTTCTCCGCGATAGACTTTCATTAAAGCCTCACAGAGTTCTAAATGGTGCCAGTTATGCATCCATTTATAACCACGGCGCTCCTTAAACATGTACCTTGTGAAGAAATATAAATCTTCTTGCGCCTCGATCCGGATGGCTTTATCCCGAGCCGCATCAGTACTCATCTAAGACCTCTCTCCTGGCTTTTAAATACTCTTCCATTGGAACAGGCACATCTGAATTAACAGTTTGAACTGGTCCGCCGTCTTTGCCTGTTATTTCTTGGCGATTAGTAAATTGTCCACCCATTTCCTTTGCAGCTTGTTCAGCCCACTTAGGAATCAAAACTGGATTGTCAGGATGTTTTTCAACTAAGTCTTGAAGTAGCTGTAGACGATAACGTTTATTAGCAATAGGAATTGCTTCAAGCTCTAAATTGGCTATACGTCGATATTCAAAGAATTTATCTCTCAGTTCTTGGCTTAAATCGTATCCAGCTCTCTTTGTTGGATCATAACGTTCACATTGCTGTGGAGTTACTTCCAAACCAAATACTTCTTTAACTTGTTTTGCTGTATTAGTAGGTGTTTCGAACTCAGCAAGCACCCTAATAATGAATAGTTTTATCTTTTTATTAATGCGTGCCATTTCCACCATTCCATCAACGTACATCAACGTAGAATGGCAAAAAAATTTAAACCACTCTTAAATAACAAGTGCCACAAGCATAATGAACATCAGCTCGAGACATCTCAGGTCTTGTTTTAGCAGCCTCAACCATTCTTTTGACATCCTCACTTGCACCATATCGGCGTACAACGCCTGTAAACTCTTCAACATCATGGCCTTGTATTGCTAACTTTGGCATACCTGTTTCTCGGTTATATGCTGGTGTTCCCCATTCGTCTTTCTTATGTGCAATGTGGTAAAGCTCATGCTCAACCAACGCACAAAAGTTCACGTCACTAGCAATCCGTGAATAAGAAGCATCAAAAGTAATGAGATATTCAGGAATATGATTAAACCACTGGATGAATTGTTCTTCTTGTCGTTCTTTCTTCCATCCCCCAGCATTGATCATGACTTTTTCAGTAGTACCAATGACTTGACGACCTTGCTTTTTAAAACCAGATCTAGCCCACATCACAGTAATATCGGGATATCTAAATGACCGTAAATGCAAGTGGTCAGGGTTAAATAATTTAGATTTTGGATCTAGAAAAACCTTTCTTATCCATTCCCACATTTCTGGCGCCGGCACAAAATTAGATGTACCCGTTTCAAATATCCATTCCGGAGGCATTGGACGTACGGGAACATGAAAGCCGATTTCATTTTTCATAAATTAAGTCCCATAAAAAAACCACCTCAAAGGTGGTATTTAAATATTAAAACTATCACAGCAACTTCTTGTAATTCTGCTTACCACACTCGTAAGGAGTACCAGTTAATTGTTTAGCTATATCAAGATAAGACTGATTTTCTTTATCGAATTCCAGATTCATTTGTTCACGAGTGGTTTTCTCTTTTCCTAATTCTTGAGATTGTTCAAAATTATCATTATAGAATTTTTTAATCTGCTCATTTGCATTAGCCAGATCACAAACTGAACTTGTAAGTTCCAACTGCTCTTTAAAGTTAAGTTGTCTTTCATCTGAAAGCATTCCTAATGTTTGAAATTTATTGATAGCCTCTTCACGTGCATTAAATAGATCATTGGCCTCTGTTAAAAACTCTAATTTAGATTTTGGATACGCCTGAGATGAAACAAGTCCCAAAAGCAATAAACTAATTATTAAATGCAGTTTCATATTCATCAACATTTTAGAAGGTAACTTTGTTGAGAAATTATATATCTAAAGATAAAAAGTAGTTTAAATAAAAGATGAGCCCCGCCAATAATCGATATTTAGCAGGGCTATTGATATCTCATTGATTTCAGGAAGAGATCAACTACTACTTAAAAACAGACTCTTATGTAAAAAGAGGTGTACCTTGTTTAATACGTTTTCTAAATTCAGCAAGCATTTCAGTTTGAGAAATATCGATTGCCCAATATGGTCTAAGCTGAAAGTGAGGTTTATCAACAAAACTAGTCCACTTACCTCCCCATTCCAGCCCTAGTTCCAAACCTAAGGCTCCTATTGCATTATATTTTGAAGAATCTGTTAAATATTTTTTTCCTTCAAATATTCCTATGTCAAATGCAGTACCAAAATTATGATTCGAGTATCCGCCTTTAGCGTTTGTTACTGGACTTCTGTGTGGTTCTACAGTTCTTCCAATATTATATAAAGCATCTTGATCAGCATATGATCTAAATCCACTTAAAACTTTAATTGTAATACCGAGCTTAGCAGCATTTTGCACCAATGCTCGAGCATAGGGTTGAACTTCTGGTAATAAAGTAATGATATTTTCCTCACTACGATCATCTACTTTATCAATTGAAAAATCTTTGGGGACTGTTCCAATAATATTACTATATATTGCTGTCCATGTTTCCGGTCCAGCACGACCATCTATATCCACACCCAATTTCTTTTGAACAGCGATAATCATTTCTTCTATTTTCATTTTCTTCACCATTTTATTTTTTGTTATAGCAATTAATATAATATTGAAAGATTATATTTTTTTAAATGACTTTCCGATACAAACATCAAAATAATTTATTTTATACATGACTATTTAATAAAATTTAAAAATATTCACATCAATCTAAAGTATATCTAATAATTTACACTAAGACATGAAGCATAAACCTAATTATCTTTATTTAATTTTAATAATAAAAAAATTATGTTTTTCTGATTTTTTAAAGAGTAAATAAGTCAACAAAAAAGCCCATCGAATGATGAGCTTCATTTCTTATAAAAAATAGATCAGGAAAGGTATTTGTATTTTTCAGCTAGATGCTTACTGGCTATTTCTGTTGCTTCCATATATGGCAACTCTGCACAAAGCCAAAATCTATATGTATTTTCACCAACAATATAACTCTGGCGGTTGTATGTTGACTGCTTGCATGAATCTATTTCACTGGCTTCAAAGTATGTACCTTCACGGTTATTTACAACATCACCATCTAAATCACCGCCAATACAGATATTCATTTTACTTACCAGTTTTTAGTCAAGCTGGACTATAGCATATAAAAAATACTTCCAAAGCTGATATTGTCTAGCTAGAAAGTTGGAGGTTTTCACGACCATTTCGTATTTGTTCTACAAACCACTTCAGATATTTTTCTCTATCTTCAAAATGTGGACTCTGCAATAAATTTATTTCTGCAAACAACTTATCTTGAAAATAATATGTGTAATTCAACTGATGACCAGAACTTCTATAGTTAACCCGAAAATACTGTTCAGCTTTAGATAAAAAGATTGTTGCCAATTTTCCTTGTTCTGCATTTAATTGATCAAGGTTGTCCAAATTTATAATTTCATCATATAGGCGATTTAAATCTCGCTCTAACATTTCTAGTGACCATTTTATTGACATTGTTTTACCTCCTGTATTACTGGAGATAGTTATATAACATAAAACAAAAAAGCCCACCAAATGATGAGCTTTAATACCAGTGTTTTAATTACACTTCGAACACTATAACAAAACTATGCCATATCGCGTTTAAACGGTCAAGCTACTCTTTATATGTGATAAATGCTCGATATCCTTTCTCAGGTTCATATGTGTAACTTACTGAAATTACCTTAAAACCAGAATTTGATAAAGATTGCTCATCAAGCCATGCCTGAACTTTGTTTTTAATACTTGTAGGGTTTTGTGATTTTATCAATTCAGTCTTATACATACTTACACCATTGTTAGAAAATTATATTTACCAAGAAGGTAAAATCTAGCACAACTAACCATAATATTCACTTGACCTTTAGACTGATTGGTAATTGCTGCAACTGCACTTAAGGATCTGTTCTCAACTTTATGTTTTACTAAACACATCACTGCAAACTTGGTTGTATAATCACATTTTTCAGATTTAAACACAGTCTTGAGTATTGATTGTATGTGGTCTGCTTCAAAATCATTTATCTCACATCGAATGTAAGATTTACTTTTTGGTAGTTCTTTACTTGATTCACGCATCAACCAGTAAATTTGATTGATATGAAGTCCGTCCGGTAGATCACCGCCTTTCATTCTAACTGTTTCACACCAAGCGCCAAACTGCTCTAACCAACCATCAATAGTATATTTTGACCAGTCCATTTGTTGTGTTTTTAAAGCTGCACTCATTTCTCACCCACCAATTGCTCAATTTGTTTAATCGCCACGCCTGCTTTAACTTGCTCTGTACTGAACCGTAAAACTGTAAAACCCATCATTGCCGCCGAGTTATATTTCTCCATATCCCCGATGTAACCCTTACCCCTTGTGTGACGTCCACCACCTGCCATCCAAATCCCGCCTTCAACCTCTACCAAAATCTTTGTATCGGTAATCAGAAAGTCAGCTCTCCATTTGCGTTTTGGATGGAATTTATATTCCTGCTCAAAACTGATCTTGCATGCTCTTAAGTGTGTTACCAGTACTGTCTCGCCTTCACTTGGCTGTCTGATACCTTGCTTTGCTGAACGGCGCTTCTTTGTCTTCACTGGAAATAATTCACGGTATTCAGCTAAACTCATGCTAGACATGCAACCCCCTTTTCAAAAGCGATGAGCTCACTTTCCAAGAGCGCTACGTTGACATCGTAGAGGTCTGTCATGCTGCACCCTGCAATGTGCCTTTAAAGCCAACTTGCTTGAGATATGGTTCCCATTGTTTTGCCTGAGTTGGATCGCTAAGTTTCACGGCGATACGTGCTGCGAGCTGATCGTAGCTTTCCCCTGCAGCAGCAAACTGGCTTGCGAATTCAGGATGTTGTGAAAGTTTTTGAGCGAAGGTGTGAACCTGTTTGTCGCTCAGTTTTTCTTGAGCGCTCGGCGCGCCTCGTACTGACGACCCTGAATTCCGGAAAGCGGTCTGTTCACGAGCTTGGTATTTGCCACATGCGTTGATTAACCAATCTGCAAAGTGGTAATGCATGAGTTCATCACAAAGATTCTTCTCGGCGTTGTAGAGTTCAAATGCACGTAATTCTCGATCAAACCAATTTGCATTTTTGATCTGCTCGTAAGTATCCTGATCAGTTGCCAAACGAATTTCTTCACCAAGTTTTTTCAAACTCAACCATGTTTTTTTATTTATAGATTCTACTGATAGATTCCCTGATAGGTTCTGTGTCCCAATATTGGGACTGGTCTCGGTACCGTTTTTGGGACTGGTTGCGGTCCCATTATTGGTACTAGTACCGCTTTTGGAACCAGTACCGAAATTGGAACTAGTCCCATTATTGGTACTAGTCCCCTTTTTGGGACTGGTTAAATCATTTTCTTCACGGCCCATCACACCAATTAACTGGTAAACCTTCACACCATTTCCTGTGATTTCACCTGTGAATCTAATTAATGAAATTGCTTCTAGCTCATCTAATACTTTGATCACCGTTTTACGGTTTAGCACAGTGTCTTTAACCATACGTTTAATGCTTGGGTAACACTTGTGAGACTCACCCGCTCTATCAGCCAAAGCCAATAAAACGAGTCTCTGACTTGAAGTTTTAACCTCTGCTTTGAAAGCCCAAATGGTTGCGTCCAGACTCATAAGCCCACTCCAAATAAATCGGTTTGTTGGGCATTTGGAGAAATCCAAAGGCATTCTTGGCGACTCACACCACCTCTATTCCCTGAGGCCTGTACAGCTTTAGTTTTCTTTACCCAGTGTGTTAAGCGTGAGTTGTAAATTTCATGGTCATAACCCGATAAAATGACTTTGCCTTTGACCTGATTTAATAGATCTAATAAATCGATATGGTCCTGATCACTCATTTCATATCGATAAGCCGTCATGTTTGATGTTCGAGTACTTCTTACATACGGTGGGTCCACAAAAAATAATGTGTTCTCATCGTCATATTGGTTAATCACTTTTGCAGCTGGCTGGTTTTCAATAAGAACCTGTTTTAAACGCTCAGCAAACTGCAATAATCGATTTGGATAACGTTCCCATAACGCAATTTCATAATTCTTTTGTCGGCCTCCCGCCATTCTAAAACCGGTTTTTCCTTTAGTTGCTCCAGCTGAACCAAAACCCATTTGTGCTCGAATGATCATTCTTCTCGCTTTTTCTACAGGGTCTTCGGTTTCATCGTAGGCATCATAAAATTCAGTGCGAGCAAATGGCGTTAAATACAATTTCTCTTCTAAACATCTTCGTTGGTCTGGTTCTCTGAGTACTTTGAATAAATTCACGACCTCATTATCTAAATCGTTATAGACCTCAATAACACTAGGTTCTTTAGTAAATAGAACGGATGCTCCTCCACCAAATGGCTCAACATAAGTTTTGTGGACGGGAAAATGTGAGATAACCCAATCAGCGATCCGGAACTTGCCACCGTGATAACGGATAAGCGGATGTTTTAAACTACTCATGACACCTCCGCCCGTGCTAATTCTTCTGCAGTTAATCGACGTTTTGCTTCTAACTCAGCAATTGATGCCGATCTAAAGAATTGAACTGGTAGATCTAACTGCTTCCCGCATGCTGACTTAACAAAAAGTCGTTTAGGGGTGCTGTAGTAAAAACCAAATACTTCAAAAATTTCTTTATGTTCCAGTTCATTAACAACTACCATATCGCCCACTACAAACTCCTGTGTGTTGAGTTCGATTGGTTGTTCTGATAAATTATTTCTGTTCATTTGATTCACCTCAATTGAATGCCTAGAAGCCTGATCCACGAGATCAGCCTTTTTTAATGCTCTAAATTTGATCCTGTATTCTCATGGCATCCTCTGGCATCTCTTGTTTCCTTAGGATGACCCCATACCTTTCGCATACGATTGAACTTGCGTCTCTCCACCAAGAGTTTTTCTATGCAAGCTTCTCGTATCCAGTCTGCTTTCGTCATGTCGCTGGCATTAGCCACACCTTCGATGGATTCATCGGTTAAATCATTAAATTTGACCGTTACAGGGTTATCGAGCTTTCCACCTAAAAAGCCCAACTCTCTTGCTTCATTCATTTCATCGGTTCTCATTAAAAGAGCAGCTCCCTTGCCTATTAAAATTACATAGGGATTTCTTCTTTCTTATGCTCTATATTTTTTGACTTTCGCGGATTACCAATTTTAAGAATTTCTTGTTCAGTAAAGTTTTCGCATAACTGTGCAATTAACTTTGAATATTTGCTTTCGCCTGTGTACTCCGAACGGGGTAAGCAATTCTTTTCAATCCATTTATAAATAGATCTTTCACTTAATTGAACAGAAAATGCCACCGCACAAACTCCGCCAGCATCATGAATTACTTCTTTTATAGTACTCATACCAAACCCAATAATGAACTATTGGTTCAACTTTAACAGGAACTGATAGTTCATTCAATAACATTTATTATTGAACCAATGGTTCAGAATGGTGATGTAATGACTTCACAAATAGATTCAGTTAAGCAAGAATTTGCACAACGTCTTCATAAAGCCATGGACGCTGTAGGCTATCCAGCTAGAGGACGGGCACGTATTTTGAGCCGAGAGTTTAATATTTCCGATAAAGGCGCGGGAAAATGGTTAAATGGTGATGCCATACCTGAAACCTCAAAAATCCCTCTTTTATCGAAGTTTTTAAAAGTTAATTCTGAATGGCTTTTATCAGGTACAGGCTCAATGTCTCAAGCCATTCAGCAGGATGAGTTAATAAAGAATTTAGATAGGAATATTGATATCAATCAAAAAATAGAAGTTTTAGGAAATTTAATCCCAGTTATATCTTGGGTTGAAGCGGGAACTTGGACTTCTATTGAATCTGTACCTAGTGGAACTGAATTTAATGAATGGTTACCTCACAATCCGAAATGCGGTAAAAATGGATATGGATTAATAGTAAGAGGAGAATCGATGGCACCAAAGTTTGAACCAAATGATAGAATTTATGTAAATCCAGATTTTCCAGTAAGTGACTTAAAAACTGGTGATTTAGTTATAGTTTCATGTGAAGGTGAAAAAGAAGCTACTTTTAAAAAGCTAGTGATTGAAACGGATGGTATGTATTTAGAACCACTAAATCCTAAGTGGCGTGAAAAAATCATGTATCTACATGAGGGTTGTAAACTAGTTGGAAAAGTAGTTGGGTTGTACAGAGAGGTTTAATGTGAATTAGTTAAAATCCCCCAATTCACATTATAAATCAAGGCAAAATTTCTCTTTCAATTAAATCTAACTGTCTTCTAAGATCAGTATAGTTTGTAGTTGATTCAATTAACCATTTTGAATTTAAAGTAAAATTTGTTCCATTACTAAATGATGGTTCTTTATACTCTAATTTATAGCAGTCTGATTCACCATCATACACTTCATCATTATGTAAAAGAGCATTTCGTAAATATCGCAATTTAGTTAATCTCTGCCATTGATTTAGGGTAATATATTGTTTTTCATGTGAAATTTTCAAAATATCTATGAGATCAATATTATCTTCTTCATTAAAACCATGTAAAGATTTTAAATATATTTGAATCTTTGAAATTTTTGCAGCGAATAATCCTCTTAAATTATTAAATTCTTCTCTAATTTTCACAATCCGATTAATTAGTTCGAAAGTAAAACTATGCCACTCATTACTATTGGATCTACTTACAAAAGAAAATTTTGTAAAAAGATTTGGGTCTTGCTCATCAGATAAGTCTTTTATTAACTTCTGAATAATTGACTGTTTATTAGACCTTGTATACAGTAAAAAATCACATTGAAATTGTTTTTTTAAAGTCAAGTAAAGGTCAATTCCTTCTTTTATTTCATGTTCATTCTCACCTAAATTATTATCACTAATATAAAGATCAATACGTCTCTTTTTTGAAAGAGGCAAACTAGCGACACTATCTGGATTAGAAAAAACTTCAATTAAAGGATTAAAACCTTTTAATTTAAGACGATCTTCAACTACACGTTTATACTCAAAAATAGATCGCCTATTATCTGGATCATCAACTTCATCATCCACAAGAATTACATTAAAATCAAGTCTCATATTACCCCCTATAGATTTTAAAAGTAACTAAACTTTCATTATTTTCAATTTTAATTGAATATTTTGATTTACTTAAAAAGCCTTTAATCTGATCCAACCCAATTCCAGTTCCTTTATCTTTTGTGGAAAAACCTAATTCGAAAACTTTATCATACAAATCTTCGGGGATTTTTTGTGAATCACTTGATATTAATAGTTCATTTTCATTAACAAAATTATATTGAATAAATTTTGCACCATGCTCAAATGCATTATTATAAAAATTATCCAATGTAAGTATTAACTCTACAATATTGCATATTATTATAAATTGCTGCTCTCCAACTACTAGAATATCTAGATTAGAATATGAAGATTTTTTTCTTTAATATACCAATCTAATATATCTTTTAAATTATATTTAAATTTAGCTCTTGTATCAAAATCACTATTAATTAGAATATCTTTGAAAATACTTAATTCATGTTTTGTTCTTTGGACAGAGCGAATAGTATCTATTAATTCGCTTTGTAAGTTTACATCCAACTTTTCAGAAAAATTTTGTAAATCTTTAACTACCCACTCAAGTCTATCAGTATATGTAGTTAAATGATGACTTAACTGTTCACCATAGGAACTTTCAGTTCTTTTCTTTAAAAGGTTTTGATTCTGTTGTTCTAATTTAACTAAAGTGCTTTGTTGCTCTTTAACTTTTTTTTCTGCAAGAATTTGCTCTTTTTTTAATTCTGTAACATTATTTTTTAACTCTTTAACGAGAGGTTTAATTGTTTTTAAGTCATTCTTATCAGTAATAGAATTAACAATTTTGTCCAACTTAATTTCAGGTTTATTTTCCTCAAAATTTAGCTCATTTTTAAAATATACAAGTTTCTTATTTCGTGAAAGATAATTCTTAAACTTGACAACGCCTTCTTCAGAAATGTCTTCAATCGAGATTTTTTGAGCCTCATTCTCTTGATTAATAGATTTAATTTCACCCCATGAAATTAAGTTAACATAATACTCTAATGGGCGATGGATATAATCAAGATATAATTTTTCTAACTCTTTTAAATATATAGTATTTACAAACCCTGAGTCACGAGAAGATGCTTCTTTAAAGTACAAATTATTAACATCTTTAATATCAATAAAACCAAGTAATTCACGGGTACCTAAATATCTACTATGACCTTGAGTTTTTCGCATATTTAATGAAAATAAATCATAATCTCTTTCACCATAAGGCATTACTCTAAAGTTGTTTTTATATATAAAAATATTTCCATAGTTAACAGGTTCTACTTTCATTCGTCTTGTAAAAGTCAATTTTGCAGAATAAGTTAAATAATTAATATTTATATTAATAGGACAATATCTTAGAATTGAGTGATTTTCTTCTTCTGTCTGGTATATTTTTTCCCCTCTATCAAATAGAGTAACTTTAATTTTTTCATTAAAATCTGCTTCTATAGTTATACTTTTATCTTTTAAAACTTCTGCTATATTACTTTCAATGATTTCTTCCTGAGGAAGTAAATTTAATTTATTAACTACAACTATTTTAAAACCATCTTCTTTTAAAAAGGGATTTTTTAAACGACGGAGGCTTTCTTTAGCTTTATTTATCTGTTCCATTCCCCATTGTTCATTTAAATTACTAATTTCTAAATATGTAAATGATTCATTCACAGTGTCAACAATACTATTAGTATATTCAGTTTCAATTGTCTCAAATCTTTTACTCAAATCTAAATCAAATTTACTCCAGTCAACTTTTAATTGATGACTTTTCTGATCATTTTTTCTTTTTGTTTTTATTAAAAGATTTGTCCCTAGTCTATCAGCCGAAAAACGTCCTATTCCTTTTGAACCAACAAAGGCTCGATCATTATTTGCACTTCCCTCTTGCTTATCAGAATAAGCTAAATTCAGCCATTTATTTATTAAATCATCTTTTGACATACCATGGCCATTATCACTAATAATAATTTTATCCTGATCAAAAATAATTTTTACATAAGTAGCATTTGCATCATATGAATTTTTTACTAGTTCAAAAATTGCTACAAATTTATCTGTAATTAAGTCTCTTCCAACAATACTTTTTATACCTGAACTTGTTTGAAAATAAAGTATTTCTTTATTCATTTTAGCTTCTCTAAGTTTAATTTAATTTCTATTGCAATAGCCCTTGCTAAAAGTGGGGGAACAGCATTGCCAACTAAAGTATATTGAGGTGTCTCCTGTTTTCTAAGATGGCCTCCTGTTGTTCTTTTACCTAGAAACTCAAAACTATCATCAAAGGATTGTAATCTTGCCATCTCTCTAACAGTTAGAATTCTATTTTTTGAATAATGCACCATATCATCAGGTAAAGTTAAAACTGTTGGCGAAGGTTCATCTGGTATCATTCGCCTACAATTATGTTTTTTTGTCTTATATTTTTCTTTAAGCTCATCTGAAAGCATTTGATAAACATTTTTAAAATCATCACCTGCTTTCAATAAGGCAAATCTTTCAATTATTAAATTTGAATGTTTACTTGTTTCATGATTTTTTAATTTTTTATTTTTAACCTCAGTACCGTCTACCTTTAATGTACGACCTTTTCGAGATTTAAGTTGATATTCAGAAGTGGCTTTTTTTAAATATTTTTCAAGTTTTGTTCCAATATCTATATTTTCTAGATCTGCTAAAGCTTGCTTTGCCGAAATTTTTACTTTTTGAGATGGTTGAGGGTGTAATAATATCTCATTAATATCATTTCTTGTTCCCAAGAAAAAAACCCGTTTTCTCCGTTGTGGCACACCATAATCACTAGCATCAAGAGTTTTAATTACTACATGGGAATAACCAATTTCGGAAAACTCCTTGATTAATACCTTAGTTACTAGCTCATTTTCATATATTTTAGATTGTCCTTCATAATATGAAAATTTGGCCGACAAAATACCAACAACGTTCTCCATAACAAAGTATTTTGGCTGAACTTGTCTCAAAATGTTAATGTAACTTCTTACAAGTTGGTTTCTGAGATCATCAGGATTTCTTTTCCCAGCCATACTAAAACCTTGGCATGGAGGTCCACCGCAAATGACATCAATTTTATTAAAATCTTTATCTAAAAAATCTTTTAAATTTTTTTCAGTAGCTAACTCTTGAATATCTCCACAAAAATACTTTAACGCATGACCAAGTTGATCTATATGTCGGTATTGATATGTTAATGCTGCTTGTTCACTTTTATCTGATGCGTAAGGAATTGAAAAACCAGCTTGTAAAAAGCCTTCTGCCATTCCTCCAGCACCAGCAAACAAATCTAATACCTTAAAATTAGTCATATCTCAATTTAATAAAAATTTAAAAAATATATTTCCCTAATTTATATATTAACACTGATATTTTTTAAAAAAAATATTGAAAAATAACAAAAAAAATGATTTTAAAATTAACCACCCGTAAATACGAACCAATAGTTCTTGACTAAATTGAACCGATAGTTCATATTTCTCTCATGGACAACAAAAAAAGCACATCGACTCTTCTACCTTCCGATGTGCTTTGCATTACGCGAGGCAAGTATGAAACAAAACCCTATTCCTAGTCAAACCACATCACGCTTATATCAACACCCGACTGTTGAAGAACAGCGTCCTTCTCGTTTCGCCACCATCAAAGCCAATGCAATCGACTTCATTAAGTTTATTGCCCTTTCACTCATCCTTTGGGTGATTGCAGTAGCCGCTGCATCTTGGATGATGGGAGGCTAATCATGAATGCTCAATTCAAACCACATCCAGAGGGCATGAAAGCCTATATCGGTCATGATCGCTTAACTGGTCTCTACTCTGTTCGTATCGGCTGGACCGTTTACGCAGCTAATGCAAACGGCAGTGTGCTGTACACGGTAAAAGGTGAAGTGAAGACTCCTTTAAATGTTGAAGTGTTTAAGATGAAGCGCCCTAAGGTTTATACAGCCTTAATGAATGAGATTAGCTTCCAGCGCTCAAAGCAACTTGCTAAGGATTTAGCTGCCTCACACATTCCATCAAATGACCGTAAAGCTTATAAGAAGAAGCGCGGCTTTACTGGTTCAAAATAAGGATAAGAAAAATGAATGCAGCAATTAATCCAACCGTTTTAAATAATGAAAGTACTAACCACTTTGAACAGTTAGCAGCGATTAGCGTATCTGGACATATCGAAAAGAAAAACAACATGTCATATCTGTCTTGGGCTTGGGCCGTGGACAAACTCATGCGCATAGATCCACAAGCAAACTGGGCTTTTCGTGATCCAATGACTTTTCCGGATGGATCTATGATGGTTCATTGTGATGTCACCGTATTCGGTAAAACCATGTACATGTTCTTGCCTGTGATGGACTATCGAAATAAAGCGATTGCTAAACCGAATGCATTTGACATCAACAAGGCCATGATGCGTTGTCTGGTTAAAGGCATTGCAGTACACGGTTTAGGTTTATATATCTATGCCGGTGAAGACTTACCTGAGGAAGAAAAGACTCAGCAAAAGACAGCTCAACCTCAACAGCAGCAAACTCCACAAAACCCGCAGCAACAGCCGAATGCAGCCCAACAACTTACGGCTGAATTCCAACAAGCACTACAAGCAATTCAACATACACAAAATGAGGCAGATCTGGCCACAATCTATAAACGCTTCAAAGGCACCAGCTTTGAAAGCCAGATTGTGAAGGCATGCAAAGCAAAAAAGGACATGGAGGGATGGAGCGCTTAAGTACCTATATCTTTAGGTATGTTGCCAAACTACATGGCAACGGCACTCTAAGAGGTCGTATTGAAGCGACCTCTGCCCTCCACGCCAAACAACGTGTTATGCACAATAATGAGCTGATTAAGGATGCTCATATCTCTTTACTCAAGAATCAGGCTTCAGCACGTAAAAATGCTTTTGAAGCCATGGAGGAATTTATATGAGCTTCCGTTACTCATCCTCAGCTCGAACCCTAATTGTGTTTGGCAATTTGATGAACCATTACTACGACAATGTGAATCCGTCTCAAATCGATAACTTAGTAGATGAGGCGAAATTTAAAGAAGCGACTTGGAGAAAGTAAAACAATTTTAGAACTGCGATGTTCTACATGAGTGACTGTATTGCTGACCCTCTGCGGCCACTCTTGAGAACATTGCAGTATTTAGGGGTAATTAGATAGGTATAAGGTATGGGAAAATATATAGTCGTTGTTGAAGCAGAAAAACCACCTCAGGTTTTCATTCATGAAATCATTCCTAATGTTGGAAAAGTCATTGAAATGAAAGCTGAGGAAATACCAAACCGTGTTACTGCAGCATGGTTAATGGATCGCTATAGCCTGTCTCGTAAATTGATTATTGATGAGCTTCGTCCATTCAATAAAGGAACTGATGGCAAGCATCTTTACGATCCGAATGAAGTTATGCCCGTTCTTGAAAATTTAAATATTCAAAGGCAGCAACGCCAGTCTAGACGTAAAAACTAAAAAGGCGCTTAAAGCGCCTTCATTATTTTTCGTAGTATCAAATTAAGAAATATTCTTTACTTTTTTTACTGCTCTAAAGGAATCTTCTATGTTCAACGAGCCTACATTATTTATAGCGGATTGAACCAAAATCTTAATAGATAGATTTATTTTATCTTCTAATTCATCAAGGTTACTAAAGTTAGTATTTGATAAAGATATACCAAATTGATCTAGACCTTCGATTTGTTTAAAAAGTTCTTTCTTTTGATCCTTTAGATTTTCTAGACTATTTGAAATAGTCGAAGCATCTGGATCACCTTTTTCTAGTAAAATACTATTAACATATTCATATTCCGAGATTAATTTAGAGTATTTTTCATATGTTTTAGTTATTTCAACTATATTTTCATTTGTGAGTCGATATAGATTCATTTTTAGCTCAAATGCTCTTTGAGCATTACTAAGCTTAAATTGTTTATATGCGTGTCGGATAGGGATAATAGCTAACAGTAAGGCAATTACAGCAATCAATATTTGGATTTGTCCAGCATTACAACCCACCCATGACCAAAAGTTGTTTGAATAACACATAATTTTAAAAACCTAATTTATCAATAAATTTTTGCTAACTTCTTTAAATTAAAAAGTTCTATTAACTTGAGACTTAAAAGATATTCTAATACCACTTCACCAATAATATTTGTTTGCTGATCAATTTTTCTTATAATAAAAGTATAGATGAACCCTAGAAAATTGTAAAAAATTATTCGACACCACTTCGACACCATTAAAATATAACCTATTGTTATTTAATATTTATTATAACCTTGCCAAGGTTGGGGTCGCGAGTTCGAGTCTCGTTTCCCGCTCCAAAATTTAAAGACCACTTAATTCGAAAGAATTAGGTGGTTTTTTTATTGTCTGGTAGTTAGCTTGAGCTAATTAAAATTTGTATTTAAAGAAACGCTTTACATTCTACCACAACACCCACGGCCGTCTTTGTTGGCTAAATTTCCTATATCAATTTCAGTATGAGATGAGTCTTATATAATTTATTAGTAGATGGAAACATAGGACTACTGCAGACTTTGTTCCAACGGTACTAACCTTAAAGTTGATAAAAATAATTATAGTTTAAATATTATTTAATAATGGATGTTTTCAGAACTCAAACCAAATGTTAAAGTATGTAAATCCTGACTTTCAAATAAGTGATTTAAAAACAGGTGATTTGGTTATCGTTGCAGGTGGCGAGAAAAACGAAAGTAACTTTCAAGAAATTGAATGTAAAAAGCAACGGTATGTATTTAGATCTCTTAAACCCTAAATAGTATGAAAATACCATAATGCTCCGAAGGGGTGTTTCGGGATGTGTGAAAATGATTTTGAAGGTTCAATATGCGTTTTAATACTACAAAGTTCTTTAAAATAAATGAACTTTTACTTGATCAAGAAAATTATCGATTTGGTCTAGCACATAATCAAAAAGAGTGTATTGACCTGATTTATCGTGATAGCCCCACTAATTTTGAGAATTTATTAAATGATATTATTTCAAATAATATTGGCGACTACCCTTTAGTTTTCTCAAATGAAAAAAATGAAAATATTGTTTTAGATGGAAATAGAAGAGTTTCTATTCTTAAAGTTATTAATGACCCATCATTAGCGCCAAGTAAACGCATAGAAGATCTTATTAAAAAAATTGATAAAAAATCTCTCCCCTTCAACTTAAATAAAATTGGATGCTTTGTCAGTGCAGACAAACAAGATATCTTAAAAACTGTTTATGAAAGACATGCTGCAGGGAAAGGAATTTCTCGTATACATTGGTCAGCTTTCGCTACCGCAAAATTTCGATATGATGCCCATATTGAGGATGCAGATTGGCGAGCTATTGCAATTTTACTCCATGTTATTTCGATTGATATTGATTCAAATAATTATGTTCAATCACCTAGGTTCTCTTTTGAGGTATTCAAACGACTTATCAGACATGCATATTTAAATAACTATATTCATTTTGAAGTTTTCAATGAAGAAAAAGCGATACTTAATTCTGAATCTAACTTTTTTTCAATTGCTATTGAACTTGTTAAAGAGTTAATTAAAGCGATTGATAATAATGAAATAGGTTTATCTAGAGGAAAAAATTATGCTTCAGAAGCATTCTTATCCGAATTTTTCGAGTATAGATTTCATAAACTGGATATTGAAAAGCCTCCTAGAACGCGAAGAAAGAAAGAAGTAAAACCAGTTACACCACCAATCGCACCTCAAACACCTATACTCCCTAATCCTATTGTTCCACTAAGCCCTCAAACAGGACTAATTCCTCCCCCACAAATTGGGTTACCTTTTATAGAGCCAAAAGCTAAATTAGAAATACCGGATATTCCTTCATTAATAGAGGAAAATAACTTTTTAATTAATGCATTAAATCAATTAGCTGTACACAAGTTTTCTTTAATTTATAAGTCATTAACAGAGCTAAATAGTAAAAAGTATGTAATTATTGCTGTTGTAGCTGCGTGGTCTTTTTTAGATAGTTTACCAAGAGTCGCAGGGTGGTCAGATACTGACTTTACTAGCTACTACAATAATCATATAAAAAAGTTCATTTCTTCAAAAGAACAGCAAACAACAATCCGTCATTCTCTAACATGGCTTTCCAATGAAGGGAATTGCAATAAGCATTCCTCAGATTATGTTACTTTAGATCACAAAGAATTTGTTAAACATTTCAATAATATACAGTATTTCATATCTAGAGTTATTTTGGAAATTATTTTACCCAATAAAAAAAGTGGCCAAAACTGATGATTTTTGATTAAATATACAAATGGCTAACTTTAACACTCCACTTCGCTATCCCGGTGGTAAAGGAAAATTTTCTCCCTTTGTAAAAAAACTAATGGAGACAAATAACCTTAATGCTGATTATCTCGAACCTTATGCGGGAGGAGCTGGTGTCGCTTTAGATTTACTTTATAGTGGCTATTGTAAAAACATTCATATTAATGATTATGATATTGCAGTTTTCAACTTCTGGAAATCTATCATTGAGAATACTGAATCTTTTCTTAAGCTTATAATTGATACTCCAATTACCATTGATGAATGGCATAAACAAAAACACATCCTCTCCAAACCTGAAGAATTTAGTCAACTAGATCATGGCTTTGCAACTTTTTTTCTAAATCGAACTAATCGATCAGGTATCTTGAAAGGTGGCGTAATTGGAGGGAAAAATCAAAATGGTAACTACAAGTTAGATGTCCGTTTTCATAAACAAAATTTATCAAAACGAATTGAGAAAATTGGTAAGCATAGCACTCACATTAAAGTATATAACTATGATGCTTTAGAGTTACTTAATAAAGTTGATAATCTTTTACCAAAAAATTCTTTAATATATCTTGACCCTCCTTATTACGTTAAAGGCCAAGGTCTTTATCGCAATTTCTATGTACATGAAAATCACGTACAAATTCGAGAAGCTTTAGATAACATCCAAACAAAATGGATAGCTTCATATGATAACTGTCAGGAAATTAAAGATATTTATAAGGGATATAGACAAGATGACTATGATTTAAATTATAGTGCATATTTTAAAATGAAAGGTTCAGAAGTCATGATATATTGTGATTTTATAAAACCTGTTGAAATTAAAAATAAGCAAGGTGAATTAGAGCTATAAAAATTTAACTTATGTTTACCCAAAGTCAACTTCATAATTTTAACTATTTCCCACTAACACCCTCAAATATTTTTAGCTAATTCTTTTGCTAAACATTGTTCATGCCATGTGGTTTGAAAATTTTCGACAGCTTTTGATTTAATGAGAGGATCTTCAAATAATTTTGAAGAATATGCAGATTTGATAAGCTCTTGATAAATTTGTTTGGCTTGTTCCTCTTCAAGATGATTCGCTATGTCATGTAGCTCTTTAGCTGGCACCTCATGTTGTCTAGCATCCATCACGCCACTTGCTGCTTTTTTAACAGTTTCGCAGTAATGAAGCTGCATTGCTTCTGAAGCTGCATAACATGGAATAGAAATTGCGCTGATAAAGAGGAATATAAATCTCATAGTCTCACCTTAATTTGACGCGCAAGGTTAACAACTAATTGCCCAAAATTTAAGTTAAGAAAGGTTAATTTTTCTTTTCTCCGCTTTTACAGTTGCAAAAGAATGAGATGGCGCGATTAATTTCATTTCACTTTTTGCACTTGAGTGTCAGACGCATTGAGCACTTTTCCATCTGCTGCGACTGGTGCCATAAATGGAATTTGCTGACCTGTATTTTTATCAATTAACAGAGAGTGCCGCTCACCACTTTCAAATAAGTTGTGCTCACCCCATTGTCGTAGAGCCACAACGACTGGAAACAAACTCTCCCCTTTAGCTGTCAACACATATTCTTGATAAGCCGTACCATCCGAAGCATCTTGCATTTCAAGAACGTCTGCATCAACTAACTTTTTCAGTCGATCAGAAAGAATATTTCGCGCCACTCCTAAGCTGCGCTGAAAATCTCCAAAACGGCGCATACCATCAAAAGCATCACGCACAATAAGCAGTGACCATCGATCTCCTATGAGATTGACGCAGCGCGCAACAGGACAAGGTTCTTCTTTTGAAGCTGTAGAGTTCGCCATTGAGTTCCCCTACCAATAATCAGGAATAAAATATCTAGTTGCATTTTAAAACTAGTCAATCTAATATTCAACTAGTTTCATTTTAAAACCAGATTAAATGGATTTAGGGTTATGAAAGCTTCTCTTGCATCTTCAACCTCACCCACAGCAAACAATAGACCGCTTTCGAGCATGCCTCGTAGCGTAATTTTGATGTTTGCTATTGCAAGTGGTGCAAGCGTTGCAAATGTCTATTATGCACAGCCTTTGCTCGACATATTGGCTAGGGACTTTAGCATTAGTCATGCTGCCATCGGTGGTGTAGTTACAGCCACGCAAATTGGTTGTGCACTGGCCCTCGTGTTTCTGGTGCCGTTGGGTGATCTTGTAAATCGGCGTCGATTAATGGCTATACAATTACTGGCTTTGGTATCTGCATTGCTAGTTGTTGCATTTGCTCATTCTGTTGTTGTTCTTTTGGCAGGAATGCTTGCTGTGGGTTTACTCGGTACAGCCATGACACAAGGGCTTATTGCTTATGCTGCGAGTGCTGCTCTCCCACATGAGCAAGGACATGTGGTCGGCACTGCACAAAGTGGTGTATTCATTGGTTTACTTCTTGCCCGAGTGTTTTCAGGAGGAATCAGTGATGTAGCGGGTTGGCGTGGCGTTTACTTTTGTGCAGCAATCATCATGCTCATGATTGCGTTACCACTCTGGAGACGACTTCCTCATTTAAAAGTTCAACCGGTTTCAATGCGCTATCCGCAGCTTCTGGCTTCTATGCTAAAACTACTCCATCAAGAAAAAGTGCTACAAGTGCGCGGTGTCTTAGCTTTACTCATGTTCGCGGCATTCAATATTTTTTGGAGCGCACTGGTATTGCCTTTGAGTGAGCCACCTTATAGTTTTTCACATACGATTATTGGATCTTTTGGTCTAGTCGGAGTCGTTGGTGCTCTGGCCGCTGCACGTGCGGGACAATGGGCCGACCGCGGATATGCTCAGCGTACAAGTGTGGCGGCACTCGTTATATTATTAATTGCATGGAGTCCTCTTTCACTCATGGCGTACTCTCTCTGGGCACTGGTGATTGGCATAGTATTGCTAGACTTGGGCGGGCAAGCTTTACATGTGACTAATCAGAGTATGATTTTTCGTACTCGTCCAGAAGCTCATAGCCGGCTTGTTGGGCTCTACATGCTATTTTATGCAATTGGTAGTGGACTGGGTGCTATCAGTACAACCGCTACTTACGCATATGCTGGATGGCGTGGCGTGTGTGCTCTAGGTGCAGGTGTGAGTCTGTTGGCACTATTATTTTGGTGGATGACACGTCATATTTTGCCCAAAAAAACAGACGAAAAAGATAACAATATATAAATTAGTAAAATATAATGAGATGAAATCTTCTCTAACAATCTAAATGTTGATATGCAACGTTAGTCCATTACTATCAAAAATATATGGAAGCCCCTAAAGGAACAAAATTGGGTATTAATCATAAATTGATTTGCATAGTTGTGTTGGTAGCTCTTACAGGATGTCAGCGGCAAGAAGCGAACGAAAATACAAGCGCTGTAAAACTCCCTGTTTATCAGTTTAATGGTGTTTCAGCTTCAGCACGCTTAAAAGGAATATTGCAGCTAAAACAAGAGTGTCTTTATGTGAACGATATACTCATTATCTTTCCAGAACACACCGCTCAGTGGGATTCTGAAAAAGAAACGTTAAGTTATAAAGGCAAGCATATCGCTCTAGGCAGCGAATTAGATATTGTTGGAGGGAGCGGTGATTTTGAGCAAGACAACCTACGCATTAAACATTTAAGCCCAATGTGTGATCATCAAAATATTTGGTTTGCTGGATAATCTACAGTGAAGGGTTCGAATTCAATTTTCGCGCCCCCAATCCCTTGGTCTTAAACAGAACGATTCAACTCACTATCAGATTTATATATTTTCCTGACAGGCAACCAGAAATAAATATAAATTAATAGCATGACCCACCCCAAAAATACATCTCCAATCAAATGTGGAGACTCATGTGTCATCACCAAACCCATAACAAGCATTGCACCGAAATGAGCAATATTTGCAATCATGGTAAATTCAAAAAACATATAGTTTTTTAAAGGTTCATTGGCGGCTTTTAATAGAAACCAGCCCCATACAATATAGATGGTTGAGATCATCAACTCATAAAGTTCACCGCCGCCCTGCAACTCCCCCCAGCGAACTAATCGAACAAGAAATTTACCCCATTCGAACTGAAGTAAAATTGCAGGAATATTGAAAAAGATAAGAAGTGCTGCACCTGCAAAAAATAGTAAAAAGCTAATTCCCATAAACTTTGCGGCTAGGCTAAATCTCGATATTTTTATCTGATAAGTGGTCGACATAACTTATATCCTTATTGATATAAACCGTTAATTTATAATTTTAAGAGGCACGTAATCGACGGGTCTTGAAAATACTCAACCCTTTATCTTTAATATCCAGAATAAGAGATTTAAGGCCATTTTCATTGGGGATTGGTAAACGCCCACGTCCTAATCGATGCATTTGACGCGTATACCACGTAACTTCTAATGCCCCCAAGTTATCAATGAATTTAATACCTGTAGTTAAGGGTTTAACTTGGTTTATTGTTTCAAGCCCTTGTAGCAACCGTTTTGATGCCAACGGTTCAATTGCAAAAATACGCCCCAGTCCAACAAAATCTAAATCATCATTTAATAAAGCACTTTCAATACCTTGTAGGCTTCTAAAACCGCCAGTCACCATTAAGGGGACTTTACTTTGTTCACGGACTTTTTTGGCAAAGTCTAAAAAGTAGGCTTCGCGAGACAGTGTTGAATCTTTAGGTTTACCCAACTGCATAATCGGTTTTTCATAGGTTCCGCCAGAAATCTCGATTAAGTCAATTCCCACTTCATCTAGTGCTTGAATTGTCGCCAATGATTCTTCTTCGGTAAAACCGCCTCTTTGAAAATCGGCTGAGTTTAATTTAATGCTTACTGGATAATCGGGTCCGACTCGATTGCGAATTTCCTTGTAAACCTCAAGAACAAATCTACGTCGATTTTCGATAGTTCCGCCCCACTGATCTGTACGGCGGTTATGATGCGGGGAAAGGAACTGGCTAATTAGATAACCATGTGCACCATGTAACTGAACACCAGAGAAGCCTGCTTTCTTGGCAATCTCTGCAGTAGTTGCATAGCGTTGAATGAGATCTTCAATTTCTTCCTGAGTCAGCTCTCTTGGTGTGGCAAAAACTGCTGCCATTTTAGGCCCGAACGGTACTGCTGATGGTGAAACTGTTTCTTGATTTAATCCTCGAATTGCCTGTTTACCTGGATGGTTTATTTGCATCCAGACGTCACTGCCACCAGATTTAGCAACATCTGCCCATTCTTTGATTAAGGCAAAATCTTTTTCGTTTTCAATAATGACATTGCCCGGCTCGCCGATTGCTCTAGAGTCAATCATCACGTTACCGGTAATCAGAACTCCGACTCCAGATTGCGACCAAGTTCGATATAGTTGAATCAGCTCTTTGCTCGGTCGCCCATCTGTATGCGCCAGCCCTTCACTTAAAGCCGATTTAATAAGCCTATTCTTGAGTGTAAACCCATCTTTCAAAAGAAATGGTGACGCCAGTTTTAATTCGTTTTTCATCTTAGACCTCCAGCTTTATTTTTTATGCAGTGAGCTTTTGAATATAATTACGAATAGGTACTGCGATTAAATCAGGATGGCTCGCAATCCCCCAATGACCCGCCTGAATATCAGTACGTGTAAAAGATGAATTTACCCATCTGTCCTGTTTATCTACGATGTGTTGAGGCACAAAGCGATCTTTGGTCATTGATAAAACATGTACAGGTACTGAGGTATAACGCTTTTTAGAGTTAATTAATGGCTTAAATAGGTTCAATCGATAGAAACCTAACCCACGTACCGCATTTTTGAGTTGATTAGGATGTGGTCTAACTTTCTTACCTTCGAGTTGCGAAACCACTTGTGGCCATATTTTTGATAGACCCAGATACCAGCTTAGCTCTGGAATAATTGGAATATTAAAAAACAACATATAACTCGAAGAAATCATTTGCTTGATAGCAGCAAACTGTCTCGCCAGCTCTTTACTGTTCAGATTTTCTTTAAACCACATACCAGCATGATCAATGCTAGGTGCTAAAGCCGTATAACTTTTGACATATGGTTTTAACTTATCATCTAAAATCGCTTCCCAACCTTGGAGAGCACCAAGATCATGGCCAATCAAATGAACAGGCTGCTGAGGACTCGTTTGTTCAATAACTGCTTTTAAATCTGAAATGAGGTAGTCCATGTGATAACCCGCTTCAGATAACGGAGCCCCAGATAAACCTGTACCTCTTACATCGTAAGTCACAATATGAAAATCTGATTTCAGTAGTGAAGCCAGTTCATCCCAGATTTGTGCTTCGTCAGGATAACCATGAATAAACACCAGTGTTTCACGATTGTCTGCAGCTGTGCCCCATTCATATATTGATAGCGTGACATCAGCCGACTGAATATATCTTTGTTGTTTTTCAATATTCGTATTCATATTAGCTCACCAATCCTTTTTGCATTTCTTCATAAAGTTTGACTGCTGGTGATCGATTTATATAATCCAATGCAAGCTCGGTTGAGCCTTCATAGTAAGGGTGGTACGAAGGTTTAAAGAAGTTTTTAGCTGTAGTCATAAACCACACAGGACTTGGTACTAACTCCTGAGAGCTCGCTTTAAACCATTGTTGCCAAAAACCAAAGCGAGCTAAGCTTTGTTGAGATTTAGGTAAACTACGATCTACTGCCGCAAGCTCTTGTGTGCCTTTAACCATTAAATAAGTGAAAATTGGTGCCACCATACTCATGATTGCAGCACGCAATGCATAGTTACCGCCTAAGTGCTCAAATAAATCGAAAGCAACCGTTCGATGTTCAACTTCTTCCGCACAGTGCCAAGTAAATAGATCACTTACTGCTGGGTCACAACCTTTTTCTTCCCAGTGGGCTTTCGTCAAAGCATATTGGCCTAATGCGCAAGTGTAATGCTCTGCAGCAGCGACAATACCTACACGGAACAATAACCAAGATTTTTGCATGCGCTTAGGGAGAACTTTTCCAAACGGCTTATCTGCAAGCATGTAATCAAAGAGTTCAATTACACGCTCGTATTGTTCTTCAATATCAACGCCATAACGCTGTATATATTTTTCGATAGATTCTTTGTGTGCTTGCGCATGAATCGCCTCTTGGCGAATAAAAGTTTCTACGTCTTTTTTTAATTTTTCATCGGTTACGAATGGCAATGCCTTATTAAAAATACGGCAGAAAAAGTACTCTCCTCGCACAAGTGTAAAACTGAAATGGTTTACAGCATGACTTCCTACTGGAGATTGTGGCATCCAGTGGAGTGGTGAGTCATTCCAATCAAAAGCGACACGACGTGGAAATAAAGGCCATAAAGTTTTAGAAGCCATATCTTTGAATGTGTTTGGATACATGTTCTTTTTCTCTTCCTCAAGATAGCTACACATTAAGTTCTAAAAGAGAACTTGTTAATGTCATTAAAGGACAATTCCCATGTCAGAACGGTAAAAATCATTTCATCAAATTGATAGGTCGCAATAAAATGGAGGTCGTACTTCTACTTATGCAAAGTCATTAAAAATAAAAAAGTAGTGCGTAAGGTGCTTGTTTCAATATTTACATTCAACTTTTAATGAATTGAGTGAAGTCCTTTTCAACCCAATGAATCTTTACATCAAATTATATGCTCATCATTATTCCAACTTGAAAAGCTCGGCCAGGTAACGGTGCAATATATTTTAAAGGTGAGTTCTGAGGACGTGCTTCTTCATTAAGTAAATTTGTACCATTTAAGAAAATATCAAACGATGCATTCTTTAAATTCAAATTTTTATTAATTTTGAAATCGACTAGATTATATGCAGGCAAAGGGACTTCTTGACTAACATTCTTACCTAAATATTTTGGTTGCGCATAATAAGTGCTTGATACTTGTGCTGACCAAGAATTATTTTGCCATTCGAGATAAGATCCATAACGGTTTGTTGGCATATTTGGTAAATAAACCCCATCATTGTTCAATCTTATATTCGAAGGGTCAGTAGCTTTATTTTTAACTAAATCGGCAAAACCACCAAGCTTTAAGTTTCCATATTGATTAAGATCAAAATCATAATTTGCATCAACTTCAAAACCTGTAATTTGTGTATCTGTCTGTGTCCAATATTTCAAAGGTAAGCGGTTTGCCATAGAAGCACCAGAATGCGTGAGATATATGTAATTATCAAAAATCATTTGGTAACCGACTATTTTTAGTTCAGCTTCTTTCCAATTCACGATCATGCTTAATTCTAAACTTTTGACTTTTTCTGGCTCAAGGTTCTGATTACCCTCTTCTTGGGTCATCACTGAATAGTGAGCATTACTTGAATATAGTTCATTAATTTCAGGAGCACGCTCTGAAATTGCATATTTTGCCCTTAGATTAATGTAATCATTAATATTTAGTCCTCCCCCTATATAATAATGATTTAAATCGAAAGATTGATTTTCCAGTTTTGAATTACGAGCATTACGCGCTAACTTAAATGTTTGGTCTTGAATTTCATGTTCTATACTCTCAAAACGGTAACCAGCATCAAAATAAAACTTATTAAAATTTAACTGTTCTTGGAGAAATATAGCTTTATTACTGGTATTCACGTTCGGCAAATACCGCTGCTTGCCATCACCTTTAATTTCTCTATTTCTTAAACTTAAACCTAGAGTACCAGTTAAACTCTTAAATGACTTTTGTGTCATTAAAACCTCTGCTAATTGCTCATCGATTTTATATTCGTTGGCTTGCGTTGCACCTAAATACTCACCTGACTTGTTCGAAAGCTGTTGTAGATTGAAGTGTATATTCTCAAAAATAGAAATTGGTTGCTTCAATAATGAATCTAAAGCAAAGCGATTCTGCTCAATTTTCACGCCAACAGGAAGCATCACATAGCGGTCTTGAAATGATTGATTTTGCATTGAAAATCCTGGCACACCATATTCGCTTTTTTTTCGATCTGCGCTTATCCCAATGTAACCTTTATCAAAAAAATATGTTGTACCCACTCCCACATTTTCGCTTTGAGCATAACTATTTCCTAATTTTTTGTAATAATTAGGTGTCACATCATTATTAATCTTCTTTACTGTATTCTGTGGCGTATTAGGAATATATTCAGGATTCTTCGGGTTGATATAAGTTTTTCCGCTCCAGATTGATGATGGTTTATCACTATAAAATGAGAATTCCCCATCAGCCCAATCAGGGTTTTCAGTCATAAACTGATCTATATAAGGTTGTGAAGACTTATTGTAAATATGCTGAATCCGAGTGTCTTTTTGACACGAATCTGCTAATGCACTGTTCACACCTCCAGTCTCAGGGAAAACCTGATTTTCACAGGCATTCGCTTTACTATTTCCTGGAATTTTATACGATGAAATTTCTTGTTTTGAATATCTAATATTTGTCGACCAATTATTTTGATTGTTAATATTGAATTTGAATCCCTTCGCATCTAAATCATTAAACCCTTTTCTATAGGCTATATCTAATTTATGCTCTTTATGTTCTATTTCTTTAGAAATTAAACCAGATTCTATTTGAACACTTCCACCAATTGAATTGCCTCCATAACGGATACTATCCGAGCTTTTATTCACTATAATTTGTTCTGTAAAAAGTGGGTCGAATGGAATGTTAATATCTCCACTTATCGCATTCATCCCACTGACTAATTGACCATCTTCAAAAACACCAACTCTATTACCCGACAAGCTACGAATTATTGGTGCACCTGCATTCGGTCCAAATGCTGAATTTTGCACACCAGAAATTTTTGAAAGAGCATCCCCTAAAGTCTTTGCAGCTTTTATTTCTAACTTATTAACTTCAACTACATTTTCTGTAGAAGATGCTTTTATTCTTAAGGGTGTAAGTTGTGTGACATTATTATATTCCTCAGCCTTAATTTGTTGCATTACAAACAACATACTCAACATACAGGTGGTATAGCGCATTCTATCCTCGATTAAATAATGTAATGTTATAACATTACATTATTTAATCACTATACTTATCAAAAATCTACAATCTTGTTTTTTGGTATGTGCTTATAAGTGCCTATGAAAAAGACCCAATGTGTCTTGTGTCTGAAAAGAGTTAATAAAGAATAAAAAATAAGTCAGCTCTAGAGAGCTGACTTATTTTTACTCACTGAATATCTCTGCTTTGAATTGTAAGAATATTCGACAGCTTTAATCATTCTAATTGACACGCAAGTGGATCAATTAGTTTTAAATCTTAACTTGGATTAATCTCTGACGTTAATCTCTGCAAATCATGACCCGAAGGCGCTTGGTAAACACGTAAACCAAATTCGGGAAGAATCGCAATTAAATGATCAAAAATATCGGACTGAATTGCTTCATAGGAAACCCATGCAGTTGTATTGCTAAATGCATAAATTTCTAACGGCAACCCTTGGCTAGTCGGCTGTAATTGGCGAACCATAATCGTTTGATTTTGAGCAATCCCCTTATGTTGGCGCAAGTAAAATTCCACATAGGCTCTAAATGTACCGATATTGGTTAAACGGCGTTTGTTATAACGAGATTGATTACTTAAATGTTTATTGAATTCTTCAATTTCAGAATTCTTTGCATCAAGATATTGATCTAATAATAAAAATTCTTTGAGCTTTTGTTGCTCTTCATCAGTCATAAAATGAACACTACTTTGATCGAGAAAGAGTGAACGCTTCATACGGCGACAACCCGAATTACTCATGCCTCGCCAGTTTTTAAAAGTATCAGTAACGAGCTTATTGGTTGGAATAGTGGTGTAGGTTTTATCAAAATTTTGAACAGTCACTGTATGTAGTGAAATATCGATCACATCACCATCCGCATTCAGTGAAGGCATCTCAATCCAGTCACCAATACGAACCATGTCATAAGATGCAATTTGTACACTGGCAACCAAAGACAAAATCGTGTTTTGGAAAACCAGCATTAATACTGCTGCCATCGCACCAAAACCTGCAAGTAAAGTAAACACATCCTTTTTAAGGAATGTGCCCAAAATCATGAGGCCACAAACGACAAATAAAATTAATTTAACAAGTTGTAGGTAACCTTTAATTGGTTTGTTTCTAGATTTTGGATTACGTTGATAAATGAGATTAAAAATATTTAACAGTTCGCTGACTGTAAGCGCGAGCGTGAGGAAAATAAACGCTTGTGCCCCCATTTCGACAAAAGCAATAAACTTTGGAGATAGATGAGGAACTGTTGCAATCCCGTTCATAATCACAACAGCTGGAACAATATTTGCAAATTTCTTTATGACACTATGCTGAGCAAAAATAGATTGATTGGGTGATTTAAGTTTTGTGATTAAGTGCCGAACGCCCCGAACAATAATTCGCTTAGCAATAAAATTTGCTATTGCTGCAAATAAAATCAAAATAATGAGTGAAACAAACATCTCAAGCCAAGGATAATGGCTTAGCTCAACCCGAATATCACGAAAAAAATTTAAAAAATCCAAACTCATACCCCTTAAAACTTTATTTTCTAGAATTTTAAGGGTTAAAGCATTTGATAATAAGACTTGTTTACATATGTAGTCATAAATACAACAACTAAGTTATATACCCTGCCCATATTTAATTACAAATCTCATGATTTTTGACGCTTAACTATAAGGTCTTGCCTGCTTTAGTTTTGGATCAGTTATATAACGTAGATCGAACGATTGGGTTCATTTAAAATAATGTATTAAACGAATAATTCTGGTTTTAGTGAGTGAAATTTTCTGACTTTTTGACTTGTATTGGAATGATCTGGTTCACCTTATTCTTTATCTATATGGCTTGGACCTTTTTTCTTAAAAGTCTGGTTCATAAATTTTTTATTTATAAACGAGGAATCATTACTTCTGCCGAAGTTGTGTATTTTCAGGACTCTCTCGTCAAGGTTCAATATCGCCCTTTATGTCACATAAAATTAAAATTTCAAACTGAGCAAGGTCAAATCATGACTGAAAATCTGAAGGTGCTTATTGCTAAACAAAATCACGATCAATATAAAGTCGGTAGCATCATCAAAATTAAATATGACCCTAAAAATTTAAAGAATATTTCAATATTGGGAGAAGTCATGGTTTAAGTTATTAGAGATTATTTAAAAAGTACGATAAACCCTGAGGTGCCCGCCCATTTAGCCGACTACTCGTTGTCACTCTAACCAGATTACTCCAAGTAATATTGCAACAATGCTTGATCAATTTTTTGATTAAAGATACATCTTCATGACATGAAATAGGCTCAAAGCCTCCTACCAAAAGATAGACTTCCGCACTAAAACTTAAATTTGCCCCATGAATATGTGCATGATCCATCTGATCTTTATAATGTGCCAAGTATTTCTGCCGTTTGGATATCGATAGATGGCTCAAGTCATCTAAGGTCACAGTACCGCAAATTGCATCTGTTGGTTGATGCTCTATTTGATAGCGCAGCCAATCAGGACTAACCACCGTGTCTGCATCCGTACACGCAATCCATGTTACTCCACGCCCAATTAAATGGCGAATACCTAAATCTCGTGCTTTTCCTACACATGCATAACCACACTCAATCCAATTGATTTGATAGCTTTGTGCAATGAGTCGCGACTGATCTGTACAGTTATCAAGTACAACAATGACCTCTACGTCATAACCGCTAATATTATCTATGGCAACCTGAATCGATTGCAGGCAGGCAGATAGATATTGCTCTTCGTTATGTGCTGGAATGACGATACCTATTTTCATCTTAGTTTTTCCTGCTGCGCTAAAGAGGAAGTGTTCGCCGTCCAAACATCTATCATAAAATCTGGGTCGTTCAAGCTTAGATAATGATGAAATGGGAAATGTTGCTGAAAAGCTTGATGGACTTGTTCTGCGTTTAATTCAAAATCTTGAATTTCATGACGCCAATGGCAACACAGAATTTCACCGTCATCATTTAAACTATGCTTTAACATTTCAATAAACTGATGCAATTCGTTTGCCGACAAGTAATAGGCCATCTCACTAATTAAAATCAGATCAAATTTTTGAATTGAGTAGTCTTCTGGTATTTTTCTATTCTCAACAACAACATGCTCAAACTCTTGTAAACGCTCGGAAGCCAATTGAACTGCGCTCTCAGAGACATCTATACACACTAACTCCTCAGCTCTTTGCGCCAAATGAAAACTTAAATGTCCATTTGAACAGCCCACTTCTAACACTTTTGGGTAGCGAGGTCTTGTGAGCAGCGCGAGACAAATTTGCCTTTTACGGGCTTCATACCAGTGTGAGTCATAGCCCCATGGATCACTGTTATGACGATATAAATCTTCAAAGTACATGCGAGAATGAATCACTCAAATACACCTCATAAGGCATTAAAAGACGTTTAATAGCACTTGAAGAGAGAACCGCAGCATTCCCTGTGGTTTCATCTGCTTTAAGTTGGGTTTTAAACTGCAAAATTGCTTGATGTTTTTTAGTTAATTGTTCTTCGGTTAAGTGGTACGCTTTTGCGCGATGCCAATCAATTCGTGGGTCTAAAGGCTCTGCCCAATGCCAAGCCCATATTAATACGTGTAAACATAGTAGTTGCTTAGCGTTTGCATAAGCTTGTACTGTTTTACCTACCGCTTCATGGTCTGGGTGACCATCAAGTGCATAACTACAAATCAGAATATCGTCAGCTTGCACGGTCTGCTCTAAACTCTGCCAAAGTTGATGGGTTTGAAAATGGATCTGACCATCTAACAAATTAAGCTCTGCCCGTTCGGTTGACTCTGCTGCCCCTAAACACTTTAAGGCTGCCAAGCTTTCTTGCGGACGAAGAATATTGAGCTGATCTGGAGGATATTTTGTCGAGTTAGGATGACTTTGTGTGCCGTTAGTCACAGCTAAAATTAAAATCTTACAATTCAGTGCGATAAGTTGCTGCATTAGACCGCCACAACCGAGCACTTCATCATCAGGATGTGGAGCAACAATCACCACCCTTTTAGAGCGAAATAACTCAAGATTTAAAGGTGCTAAAGGTTGTTCTTTAAATGCCTTTAACCATTGCTCTTTGGACGTACCCTCACCAAAAATAACGCGGTCTTCTACCAAAGGATGTTTTAAAGTTCCCATAAGCTTTGCTCCGATAAACAGAGTTCTGCAATTTGTTCATAGTCAAAAGCGGCATGACTTTGTCGCATGAACACAGGCAAGTCAGCCATGAGCTGAGCGAAAGTCGCATCTTCACAAAAAGGCCGAGCACCTAAGGCTTTCCCTACTCGTTCAATCACACTTTGACAGCATTGTTCAGTTTGGGCACGCAATATCCGTATTTCCCGCTCATGACTCAGCAATGGTTGATGGTCAATCAGTTCAGCAATGTATTGAAAATATTGCTTGGTGATCGCTAATTGTTGAGCTAACTCTCCTAAGTAAAATTTCTTAAAAGGGTTAGGATTTGCCTGACAACTTTCCTGCAAAAAGCTGGCTAAACGCACAGCGGCACCGTACCAACAAGCAGCGACTCCAGCCGCACCATGCCAAAACCTTGGACGTTCTAAATAACTGTTTGGATGACCTATCGGTTTTACAGGCGTATTTGCAAAAGTGACTCTAGCTGTCTGCGTGGCGTGCATTCCGACTGCATGCCAGTGGCTCAAATCGGTAGTAATTGAAGGATGTTCTAAGTTAACAATACAAAGCTGTGCTTGCCCTTGCCGGTCTTTATAACTCATTAAGGCTTTTTGGATAAACTCCGCACTGGAGCACCAAGGTTTTATGCCATTACAAAGATTATCTTTTATTTGTAATGGAGCTGGTCCACCGTCTGCTGCCCAAACCGCCCAAATCTGGTCATCTATTTCTTCTTGATAGCCCAATTCATTTAAAATACTTAAGGCATCGCAATGAGACTCAAATAGTTTAGCCAAACTTAAATCTGACCCAGCAATCTGAGCAAAAAGTTGCCAACGCTGATAGGTGTGGCCCGAAGCTGGATAAGGTAAATTTTTGGCTAAATTTACCAATTGAGAAAGTAAATCTATACGAAGCTTACTTTTATCTTCAGCTAAGGCAGATTCAAATTCACTCAAGATGCTCAATATCGTCATATTTATAGATATTTTAATATTCATTGCAAATAATTATTTATAAGACTTGATTTAACCATATCTAAATACTTCTGTTTAAATAAACACATTAATTGTAATAAAAAGATAATTATTATTAGTTTTATATCTAATTATTTCATTGTTACTCAAATATATTCATTAAGTGAGTTTATAAACCGATCCTGTAAGGTTTATTAAAAATTCAACATTTAGCTCATTATTTAAAGTAATTTAGTTTCTACCGTTTTTCTATTTTCAAAGAAGAGGTCTAAAATGAATACTTTAAATATTACTGACATTCAAAAACACGCAGATGTTATTGCTTCTTGCGGTACTAAAGTAGGAACAGTCGACCATCTCGATGGTGAAAATCAATTAAAGCTGACTCGAGACGAAAGTGGTCAACATCATCTCATTCCTACTGCGTGGATTGGGGAAGTGAAAGAAAACCAAGTCATACTTAATAAAAATTCAGAAGAAGTTAAAGATCAATGGCAAGCAATCTAGGCTTTTAAGCACGGCGAGTTACTTACCGTAAGCTTTATAATAAAAAGTTTTAGCTTATAAAAATGAATAGGCTTAAAGAATTTAAAGCCTAGATTATAAAAATGAAGGCTCCTTTTAATAAAGGAGCCTTTTTTATGGACCGAACCTCTCACTTAGACCTTTTTTATCTCTATAAGCCTTTTGTAAGATGTTTTTGTCCCTTAAGCACATGGTGATCGATTTTACTTAATGCTAAAAATTGTGCATTCGCATTAAATGAATAATTATGAATAGGGTGACGTATATGATCACAGGGAATCATCAGCTTAAAGCTCGAAAAGTATATTTTGATTTCGCAGAGTCATCTATCTGCTGGATGCCGAATGATCCGTTATGCTCACATGTAGCAAATGGTATCAATATGCTTTTGCCGGCTGGCGAGTTCTGGTTCTGCCGAGTGTTTAATAAAACCCTTCCCTACATTACCGATGAAACATTGAAACAAGAAGTAGTAGGCTTTGTCCGCCAAGAAGCTGCTCATGCACGTGCGCATGAAAAAGCACAGGACTTCTTACGTGAAAATGGCTATGACATTCAAGATCCACTCAACCGTGCCCATTTTGTTTTTAATATTTTATTGGGCGATAAACCTTTTGGTCTGCCGCTTGTGAAAGGCAAAAAACTTGAAGAATATTGGTTACTTTTCCGAGTAGGTGTTATTGCTGCAATTGAGCACTTTACGGGAACTATTGGTCAGTGGACACTTGATAGTAAGTCTTGGGATAGCGCCGACCCTGCAATGGCAGATTTATTCCGTTGGCACCTTGCCGAAGAAGTTGAACACCGCTGTGTTGCTTACGATTTATTTCAGCACCTTTTAACAAACAAGTTGGGTTTTTATGTGTCGCGCCAAGTGATTATGGCCGCTATTTTCCCACTGTTTATTTACTTCCTTGCTGATTTTGCACGTAGTCTAGGCAAGCAGGATTTAGAGCACGAAGACATTCAAAAATTGATGCGTCGTGGCTTCTTTAATTTCATTCGCGAGTTTGAAAAAACTGCTACTCGCTCAGACAACCTACCGACCATTAAATATTTATGGAAAGCGACTTTAAGATGGGTTTCTCCAAAATTTAACCCAATTCATGAAGGTGACACTGAACAAGCTTTGGCTTATATGGCTCGTTCACCTGCGGTCCAATACTTTGAACAAATGACTCATTCTGCAAAACCTGCGACATTAAGCTAAGCACTTATTTCTTTCAAAGAAAAAGCCTCCTTAATGAGAGGCTTTTTTCTATTTAAGTTTTAACAATTAGACAAAGTTTAAAAAGAAATAATCCAACAGCCGTGCGCTCTCATCTACCCCATTTTCACCTAAAAGCTGGACCATTGCTCCATCAATCATAAATAAAAACATGTAAGCGTCTTGGAGTGAAGCCGTAGATTTTAAGGTTAAAAGCAACTTATGGATTTCACCAATGAACCAGTTTCTATAATCAACCACGACTTTATAGGCAACCGGATAGAGCTTTTCAATTTCAAAAATTGCCTTAAATGGCAAATGATAAAAGCCATTTAAGTCGGCATGTAGAAAATAAATCTCCTTAAGTTTATCAAGCACCATTTGTTCACGGTAAGAATTAGAAATTGAAAATACCTTGTCTTTGAGCGCGTCTTTTTGAAAAGTGAGACACATCTCGATGAGTCGTGCTTTTGAGTGAAAGTCGTTGTAAAAAGTAGCTTTGGCAACTTTGGCTTCCGCAATAATTTGGTCGACTCCGACCTTATGAAACCCATATTGATTAAATAAGTCTTTTGCGGTGTGAAGCACTCTGAGTGCTCTAAATGAAGATTCTAAATTTGGCATAGGTATACCATTTAAATAATTTTTTGTTGTATCTAAAAGAGATAGAAATGCCGTCACTCTTAAAATGAGTGCTAAAAACAGGCATGCAAAAGCAGCACAAAAATGTGCCTAAGCTATCTCAGGTTTTATTGTTGCTATGATTTTTTAGTCGTAACGAGCTAAGGTTGTAGAAAACCTAGAGTCGGTTAAACCGTTTTAAAGACCAGTTGGGCGGTATGGTTAGAGAGACTTTGGCAAAGGCCAAAAATTGAGAAGAATTAGTACGCATGAGCGAACTCCTTTGGCTATAAAGAAGCTTCACCACATTACTGTCAAATAATGGTGGTGAAACGAGAGAAGGTTGACAGACTGATAGCCAAAAGATCAGCACACCCGAAGGTGTCCCCCTCCCGTTCCACCGTAGAGGGGGCACGCAGGGATGCCCACAAAAAAGAAAGACTTTTTCGTGTGCGTTGGCTATCCGACCTGTCAAAGTCGACTGGCGATGTAGGCCAGCACGCAAAGCATAATCGGAGGGGTTTTAGGTGTCAATGTGATATTGGCTAGAAATAAAGCTTTAAAATAATTTTAGTAAAAGGGTTTATTAATCCAATACGGAAGATTTAGTTTTTTTGAAACTTTTAAATATGAGTCAAACTTAAAAATTTACTCGACATTGGATGGCTTCTTAAAGTTTATTTTCTAGTTTAATTAGCGAATTATATATGGTGATACACCGATAAAATGAACAATTAAATCCATTCTATCGGCTTGCTAGAAGAGGTTTTTAAAACCTTATTTTATTTTCTAATATAGTTTGGAAACTCTTTTAAAACCCGACTACATAATTGGCCTTTTAAATCCTCTTTCTTGCGTTCTTCAAATTGGTTCATGCCGAATCTCATGACTTCTCTACCGTATTTATCACCTAACTCATGTTTAGTGCATTTTTCTGCTTCATGAATTAATTCTTGTGAAGAATAGTGATAATTACAATCAAGTTGAGCACGGCTTAAAAAACCATGTAGTTCTACTGTTTTCTCGCAGTGTGTTTGCCCTACAAGACTTTTAGGTTCTTGACCAGCATAAATTGATGTTCCTACCAATAAAGTGAAAACCGTTACTAAAATATTACGCATTATTTCCCCGACAAAGTTATTAAAAGTATTAGTGGTAATGTTGCGCGCGTATTAAATAATAATTATTTATAAGTGTCTATTAATAAAAAGAAAATTAAATAAATCCTCTCCTCTTTTGAATACTTAATCACCTTATAAAAATTGTGTGATTAAGTTTTATCAAATAAATGATATTAGATTTGTTTTATACCCATCTTTAATATAATCCAAGCTATTCAATAAAAGAGTTCTAGTGACATTTAATTCATTTTTTATCTACTAAAACCCTTACTTATTACACCACTTAAAACCCTAATTTCTTAAAAACAAAATAACCCACATGGCTTTCAAAGCTACCGTCATTTTGAATTTTGAAATATTTCTTAACGAGGTCAGATGAACCTTCCTGCAAATAGCGTAAAGTTTTAATTTGATCTTCAGGTGTTTTCATACGCTTCACCCAACTATCAAAGTCTAACGAGAGCGTTTGTTTATCTAAGCCAACCAAGTCAAAGCCCGCATCTTCGATAAAATAAACCCATTCTTTCACACTATAGTTCCGTACATGACTCGGATCTCGAATAGTTTCGATCGTCTGTAAAAACGTATCTAATATCGGCGAGCTAGAACTAATAATGTCTACAAAAATAACAATGCCGTCAGGCTTAAGAACACGGTTTACTTCTTTCATTGCGCTAGGAACATGTTGCCAGTGATGAGCAGAATATCGGCTAATGACCACGTCAAACTGATGATCACTAAAAGGCATATCTTCAGCAATGCCCTGCTGCACAAAGATGTTTTTTAATTTTCGTTGGCTGGCAGCCTTAGACACAGTGTCTAACATTTCATGAGATAAATCGTAAGCAAAAACAAGGTCTGCATGCGGAGCAACATTATAAGAGACATGGCCACCACCACAGCCTAAATCAAGAACGATAGCCTTTTCAATTTTCTGAATTTCATTAATAAATTTATTAAATTCAATTCCTTCAGAATGAGCTTGGCTATTCAAATAGTCGAGGGACTTATTTTGATATTGTTTTTGATTTATATCATGCTGGGTGATCATAACCTTGCTTCCTTCTATGCAATGAAATCACCATAAAGGAAAAGTTAGATAAAAAATAATGATTAGTTTTTCTTCAATTGATAAATAAAAGTTATTATTTAATTTATTTTAATACACAGTAATCACAAAATTTTAAAATCCTTAAATACAATAGACAGCTATACTGGCTTTATCTAAAAATTTTATAAAAGTAGAAAATGCCAAAAGCTATTTTATTTGATTTAGATCAAACTCTACTTGACAGAAATACCTCATTAATAAAATTTGTCGAATGGCAAGTAAACTTTTTTCAACTAGTGCCACAACAGAATAAGCAAGATTTTATCGCCAGATTTATTGAATTAGATAACAATGGAAGTGTTTGGAAAGACTTGGTTTATTCCCAATTACTTGAAGATTTTAATATCAAATCTTTTAACGTCGAGACATTACTTGAATCCTACGTTAATGACTTTAATAAGTTTTCCTCTTCATTTGAAAGAGTTCCTGAAACAATTCAAAATCTTTACAACAAAGGATATAAATTAGGCTTAGTTTCTAATGGCAAATCCCCGTTTCAAGAAAATAACTTTTATGCACTGGGTATCAACGAGTTTTTTTCTACAATTATCGTTTCAGAGGCCATAGGCATACGGAAACCAGATAGACGAATATTTGAATATGCGTGTAAAGAGCTTGGCTACATTCCTAATGAATGCATTTTTGTAGGAGATAACCCTAAAGTCGATATTGAAGGTGCTCACAAAGCTGGAATGAAAACTATCTTTTTCCACCCAGATCCTTCTATCTACTCTCCTTTAGCAGATAAAAAAATTAATCATTATGATCAGCTAGAAACAGCAATTAATAAATTAGAGAGTTTCATTCTTTAGAGAAGGATATTTGTTCTCATATGAAATCCGCAAAGAGCACTGTTTAGTCACCCTTACTGAAACAGTGCTCTTTGCTCCATCACAACCCCTATCCAGAAAGGTTCAATGCATAGAAATAGTGTATGTACCTTTAGCTCAAAATGTTTCCTGTATTTTTTGCTTTTTTTAAATGATGGCAGCATAAAAATGAAGTATATTTAATTTTATCAGAAGATTCTTCTTTGGTTTATATTTTGAACAGAACAGAATACACACTAGATCGTATAGATCGGAAAATTTTATCTGCTTTACGTGGCAATGGCCGTTTAACCGTTGCTCAATTAGCTGAAGAAGTCGGTCTTTCATCTTCTCCATGCTGGACACGACTAAAACGTCTGGAAACTTTAAAAATTATTGAAGGCTATACGGTAAACGTGAACCCTAAAGCGATTGGCATTCATGAGGTATTTTTTATAGAAATTACTTTAGAGCGCCATGATGATGAAATGTTAGAGAATTTCAGCGAAGCATTAGCAGATATACCTGAAGTTGTAGAAGCTCATCTGGTTACAGGTGACTATGATTATTTGGTCAAAGTAGCCGTAAAAGATGCGGAGCATTACGAACGTTTTTTACGAAAAAAACTCTATTCAATTAAAGGTATTCGACACACACGCTCAACCTTTGCCCTACGCCCTCTTAAATCTGCAAATACAGCCGATTTAATGTTAATTGAATAAAAGATGTAGCGCCTATAGTACATCGACTTAAAATATTGATTCTAAAATTTTTATTAAGTTAAGCGGTTTAGACCATAACAGATTTAGACTCTGTTATATTTTTTTTAAAAAATTCTGTATCTATGATTACAGCCTCCTCATCTCCATAATAAAATTAATCTGAATTGGAGGCATCGCCATGAACATTTTGAAGAAAAAAAATAAGGCCAGTTTTGTATTCTTTATTATTACTCTCTACTCTTTTATTGGGTTTGGCTTAGGTTTCATTATTTGGGAATACTTTTTAAAGGCCTAGTTTGCTAAAGAAGAGTTAACCAATCTCAGAAATAATTTCTGAAGTAATTTCTTTGCTACGATGATATGCGGCTTTCATAGCTAAACGTATATCATCAGATACATTGCCTAAATCGAACATGCGTAAAGCAGATTCTGTAATGCCATTCGCCAAAGTAACCTTTCCACATAAATCCGCAGGCGGCACATTGGTTTTACGGATCATTTCAACTGCGCCACTCGCTGCTTGAAGTGCTAGATCTAAGGCAAACTGTTTGTCGAGCCCTAATGAAACGCCCGTCTTAATCATGCTATCTAAAATATAAAAAAAGTAAGCCGGCCCTGAGCCCGATAATGCAATAATTGCGTCAGTTTGTGTTTCCGAAGCTGCCCAGAAAGTCTGCCCCGTTGCAGAGTACAGCATTTCGATGACATCTTTATCGAGCTGGTCCATTTGCTCAGAAGCAATGAGCACGTGAGTACCCGTATGCGTAAGCACAGGTGGATTTGAAATTACACGAACAACTTTTTTTGAGCCAGTAATCGTTGATAATTTTGCAATATCAATCCCCGCCATCATAGAAATAATGACTTTAGGTGCTAGATGTTTTTTAAAAGGCTCAAGCATTCCTTTTAAGTTTTTAGGTTCCAATAATAAGATAACAATATCCGCTTTTTTTAAACTATTTTCCTTTTGCTTCAATGTATTTGTATCACTAATTTTTTTATCTTCAATAAGATGTATCTTTTCTTTTTTAAAACCTTTTAAAACCAAGCCTCCTATTAAGGCTAACGCCAAATTACTACTACCAACAAAACAAATATTAGGTTGTACTGCATTTACCATTTAAAATGTTTTCCTTTCTTAAGGTAGACTATAAGAATAAATATTATCTATAATTTAATTATGAACGCTGAAATAATGAATAACTGTTTTTGAATAAAGAACCCACTCAAATAAATAATATTTAAGTGGGTTTGTTTTATTTGCGCAATAAATAAAACAACTTTAGCTTATGCCTAATGTATAACTATATATAGCAAATCCCACACAGAAATTGTTAAAGTCTGTAACTACTACCAAACTATTGTAAATAACGATCTAATACCATATAAATGAAATATTTACTTTCAAAAGCTATCTTCAATTAAGCTACTAATAAAATATCTTACATTAAATAATAAAATATTTAAATTAACAGACCGTAGCAGATGTATTGTGATTTATTAGCTAAATGTTTTCTCTTTTCTTCTTTAAAATTCTCTCGGCTTTGCTTATTGCTTGGGTTAAATCAACATCTTCACAAACCCAGAAAGTAAAAATTTGTCCAAACAAGTGGAAGTGCTGTTTAATATATTTAGAACTATGATCTGAATAATGCTCTTCAACCTTAAAGAAATCATTATTGTTTTCTATTTTTTGACCGTCAAAAATACCGCCGATACAAATATCCATTTTAATACCATACACCTAATTAGTTATGTTATAACATAAAATTTTAAAACCCTTTTATAAGAGTATTTTTATACTTCTTTTTTTCAAATATAAGTTGAATTAAAACTTATAAAAAACCCACAAAATATAAAGTGGGCTTTTTCAACTCTAATAAAATGTTTTAGACTCAAACATATTTTATTTAAATAATATATTTAAATCAATTAAACGCTCTATTTATTTATGAGTTTTGAACAATCACAATATTTGAAGCTTGCGGGCCTTTTTTACCCTGTACTACAGTAAACTCAACACGTTGACCTTCCAAGAGAACTTTAAAACCAGGTGTTTGAATATCGGTAAAATGAGCAAAAATATCTTTACCTTCATCAGTCACAATAAAACCAAAACCTTTAGTTTCATTGAACCATTTTACTGTACCAGTAGTAGTAGACATATGTTATATCCTAAATCTTAAAATATTATAACTTATTATTGGGGAAACCAATTTAACTAAAAAATAGACGTCAAAACTTAAATATCTGAAAAAACCGAAGGATTATAAATAAAACTGCGCAAATAGAAATTTATGATGACAAGAATATTTTGTTAGTTATGCTCGATAATACACGCTTCAGAAGCATTTGCAATCGATATTCAAAATAATTAAAGCAAGAAAAATTCTATACCTCTCGCCCTTCGTCTTTCATATTGATTTAATTAAGATTCCTTTCAATTAAAAGTCAAATTTTGTTTCATTTTAATCGAAAGAAGTACCTTTTTTATTTCCCCATAAGACCATCAATAGAATTTCTTTTCACCAGCTGGGCGCGTCTTAAAACGTCGATGGAACCACATGTATTGCGTTGGTGCGATACGAATTTGATTCTCAATAATTTTATTTACTCTTTCAGCATCACTAACTTCACACCCACTTGGAAAATTCTCTAATTTAGGTTCAACGAGAACATGATATTGAGGATTTCTAATATTGCCACTTCTGTAAAAGTATAAAGGCACTGCTGCTGCTTTTGAGATATCCATAAGTCTACGGTGAGCTGTGACAGTAGCTGCCTGTACCCCGAAGAATGATGCCATTACACCTTGCTTTAAGCCAAAATCCTGATCTGGGCTATACCATATGGCATGACCATGTTTAAGGTTTTGGATAAGTCCACGCATGTTGTCTCGAGCAATCTGGTTTTTATACACTCTTGCGCGGCTACGATGAATCAGAAAATCTAAAAAGGGATTGTTTTGAGGTCGGTAAACCACGTCCATATTAAAAAATAAGGTACACGCAGCTCCGCCTGCATCTAAAAGGGTGCTATGAGTGCCTAGTAAAAGTACGCCATTTTCCTGATTGTTGGTTAAATTCTCTAATCCATCTATATGAACACGGTTTTTAAACCAGTTTGGACTATACCAAGCATTTAAAGCTTCAAATACACCCGTTAAAGTATCTACAAAAACCTGTTTGGCTTTCACTTCAATTTGCATAGGTGTTTTTTCAGGAAAGCATGCTTCTAAATTACGTAGTGTTGTTTTTCTTCTTGAACCTAAAGATTTCCATGCTATTTTTGAAAGAAAATCGGCGAGACGCCATTGAATAGCCCAAGGTAACATTGCGAATAACATTAAAATAAAAGCTAAAACCCATAGACCCCAATATTTAAACGATAAAAAGGAAAATTGAAATTCGCCAGATTTAAACTGCCGTTCTTTTTTCGTCATACTGTATATTTCTTGAGGTATAGACTTAGCATACTAACACGCCTACTTATCAGGGTTGTATGTTTATGTTGCAACAACTGCTATGCTTTTAAATACATTATCTATTTATATAAATGCATATTTTATTTCGAAACTTTCAAATTTTAATATTTAATTTATTTATTTTAAATATACATAACCTTCTGTATACATAAATTATTTTCTCATTTAAAGTAATCGCATAATTTTGTCTCAATTGATAAATAGGATATATCAGCGTGAGCGGTCTTTTAGTTTTTATAACAATTGCATTCCTTACCCTATTAAGCCCCGGCCCCGGTGTTTTATTTACTGTCACAAATTCAATCAATTATGGTGTTAAAACCGCTTTATTCGGTATTAGCGGCTTAATTATTGGTATGTTTGTAATTGCTGTAATTTCCGCCAGTGGTGTAGGTCTTATTATTACGAGTAACCCTACTATTTTTACGGTTTTAAAATTTATTGGTGCATTTTATTTAATGTATCTCGGATATAAAAACTTTAGCAAAAAAATCCCATCACAAGATTTAATCACAGATCAGCAAAGTGATAAAAATGTCAGCAAATCTAAACTATTTTATCAGGGTCTACTCGCATCTTTGCTTAACCCAAAAACAATCGTATTTTTTATTGCTCTTTTCCCTCAATTTATCGATATAAAGAAAGAAATTTTAAATCAGTTTTTAGTTCTATCTTTAACCTTTTGTTTGATTGGTTTTTTAATTCATTTGGTCTATGCAAACTTCTCTTCAATTTTTAAAGAAAAGATGTTGGCTGGAAATAATTTTTCTATACTCAATAAAATCAGTGGGGCTATTTTCTTTCTTCTTGCGATCTTACTCATCGCACAATAAATCATTACTTTAAGAATTATGCTTTAAAAGCCTTAACTCATGTTTAGGCTTTTAAAGCATTTCGATGATTGAGCATATTTTTATCTAATTACAATTTTTACAACGATACCCTGTTTAAAATCCAACCATAAAAGAAGTCTTCATAATTTGGGTTCTTCTCTGTAATTTCGATATAGTGCTGCCCTTGCATAATATTTAAAACGCGTACCAATACCGTTTCTCCTTCTTTATGACGCCTGTTCAAATAACCTCTAAGAGCTTGAAAAGTGAGAGGACCATACTGACCATCTAAAGCAAGATTTGGCCAACCTTCTTTTCCCTGCTTATTCAGCAAATTTAAAGCACGCTGCAACAAGGGTTTTGCAAAATTGACGCCACAATTGACGCCTGTATCAAATAACTCTTCTGCAATAGTCGGGCTAATCTCATTGATCTGGTCAAATTGGGGTTCAAACCAATATTGTTTCTTATAAATAGATTTAGCCACAGCTAATGTTAAATCCTGCATATTGCCTTGATAGCCTTGTGATCGGGCCACCGCTTCTGTAATGCCAAATTTGGTGGCATGACCATGATCTGATGGATGGTTAACGTACCCACCTTCTCTGTTTATAATTGCTTCTAAGTACTGGTCGATATTCATTTTATTTTACCTATATGATTAATACTGTTTTTAGCTATTTTGCAGATCATCTTTCGCTTTTTTTAAGTCTTTCATAACTTCCACAATCGTTTTACCTTCTTGTTTATTGATGAAGTTAAATATCCATCTCACAATAGCCCAACCAGGCAAACCGCAAATAAAGAAGAATCCACAAAGTGTGATCATTCCCCAAATATCCAACACCCATTCTTGTAAATTCCATTTCATGATAATAAATGAGCCACCTGTTAAGCTTGAAACCACTGTACAGATCAGCCCAACAATCCATTCCTGCGGTGAACGAGGGAAACGCATCATTAACACGACTGCGACAACTAAGCTGACTGCTAAAGCCACCATAATTGCAATGCTATAAAAATTTAAAAATGTGGCTAATCCATTCATTGGAACTGTTTTCATAATCTTGTCCTGCTTTAAAGGGTAAAACTTGAAAATCCATCACCATGACCAGCTTGTTGTTTTTCAGGTTTTATAAATACCCTTAGTTTTCTTTATTACAGTCAATAAAAAACACTAACGCTTTAATGCGGCGCTAAATTGCAAGACGAACTTACCTTGACCCGCTTAATTTCAGGGCCCAAGAAAGAATGTTTGTGTGCTAAAGCTGGTTAGTGTGCACTGTTTAAGGCTTGTTCAATCAACTCAATCACGGTGATTGCACCTATCGCTTTTTGCATAGAGACTTGATCGTCGAATTCGAACGCTTCATCTTCAAGCTCACTTGCAATTTGCTTCGCCTCTTCAAGTGCCCTTTTTATTTTTTGTACCTTAAGTTTGTTTATATCTTTTGCAATTGTTGGGACATACCCTCCACGTTTTGCATTTTTAAGTTGTTTAGCTCTGTTCTGCATTGCTGTAGTCATTCACTATCTCCAACTCAACTTACTCGTTTAATAAGGCATCTTTATCGTTTGTTATTCTTGAAGTTTTGACGCATTCTTTGAGCAATATAGCTAAGCTATGGCTACAAATGTGTGTTCGAAACGTTTCAACTGGTACAACAAACATATAGAACCAAACAATATGCGTTTAAAGCATTAATTTAAAAATAGATATTTCCTTTTCTGAAATTGTAAAAAAGTATTAAAGCTCTTAGTTTTAAGCCTTTTCGGACTTTATTTTTTTGACCAAAAAGTTCAAATAAGGCTTTGCCGTATATCGGAAACTTTTGTTACGACTCACAATCTTTGTTAAATTCTTCATGTTCTTGATACCCTTTATCGACGAACATTAAGCCTGATCCACGGAATCGGGCTTTTTTTTATTCCAATTTTTGTTTTGATAGCCTATCTGCACATCATAATTGAGCTATCTCCCTTTTATTTTGCCTCCTATAAAAACAAAATAAATTTAGCTTTCATCTCAACACGTTGATAAACCAATAAATAGAGACTTAAACACTACTAAAACTTTATCTATTCATCTTAAGATATAACTGATATTATAACTATAGTTATTATTAGTCAATAACTATAGTTGTTTTACTCGATATAACTTAAGTTATATATTTGTTATAAGTTTGCAGGTGTAACCGTTATGGCTCTTAAAGACCGTTTAAAAGACTCAAGGGTTAAAGCGAAAAAAACTCAGGCTGAAGTAGCAGAAGCAGTCAAGATGTCTCAGCCTGCCTATCAAGCTTTAGAGTCAGGGAAAAATTTGAAATCAGCGTTTCTTCCATTAATTGCCCAATTTTTGGGTGTAGATGGTTATTGGCTAACGACCGGAAATACTGAAGATTCTTTTAGAGAAAGTGATGTATTTAGCCCTACTGTTGTGAGTGCTGAATCCACCGATCAATATGTCTGGGTTGAAGTTGTAGAAGCTAGCTTTTCTTGTGGTACGGGTGAATCTATCGAGTTTCACTTCGATGCAATTAATGGAAAAATTCCTTTTCCAGCATCATTTTTTAAAGAAAAACGAGTTGCTCAAGAGTGCATGCGTATTATCAAAGCTAAAGGCGATAGCATGACCGATTACATTAAAGATGGAGATTTAGTCGGCATTGATATCTCTCAGACTGAAGTCATTGATGGCGAGATTTATGCGGTTTACTTTGCTGGGGAAGGAATGATTAAGCAGATTTTTAAAGAAGCAGATGGCTCTTTAATTTTGCACAGTTTAAATGAAAAGTTTAGAGACCGACGTGTAACCGAAGAAAATGGAAAGAACTTTAAAGTCATGGGCCGTCAATTCTGGCGAGCAGGTTAATTTAGTTATAAATATAATTAAAAGAATAATTCTATCGATTTAATATACCTTGCCTTTTTATAACTTTAATTATTTATAAATCGTATAGATATAAAAAAACCTATCTCCATTAAAAGAGATAGGTTTTTAGCTTGAGAGCTAAACATTTTATTAGCAATACGTACTTAAACGATAAAGCTGGTTAAATGCAGCATAAAAGCTTTTACCATCTTGGTTCAACTCGATTTCTTCACCAGTTTGAAGTTGAATTTTCTTACCAACTTCGACCCAACGATAACCATCTTGAGAGTTTTGCTTACGCACGTGAGGAACCACTCTCACATTAATTTCATTGCCATTTACGGCTGTGGCAATTTGCCACTCATTTACTATATTCACAATCATTCACTCATCACTGAGCTCATGTGATTTAACGGTATTTAATTAGAACGCTAGATTTAAGGTATGGACAGTCAGTCTAGAATTTAATATTTAGCTTGATATAGGGTTATTTATAAGCTAATGCTTTTCATAATTTTTGCATTATGAAAAGTGGTACATCACAGAGCATAATATTTTGGTTGCGGGGGTCGGATTTGAACCAACGACCTTCGGGTTATGAGCCCGACGAGCTACCAGACTGCTCCACCCCGCAATTGGAAGTAAGCTTTATACGCTTATATATTTTATAAAGCAAACTTTATTTTTTAATATGTTGTAATTCATCAGTTTTATCTTTTTTAATTAATTTTATATTTTGAATTAACTAATGATGAACAACCTAAATTTAAATTTAATCTTTTGAATTGTTGTATTTATTTTAAACAGAACCCTAAATTCACAGACAGCAATTGCCTTGGTTGGATGGCTTTTATACTATCTAAGTTGGTCTTTTAATGTTTAGTTCGTATGTCTGAACCTCAGTTTTCCCTTAGTGAATATCTCGGCACAGTTCAGGAAGTCATACGTTTGGCTTTTGATGAGCCAGTTTGGGTAAAAGCAGAAATTCGAAATTTAAATATTAAAGGCGGTCACTACTATTTAGAGCTTGCAGAAAAAGATGCAGATACCGATAAGGTCATTGCAAGTTGTAAGGCCACAATCTGGAAATTTTCGGCAAGTAAAATTGTTTTAAAGTTTGAACGTGAAACTGGTATTGAGATTTCAAGTGACTTAAATGTTCTCATAAAAATTCGCGCACGTTTTGATCCTCAATATGGATTTTCAGTCAATATTGAAGAGATTGACTCAAGTTTTACCTTAGGTGAAATTGCTAAACGTTATCAGCAAATTATTGAACGACTCACTCAAGAAGGTTTAATTCATAAGAACAAACTCCTCTCCACTCCTTTTGATATTCAAAATGTTTTAGTAATTGCGCCTCAAAATGCTGCGGGCTTAGGTGACTTTAAAAAAGATGCCGATGCGCTAGAAAGAAATGGTGTTTGCCATTTTGTGTATCAGACCGCTACTTTTCAAGGAAATACAGCCGCAACCAGCTTAATCGAGTCTTTAGGTATAGGTTTACGGCAATGGGCCAGCACATTTACATTTCCGCCGGACTTGATTGTAATTATTCGTGGCGGTGGATCTGTTAATGATTTAGCCTATTTGAATGATTATGAACTTGCCGCTCTGCTCTGCAAACGCACTGTACCCATTTGGGTCGGCATTGGTCATGAAAAAGACAGTACCATTCTTGATGAAATCGCCCATCGTTCATTCGATACGCCAAGTAAAGTGATTGCTGGTATTCGTAACCATATTGTTGAACGCGTACAAGAAGCGGTAGATAGTCTGCAAACCATTAAGCTCCTTTCGCAGCATCAAATCACGACCTATCAAAGCAAGAATGAGCAACTGCTTCACCACATTAAATCTTCAGCACAAAGTCAACTTAACTCGGGGCATTATCTGCTTGACCAGATGAAAGAACGTATTCAGTTTAGTTCACAGCAACAGGTTAAATTTTCATTAGCCCAAATCGAATCTTTAATGAAAGAAGTCCTTTTGCAAAACCCGAAACAGGTTCAAGCCAAAGGTTATGCGATTGTTAGATCAGAAGGAAAAGCAATTCGTTCTATACATCAAATTTCAAACCCAGCCCTTGCCATTGAAATGCAAGATGGTGTGATTGAAGCCAACATTACACAGGTAATTCCAAATGAAGAATAAAGAGTTAACGTTTAAGGATGGCCATGACATTTTGAAGAAAAATGCCGAATTACTTGAGTCTCAAGAAAGCCCAGATATTGATAATTTAATGAAAATTGTTGAAGAATCGATTACTGCCTATAAAGCTTGTAAATCGCGCATTGAAGCAGTTCAACAAGCTTTAGATGAAACATTTAAAGAATAAAAAAAGCCCATTCCTACTTCTCATTGAAGGAATGGGCTTAGTGAAAACCACTTAGTCCTGAAATGTAAAAGTGTGGATTAGGTCACACTTTTACAAAAAGCATGGTCCCACAACTATTTGGGATCTTCAATATTTTAATTGTGTCTATTACGTTAGTTTGACTTTATTTTCAGCATTTCTTAACTAAAAATCCTTCGATTAAGATCATCCTACACACACATTCCAATTTTGGTCATTTTCAAACATGCTTTAAAGGCTATTCCTCGTTGAATGGTCCAATTAATTGATAAATTTTCCCGTCTTTAGGATTTTCATAGAGTAAATCCATATTGGGTAAAATAATGTCATCATCAATTTCAATATGTTCAACGCTTTTATGAAGCTCAAGGGCGTGGTCGTTCATAGGTCTAACTTTTGCCAAAGCAATGATTTCTTGGTTAAACTGGTCCTTAATAATTACTTTTAATCTTTTCATAAAAATCTCCTAAAAATTAAAATTTTTAATACTAATAATGGGTTAAATCTAAAATGAGCTAATCGCTGAATAGCCGATTGGCATAGCAAAAAAAGTTAAAATAAATGCAGCCGTACGTTGTAAATTACGTTGGTTTAACCAAGTTACTTTGTTTGAAATTAATACGGTTCCAAAAGCAATCCATAAAAATGCAATGGGTGTAATTAATGATAAAAAAATAGCAATATGCACAAAATAAACGTGAAGCACTTCCCATGCTGCATGTGGAAAAATAGCAGAAGCAAAGAGTAAAGCTTTAGGATTTAAAAGTGTTGCGACAAATAAAGCCTTAGGCGTAATAAGTGGGTTGTCTAATTTGATGTCATTTGTTGATGTTACCCAAAGTTTAAATGCAATGTAGAGAATGAAAGTTGCACTTATTAACTTTAATAAGGCAGGAAGCCAAGGGATTAAATGTGAAACTGACTCAAGCAAAACACCCCATGAAGTAATTGCAATGAGATAACCCATCACTTCAGCAGGAATAAGTTTAAGAGACTGCTTCACCCCTGCCTGTATTCCAGCCGAGGCTAACAATGTGTTTGTGGGGCCTGGAGTCAACAAAATGGTGACCACTAGTCCAATAAACAGAAATGACACCATAGGCAACGAACTCTTTAATTATGCTAGGCGAAATATGTCAAAAATGAGCATCTATTGTCGACAAAATGGTTGTAACAAGAAATATTAAAATTAAATTAATTAATGTTAAAACAAATAATTAACTCAAACCGACTGTAAATTCACTTACGATTTAAATAATTTTAAATGTGCAAAATCGATCACATAAATAGAGAATAATGAGCTATTATTACAAGCCTCTACCACATTAACTTGAGAATTTTTTACTCAAAAAATCTGCTGTTTTTTAATATTTTGAACTTTATATAACTGAGTAAATAGCAGCTTTTTGCCTCACTTGAAATTTTAAAATTGAACAATATATAAACAATTAGAAATCGTGATTTTACTGAATATGATGTCTCACTCCCCATCAATTCATTGATTGTCGCTTTCATCAAATAAATCAAATGATGGAGGATGCATGATGAATGCTTATGTTCGCCCTCATCCCGATGGTTTTAAATCTTACTTAGGTAAAAATCCAAAAACTGGCCTCTATACTGTGCGGCTGGGTTGGACGGTTTATGAAACGAATGGCAATGGTTCTGTGCTGTACATTGTCAAGAATGAAGATAAGATTCCATTAGATGTAGACAAGTTTAAAACTGATCGTCCCAAAATCTATGCTGCGCTTTTAAGTGAGGTGCAGTTTCAACGTAAAAAACAGTTAGCTATTGATCTGCAACAATCCAATATTCCGTCTTATGACCGCCAAGCCTACAAAAAACGTCGTGGGTTTGTAGGGTCTTCATAAACTCTTTCATTCAACCCGTTGTTAGATTCAAATATAGAAAAAGCACCCTCGGGTGCTTTTTCTTTTAACGACCAGTTGTAATTAATACGAACATACTCAGTATTAATGTGCTTAATGATCGTTTGCAATGGATGTGGACTTCATGCTCAGCTCCGTGAGCGTATTGATTAACGTTTTCCATTTCGTGTCCTTCAAAGTTCACATTCCTAATTTGCCTAATATTCACACAATAAGAAATTAGCCAAAAGTATTATATGCAATTAAATTTAACACAATCCTTAAATTTTATTGATACTTCTTATCATCAAGAAATAAGCGCTTTTAAGCTAAAAACTGGATGTAACATTCTACTACGAGGTTAATTATGTAGTGGGTATTTGTACCCCTTTCATCTCAAATGCCCATTGTTTGAAAAATGATCTATAAAATAGAAAAACATAACAATATTCCATTTTTTAATAAAAACTTTTGGAATAGGAGAATTCGTATGCAAATCAATCAAGAAGCAAATAATTCATTATTTTGCCAAGCCTCTAGCTCAATTCAAGCCTGCGTAGAATGTATGATTGCTTGTAAAACCTGTGCAGCTGCCTGTTTGCAAGAAGAACATATGATGCGCGAGTGTATTAAACACTGTCTGACTTGTATAGAAACCTGTCAGTTATGTACTTCTTTAGAGTTAAGGCATTCTGAGTTAGCTGAACAAGCGATGCCATTATGTGCCCATGCATGTCAACTTTGTGCAGCAGAATGCAGCAAACATGAACATGAGCACTGCCAAATTTGTGCTAAAGCATGCCTAGCTTGTGCTCAAGCGTGTCAAGCCTATCGTGCATAGTCGCGTAACGCATAAGGAAGTTTATATAGCTGACTTATAATTAGGCTATATATGGTAAGAAAATTTCTAAAAAACTTAATGACTTAAGATATTAAAAACTAATAATTTATCTTTTTTATTTAAGAGAGGTTAATAATAACTTTTCTTTAGGCATAAAAAAAACCCGCATCTTGGGGAAGAATGCAGGCTCTTAGATCTCCCACAACGACCATGAGTCCATTATTAAACTTGAACTTTAAACCGTTAAGTAAATGTACCTATAAATAAATTAAATTGCAATACAGAACAGTCTGTATGTTTAAAATATTTTATTATTTCTTCAGAGTTTTATTTGCTGAAGAAGAAACAGACAAAAGTAGATTCATAAAAACTTTATTTATGGCGTGATAATCCAATAAATAGCTTTTTTACAGGCATTAAAAAAGCCCGTTTCACGGGCTTTTCTGCAACGGTGAGCAATCTAAGATTTGTGTCTATCCATCTCTTACATGCTCTTTGCTAGCTATATGTAAGGTCTTATCGTATCTTTTGCCCTGTCCCAAGTTTCCCTGTGGATCGAGGAGATATTACGATTACCTTAAGTACAATTATAGCACATTATTTATTCATGACTAGTCTTGTTCACGTTTTTTTACAAATGAATAAAATACAATCCAACCCTAATATTTAAGGGTTTTCCACCCCATTTGGATATTGGCGAGCACTATCGCAAATTGGATACCACTTCACTTTTGAAGACACAAAAGCATGAGAAATGACAGATGTCGATATTTCTTCATTAATGAGCCCTACCCTTAAACGTACTACATCAGGCTTATCTAAACGTTCACTCCAGATCGGTGAACCACAGGTTTTACAAAACACTCTCTTTTTATTAGGCGATGCAAAATAAGCCTGTAACAGGTTTTCACCCTGCACAACTTTTAAATCACTTTTTTGTACTTGAGTAATGGCAGCAAAAGCAGCACCTTGGGCTTTTTGGCATTGTTTACAATGACAAACCATGATGGGTTCTAATTCGGAATTAATGCTGAGTTGAACGCCACCACAAAGACAAGAAGCTGTATAAGCCATGATTTTTCCTTTTTTATTTTAATGGAACTTAGCTTACACCCACACCTTTTTCAATGTGATCTAAGATCGCACAAGAAGCTTGCTGGTTACCACAGCAATCATCGGCTGATGCCTGCAAGATATTAACCATTTCTTGTAAATGCGCAATTTTCTGTTTTAATTCGGCAATATGTTTTACGGTTAAAGCTTTCACCTCTGCACTATGCCGATCGGTATTTTTCCAAAGCGAAATCAGCTCTTTCATTTGTTCGGATGAAAAACCTAACTCTCTGGCATGTTTTAAGAAGTTTAAAGTCTTTAGGTCAGTTTCTGAGTAAATACGATAGCCCGAAGCTGAGCGCTGAGCGGCTTCAAGTAAACCGATTTCTTCATAGTAGCGAATCATTTTCGCTGAAATACCAGACTGTTTAGATGCCTGACCGATATTCATCTCACACCTCAAATATTGAATTTGGTTTAAGACCTGCTGTTATGATCTTAAACCAAAAGATGAGTTTCAGCACGCTCACTGTACTGGCGCATGAAAACGTTTTAAGCGTAATGCATTTCCTAAAACAAAAACTGAAGAAAGTGCCATCGCTCCTGCTGCAAACATAGGTGAAAGTAGCACGCCAAATGCTGGATATAATGCGCCTGCCGCAATTGGAATAAGTGCAACGTTATATACAAATGCCCAGAACAAGTTTTGGCGTATGTTTCGCATGGTGGCTTTACTTAAAGCAATTGCGTTCGGCACACCTTTTAAACTACCTGACATAAGCACAACATCAGCAGCTTCAATAGCAACATCTGTTCCGGTACCAATCGCTAAGCCGACATCTGCTTGCGCCAAAGCAGGTGCATCATTAATGCCATCCCCTACAAAGGCCAAACGACCATATTGTTTTTGCAGTTGGCGAACTGTGTCCACTTTACCTTCGGGTAAAACCTCTGCCACAACTTCATCAATATTAAGTTTTTTAGCAATCGCTTTCGCCGTATGACGGTTGTCCCCTGTAATCATGGCAACCTTTAGACCTAACTGATGTAAGGCCTCAATCGCAGCATAGGTTGTTTCTTTAATTGGGTCTGCCACGGCAATAATCGCAGCAAGTTGCTGGTCGATAGCAACATAAAGCGGCGTTTTACCCTCTTCACCCAACTGTGCAGCAATCGCTTGAAATGAGTTGGTATCTAAACCAAGTTGGTGCATATAACGGTCTGCACCAATTTGTACTTTTTGACCTGACACTTCAGCTTCAATACCTGAACCTGTAATCGAGTTAAATGCTGTTACTGGTAATAAAGTTAGCCCCTCACTCTCTGCTGCCTGAACAATGGCTAAAGCAATTGGGTGTTCAGATTTGGCTTCAACCGAGGCAACCAAAGTAAGTACTCGCTCACGTTCAAAACCTTGTTGCACATTAAAGTCTGTCAACGTGGGTTTGCCTTCAGTGAGCGTTCCAGTTTTATCAACGGCAACCACCTGCGCTTCTTGTAAAAGCTGCAAAGCTTCGCCTTTACGGAACAGAACCCCTAGCTCAGCACCACGTCCAGTACCGACCATAATAGAAGTTGGTGTTGCAAGTCCCATCGCACAAGGGCAAGCAATAATCAGTACTGCAACGGCGTTGACCAAACCAAAAGTTAACGCAGGTTCTGGCCCAAAGATAAACCAGACCAAGAAAGTAATTGCAGCAATGAGCATCACCGCTGGCACAAACCACATGGTGACTTTATCGACCAAACCCTGAATCGGAAGTTTAGAGCCTTGGGCTTGCTCAACCATGCGAATAATTTGTGAAAGCACAGAGGAGCTACCTACTGCGGTTGCCCGAATGTTTAGAGTACCGTTCTGGTTGACCGTACCACCAACCACTTGCTGCCCCACTATTTTTTCAACAGGAACAGGCTCACCCGTAATCATAGATTCATCAATATAGCTGTGTCCTTCAACTACTTCCCCATCGACAGGTACACGTTCACCCGGACGAATTTCTACAATAGTTCCACTGACCACTTCGGCAACAGCAACTTCCACCACTTGACCATCACGCTGAATACGGGCTGTTTTAGGCTGCATTCCCACTAAATGCTGAATAGCTTGTGAAGTACGTCCTTTAGCTTTTGCTTCGAAATATCGCCCGAGCAAAATTAGACTGACAATCACAGCAGCCGCTTCAAAGTAAACATTGACTGTGCCTTGGGGTAACACATGCGGCATGAAGGTTGCTACAACAGAAAAACTATAGGCAGCCAAGGTTCCAACAGCCACCAGAGAGTTCATATCTGGTGCTAAACGCCATAGGGCTGGAATACCTTTTTGGTAAAAACGGCGACCGGGAAAAACCAAGACTAGTGTTGTCAAAACAAACTGTAAAAGCCAGCTATTGTATTGACCAATCGTGTGCATGACCCACATGTGAAAAGCTGGAATTAGATGTGAACCCATTTCCAAAATAAACACAGGTAAGGCCAAAACAATCGAGATGATCAAATCTTTTTTAAGCTGATCTAACTCTGAAGCTTTTTTATCGAGCTGCTCATCTTGATTTTTTTCAGATGCTTTGGCGTCGTAACCTGCTTTTTTAACAGCACGAATCAGGTCTTCAACATTGACTGATGCATCTGCCTGCACCCAAGCCTGCTCTGTGGCTAAGTTAACTGTCGCTTCTTGCACGCCGTCTACTTTTTTAAGGGCTTTTTCAACACGCGCAACACAAGATGCACAGGTCATGCCCTCAATAGACAGCTCCACTGGTGCAGCTTTGGGAACATCATAACCCGCTCGTTCAACTGCTTTAACCAGTGCTTCACGCTGAATCGGTTGATTTGAATAAACAACAGCTTTTTCTGTTGCCAAATTAACGTTAGCAATTTCTACATTTTCAACTTTCTTAAGTGCTTTTTCGACACGACCTACACACGAGGCACAGGTCATACCTTCGATTGGTAGTGTTTCACTATATGCTGGCAATTTTGTGTTTTTTGAGTCCATCAAACACCTCTGCAAATCTGCAAAATTTAATATTCTGTATTGAGCATACAGATTCCCATCATGGGAAGGTCAAGCATATTTTTTTAAAAAATTGGTCTTGACCTTACAATCATGACAAGGTTTAGACTCAGTGTTATCTAAACAAACATCTCATTCTTGATGGAGTATGAACATGAAACTACTTATTGAAAATATGACTTGTGGCGGCTGCGCGCGTGGTGTGACAGCAACTATTCAAGATGTCGACCCAAATGCAAAAGTAGATGTAGATTTAGCGACCAAAATCGTAACTGTAGAAACCAGTGAAAGTGTCGAAAAAATTACCGAAGCGCTGGATGAAGATGGTTTTCCAGCTCAAGTGCAGTAAGAATTTGCATAACGCATAGCTTCAGACTTTGAGGCTATGCATTCATCTTATTTAAAAATCGATACCATTTGAATCATCTATCGGATTCTGATCAAGTGTAAAAACAGTGCGTTGATAAGGTATCCCTTCTAAATCGTAGACCTGATAAATACAATCAAATAAGAGTTGTAAGTCCTCACTTCTGTCCATTGCGCGTGCAGTAATAAAAATCGGACTGACTGCCCCATTGTCGAGAATTGGGATGTAATTTAAGTGCGGAAAACGAATGGTATCGGCACTGGCAGGAATAATACATAAACCTTCTCCCGCTGCGACCAAGCCCAAAGCCAACTGAATTTCCCGTATCTCATGCATATTTTTTGGAACCAAACTATGCTCGGCAAAAATATTTAAAAGCTGGGTCGAAAAATTAGGTTTCGGCGAAGTGGGATACATAAACATCTTTTCATCAATAAGATCGGCCAGATATACCCCTTCCGTACGCTGAGCAATGGGATGACTCGTATGTGCAGCAACCACCAAGCGTTCTTTACGTAGCAAAATACGTCTCACCGCAGGATCACTAATTCTTAAGCGACCAAACCCGACATCAATACGGCCTTCTTTTAATGCCTGTAGTTGCTCGGTCGTACTTAACTCCATCAGTTGAATATTCAAATGCGGTTGCTGTTGCCGAAATAAATAGATGATTCGCGGCAGTAAACCATAGAGCAAAGACCCAACAAAACCAATCGTCACGCTACGTTCAATCAGACCAATCCGCTTGGTCATACTTTTTATTTCTTCAGCATTCGACAAAAGTTTAAGGGCATGCTGATAAAAGAAATGTCCGGCTGGGGTTGTCTGTAAAGGACGGCTTCCACGCTCAAATAATTGAATTCCAAGCTCACTTTCCAAATTTTGGATCTGCCGGCTCAAAGGTGGTTGAGCAATAAATAGTTTTTCGGCTGCCTTTGTGAAGCTCTGCTCTTCAACAACAGCCACAAAATACCGTAAATGTCTTAGTTCCATAAGGCTTCCATACCTTTAAGATATAAAAAAATGCAAATTCAGTCTTAGACACAGCTTAACCATTCTTTTAAGGTATATACAAGCAACAAACCGATGAAGTGATGAATTGCTTTGTGAAAAGCCTTCTTGCCAATATTTAAGTGATTCATCTTCATCAATTCACGGTTAAACACCCAGCGCGCTCATGCGCTTCATTGACAATATTAGGATATCAAGACCTTGTAGATCTTTAGCTAAGGCCTTGGTGACTTCCACACTTTTGGAAAGTCGGAGAACGGACATGCCACGTATTCCTGTAATCAATACTAGCCATCTTGACCGTATTGATGAATTACTTGTAGATAATATCGATACAGGTGAATTTAAACTTCATCGCTCAGTGTTTACTGACGAAGCCCTATTTGACCTCGAAATGAAATATATCTTCGAAGGTAATTGGGTTTACTTAGCGCACGAAAGCCAAATTCCAAATAATAATGACTACTACACCACTCACATTGGTCGTCAGCCAGTCATTATTGCACGTAACCGTAACGGCGAATTGAATGCCATGATCAATGCGTGTTCACACCGCGGAGCACAACTTTGCCGTCACAAGCGTGGTAACAAAGCAACATATACCTGCCCTTTCCACGGCTGGACGTTTAACAACTCAGGTAAACTTCTAAAAGTTAAAGACCCAAGCGAAGCTGGTTACTCTGACTGTTTTAATCAAGACGGCTCGCACGACCTTAAAAAAGTTGCTCGCTTTGAGAACTACAAAGGCTTCTTGTTTGGTAGCTTAAATCCAGATGTTCCTTCACTTGAAGAATTCTTGGGTGAAACCACCAAAATCATCGACATGATTGTTGATCAATCTGAACATGGTCTGGAAGTTTTACGTGGTTCATCTACTTATACCTATGAAGGCAACTGGAAACTCACTGCTGAAAATGGTGCGGATGGTTACCACGTTTCTGCTGTTCACTGGAACTATGCAGCAACGACTCAACACCGTAAAGAAACTCAAGCTGCTGATAACATTCGCGCGATGAGCGCTGGTTCTTGGGGTAAACAAGGTGGTGGCTCGTATGGTTTTGAAAATGGCCATATGTTGCTTTGGACACAATGGGCAAACCCAGAAGACCGTCCAAACTTCCCGAACGCAGACGAATACACCGAAAAATACGGTGAAGCAATGTCGAAATGGATGATTGAGCGCTCACGTAACCTGTGCCTCTATCCAAACGTTTATTTGATGGATCAGTTCGGTTCGCAAATTCGTGTACTTCGCCCACTTTCTGTCAATAGAACCGAAGTCACCATTTACTGTATCGCACCTAAAGGCGAAGCACCTGAAGCTCGCGCGCGTCGTATCCGTCAATATGAAGATTTCTTTAATGCCTCAGGCATGGCAACACCAGACGATTTAGAAGAATTCCGTGCTTGTCAGGCAGGCTACGCAGGTATTGCACTTGAATGGAATGACATGTGCCGTGGTTCAAAACATTGGATTTATGGGCCAGACGATGCAGCAAACGAAATTGGTTTAAAACCAATGTTAAGTGGTATCAAAACTGAAGATGAAGGTCTTTATCTTGCCCAACATCAATATTGGTTACACACCATGAAACATGCGATTGCATCAGAGAAAGAAATTGCTGATCAGGGAGAAACAGCATGAGCACTCAAGACAAAGCAACTTTAGAAAATATTGCTCAGTTTCTCTATCGCGAAGCTCGCTTTTTAGATGATGAACAATGGGATGACTGGCTTGCATGCTACGCACCGGAAGCTTCTTTCTGGATGCCAGCTTGGGACGACGACGATAGATTAACTGAAGACCCTCAATCGGAAATTTCACTCATTTATTACCCAGACCGTCAAGGTTTAGAATATCGTGTATTCCGTATTAAAACTGAGCGTTCATCTGCAACCATGCCGGACACACGCACAAGCCACAATATTGCCAACGTTGAAGTCGTAGAACGCGATGGAGATAAAGTTACTGTTCGCTTTAACTGGAATACCTTGAGTTTCCGTTACAAGACAAATTACAGCTATTTCGGTATGTCACGTTATGTGATCGATTTTTCAGGTGATCAACCAAAAATCTTGAGCAAGTATGTCGTTTTGAAAAATGACTACATTAATCAAGTGATTGATATTTACCACCTTTAAGACATACCCCCTCAGTTAAACGGACTGTTGGCTGAGGGTAAAAGTTTCAAATATTTTGTAGGATACATGCCATGTCAAACCACAATATTGCACTTCAATTTGAAGATGGTGTTACACGTTTCATTAACGTAGCTCAAGGCGAAACCTTATCTGACGCAGCCTATCGCCAAAAAATTAATATTCCTTTGGATTGCCGTGATGGTGCATGTGGAACTTGCCGCGCATTTTGCGAGTCAGGTCATTATGACATGCCAGAAGAAACCTATATTGAAGATGCATTAACTCCAGAAGAAGCTGAGCAAGGCTATATTCTTGCTTGCCAATGTCGCCCAACCTCAGATGCTGTATTTCAAATTCAAGCATCATCAGATGTCTGCAAAACAGAAATTCATAGCTTCCAAGGTACATTAGCTCGCGTTGAAAATTTATCAGATTCAACCATCACGTTTGATATTCAACTTGATGAAGGCCAACCGGATATTCATTTCCTTGCAGGTCAGTATGTGAATGTTGCAATTCCAGAAACTGGCGAAACACGTTCATATTCATTTAGCTCAAAACCGGGCAATCGCTTAACAGGCTTTGTGGTCCGTAACGTACCGAACGGCAAAATGAGTGAATTCTTGAGCAAAAATGCCCAAGCTGGCGACAAAATGACATTTACCGGTCCATTCGGTAGCTTCTATTTACGTAATGTAGCGCGTCCAGTGCTGATGCTCGCAGGCGGCACTGGCATTGCCCCATTTATGTCGATGTTACAAGTGCTTGAAGAAAAAGGTTCAGAACAGCCTGTTCGTTTAGTCTTTGGCGTAACCAATGACTTTGATTTGGTTGCTCTAGAAAAACTCAATGAGTTGCAGGCGAAATTCCCATGGTTTGAATACCGCACTGTAGTTGCAAGCTCTGAGAGCAACCATGAACGCAAAGGCTATGTCACTGGTCATATTGAAAGTGAATGGTTAAACGGTGGTGATGTCGATGTTTATCTATGTGGCCCAGTACCAATGGTAGAGGCTGTACGTGGCTGGTTAGAAACTGAAAATATCAAACCTGCTAATTTCTTGTTTGAAAAATTCTCTGCGAATTAACAGGTGGAGAAGTTATCTATGTCAAACCATCAAAGATTTACCGATAAGGTCGTGATTGTCACGGGTAGTGCCCAAGGTATTGGTCGTGGCGTGGCCCTGCAAGTCGCGGCTGAAGGTGGACAAGTCATCATGACTGACCGCTCTGAATATGTTGAAGAAGTTCTCAAAGAAATTCAGAATGCAGGTGGCGATGCTGTCACGATTAATGCCGACCTTGAAACCTACGCAGGTGCTCAAGCGGTTGTTGCAAAAGCCATTGAACACTATGGTCGGATCGATATCCTGATTAATAATGTAGGTGGCGCGATCTGGATGAAACCTTTTGAAGAGTTTTCCGAAGAAGAGATCATTAAGGAAGTGAATCGCTCATTGTTTCCAACTTTATGGTGCTGCCGCGCTGTGTTGCCCGCCATGATTAAGCAACAATCGGGTGTTATTGTAAATGTATCTTCAATTGCAACCCGTGGCATTAATCGTATTCCCTACTCGGCATCTAAAGGTGGTGTAAATGCTTTAACGGCATCGCTTGCTTTTGAACATGCTAAAGACGGGATCCGAGTCAATGCAGTTGCGACGGGTGGAACCGAAGCACCGCCTCGCAAAGTACCGCGTAACGCCAACCCATTAAGTCAAAATGAAAAAGACTGGATGCAGCAAGTGGTTGATCAAACAATAGATCGAACATTTATGGGCCGTTATGGCACAATTCAAGAACAAGTGAATGCAATTTTATTTCTTGCATCAGACGAAGCATCGTATATGACCGGATCGGTTATTTCGGTCGGAGGTGGAGATCAGGGTTAACCCTGATCTTTTTGTATGATTGGGTAAATAACATGATTTGCATGGAGGCAATCGCACATGGCAACCCTGTTAAAGACATTAAAAAATGACTGGTCCATATCAGCAACAGTTGCTGGCTTTCTTGCAGTTTTAATTTCTTACTCAGGCCCACTGATTATTTTTTTCCAAGCTGCTCAGCGCGCCCATGTGTCCACCGATATGATGGTGTCATGGATTTGGGGAATTTCAATTGGTGCTGCTGTTTCAGGTATTTATCTTTCGATTAAATATAAAACTCCTGTCATTACCGCATGGTCTGCACCAGGTACTGCCCTGTTAGTGACGCTATTCCCAAATGTCTCACTTCATGAAGCGGTAGCCGCTTATATTACTTCTGCTATCGTTATTTTTTTAATTGGCATTACTGGTTACTTCGACAAATTACTGAAATGGATTCCGCAAGATGTCGCAGCAGGCATGATGGCAGGTATTCTTTTTCAATTTGGTATTGGTCTATTTACCGCATCTGATAGCATGCCTTTTATTGTTTTTAGCATGCTCATTGTCTTTTTAATTGCCAAGCGTTTAATGCCACGCTACACCATGATTTGGGTATTAGCTGCCGGAGTTTTATTAAGCCTCATTTTAGGCAAAATGAATCCGGTTGATGTGAGTTTTAGTTTAGCTATCCCGCAGTGGATTAGCCCAGAGTGGACATGGAACTCAACTCTTAACCTTGCTCTTCCTCTCATTTTAGTCAGCTTAACTGGTCAATTTTTACCGGGTATGGCGATCATGAAACTCAGCGGTTATGACACGCCAGCCAAACCGATTATTAGCGTTACCAGTATTGCTTCTTTAGCTGTTGCTTGCGTAGGTGGTATTACCATTGTGCTTGCCTCAATTACCGCTGCTTTATGTATGGGCAAAGATGCACATGAACTTAAAGAAAAACGATATATTGCGGGTATCGCTAATGGAATTTTTTATATTTTAGGAGGCTTATTTGCTGGCAGTATTGTCATGCTATTTAGCTTACTCCCTAAAGAGTTGGTTGCAGCACTGGCAGGTTTAGCCTTGCTTGGAGCGATTGCCACAAATATTTCTGTCGCCATGAGAAATGATAGTCAACGTGATGCTGCACTTATTACCTTTTTAGCTACAGCATCAGGCATGCACTTTCTTGGATTAAGCTCAGTGTTTTGGGGTATTTGTATTGGTGTAATCGCCCATTTCATTCTCACACCACGATCAACTCCGGCCACAAATTAAGTTTTTTATCTAAGCGCCCACCACTAAAATAAAGCCTCAATCGCCACATCAGGATGCAAATAATTTGCTAACCCTGATTTGGCGATTTTTATTTAATATCAATTAAATTTCATTTTCAAAGGTCAATTTCTAAAATAATTAAATAATAGACTTTAATCTCCTATCTTAATATTTTCATTCCAATTCATAATATAAATTTAGCTCTATTTTTATCAGTGATTCTTAGCAAGAAAATCAAGAATAAAACACCAATAAAAACATTGAAATTCTCACCATATAATATTTAACATCATTTAATACAGATAGTAAAACCAACCTCAAAAATCAAAATAAATTCATATTTTTCAAATAATTAAATTAATAAAAACACAATACCTTAAAGACATAAAGATATATCAATTAGGTTTTTGACTCTAACTCAATAACAAAATAGTTTATTAAAAAATAACGCGATACTTCACAAATTGGAGGTGAAGAAAATGGATACGAGCAAGGTTAATATTAATGAGCTAATTGACAAGGCCAGTTTTACTTCTTTTCATTGGAAAGTTTTAATCTGGTGTTTACTTATTATTATTTTTGATGGATATGACTTAGTCATTTATGGAGTAGCACTCCCTTTATTAATGCAACAATGGTCATTAACTGCGGTAGAAGCAGGTTTGCTGGCAAGCGCGGCTCTATTTGGCATGATGTTTGGTGCCATGATTTTCGGCACACTTTCGGACAAGCTCGGGCGTAAAAAAACCATCCTGATTTGTGTGACTTTATTTAGTGGATTTACCTTTATCGGTGCTTTTGCCAAAGGACCAACTGAATTTGCAATTTTGCGCTTTATTGCTGGCCTTGGTATTGGTGGCGTGATGCCAAACGTGGTCGCACTCATGACCGAATATGCGCCTAAAAAAATTCGTAGTACCTTAGTCGCAATCATGTTTAGTGGTTACGCAATTGGTGGCATGACATCTGCTCTACTCGGTGCATGGCTCGTGAAAGATATGGGCTGGCAAATCATGTTTTTACTTGCAGGTATTCCACTGCTATTACTCCCACTGATCTGGAAATTTCTGCCTGAGTCTCTCACCTTTTTAGTGAAATCTAATCAGAGTGAACAGGCTAAAAGTATTGTCAGCAAAATTGCACCTCAAACTCAGGTAAACGCCAATACACAACTGGTGTTAAACGAAAGCACAACAACTGAAGCACCTGTCCGTGCACTTTTTCAACAAGGCCGTACCTTCAGCACATTTATGTTCTGGATTGCTTTCTTTATGTGCTTACTCATGGTGTATGCCTTAGGAAGCTGGTTACCTAAACTTATGCTGCAAGCGGGCTATTCGCTAGGTGCGAGCATGTTGTTCCTGTTCGCACTTAACATCGGTGGCATGGTCGGTGCAATTGGTGGAGGGGCTTTAGCAGACAGATTCCATTTAAAACCAGTCATTACCATCATGTTTATTGTGGGGTCAGCAGCTTTAATTTTACTTGGTATCAATAGTCCACAATTTATTTTATATAGCCTGATTGCCATTGCTGGTGCTGCCACAATTGGTTCACAAATCTTACTCTACACGTTTGTTGCACAGTTCTACCCGACAGCACTTCGTTCAACTGGCATGGGCTGGGCATCTGGAATTGGTCGTATTGGTGCAATTATCGGTCCAGTTTTAACTGGCGCCCTACTCACATTTGAGCTTCCTCACCAAATGAATTTCTTAGCGATTGCGATTCCGGGTGTAATTGCTGCACTTGCAATATTTATGGTCAATCTAAAAGCCTCTGTTGCCGCACAAACGCCATCAACATTTAACACTCAAAACACGCTTACCCAGCAGTAAACATACATGCGCCTAGGACTGGCGCATAGATTTTGGAAATGGATTATGGAATTATTACATCGCCTTAAGCCACATGCTTTAACCTTTGCAACCTTAGTATTGATGTGTGGCAATTCATGGGCTGCAAATCCAAATCAGCAGGCTGAAGATGAATGGAAATTCACTTTAAAGAATGCCTACATCAACCGTAATTTTGACAACGATGCGCTCAAAGATACTGGCAGTTGGTCTCAGGCAGCATCTTTATTTTATAAATCGAAAATGCATGATACCCCGCTGCAAATTGCAGACAAACCTATTACGATTGGTGCAGATGCTTCCGTTCAATACGCCGTGCGCCTAAGTTCGGACAAACATGTAGCAGACACAGTTTTACCTTTTAATAAGGAAACTCAGTCACAAGCATCAGACTTTTTAAAATACGGGGCGACATTAAAATTAGGTTATGACAAAACGCTTTTGAGTGTGGGTGAGCTTTGGCTCGATTTACCTGTAACCGCTGTCGATGCCAGCCGACAATTGCTCGCTTCTTATTGGGGAACCAATTTAAAGTCGCAACTTTCGGATCAGCTGTATGCCGAAATTGGTCGAGTTGAAAAAGTATCGCCACGAAATGAAGAAGACTTTAAAAAGTTTTCATTCACGGCAAATGGAATTACCAAAGAATCTGATGGCTTAAATTATATTGACCTACGCTACCAATTTACGCCTGCTTTAAAGGGTGAGTACTACTTTGGTAATTTAGAAGACCTCTATAACAAACACTATGTTGGGCTTGAGCATAATTGGAAACAACCTAATTTCGCTCTTACTTCTAAGTTTAAATACTTCAATGCAAAAGATGATGGCAACACTTTTGATATCGATGCACAAAACATTGGAGTACTAGAAACGCTTAAAGTGAAAAATCATACCTTTGGTTTAGGCTACCAACAAATCATGGGTGAGTCAGCTTATCCATTACCGGATGGTTTCTTACCGGAAACCTATTTCATTAACTGGAATGCTACTGGTTTCTTTAAAGAAGATGAAAAGTCTTACCATGTCATGTATGGCTACGACTTTAAAGATTATGTGCCCGGCCTAAACGCAATGGTGAAATATGTGTATGGGCATGACTTTAAAGCAGCGAATGATGAGAAAAACCACGAAACCGAGTCGAACGTGATTTTAAACTATGCGTTTCAACAGCCGTACTTAAAGGGCGTTGCCCTGCAATACATTCGCATTGATTACAATGTTAAACATGGCAATGATTTTGGTGAAGACCGCCTGTTTGTCAATTACACCAAAAAGTTTTAATAACTTTTGATTTAATTTAAGCGGGCTAATTTTAGTCCGCTTTATTATTTTTGAGCCATAAAAAAACGCCCTTACGAGCGTTTTTAATTAATCTTGTAACTTAAGCAACGTGCTTTTGTACAACAATCGAACCTACTGAATAACCAGCACCAAAAGATGAAATCACGCCATATTCGCCATCATTCACTTCATGCCCTGTACGGTGCAAAGCAATAATCACACCTGCTGAAGAGGTATTGGCAAATTCATCTAAAATAATTGGTGCGCGGCTTAAATCTGCCTCTTTACCAGCAACATATTTCAAGATTAGTTCATTCATGTTGGCATTGGCTTGGTGTAACCAGAAACGTTTAATATCGTTTGCAGTTAACTGTATTTTTTCCAACTGCGCATTAATGATTTTTGCTACCAAGGGACAAACATCTTTAAACACTTTGCGGCCATCTTGACGGAATAATTTGTCGTCAACTACAGCATCTTCGCTACGGTTTAAGAAGCCGAAGTTATTACGAATGTTATTTGAAAATTGAGTAAATAAATGAATATCTAAAATTTCAAAACCAGTTTTAGTCGTAGTCTCTTCAATAATAGAAGCAGTTGCAACATCACCAAAAATGAAGTGACAATCACGGTTACGGTAATCTAGGTGACCAGAGGTAATCTCAACATTCACCAATAAAACACGGCGAGCGCCTGAACGAATTGCATCTGCCGCTTGTTTCAAACCAAAAGTAGCAGCTGAACATGCAACATTCATGTCATATGCATAACCTTGAATACCTAGCGCCGACTGGATTTCAATCGCGACTGCCGGATAAGCACGCTGCATGTTTGAACATGCCAAAATTACGACATCAATATCTTCAGCAGTAACCCCTGCATTTTCCATTGCTTGTTTAGCCGCAATAACGCCCCATTCGGCCTGAAGAGACAGCTCATCATTTGAACGCTCAGACAAACGAGGACGTAAACGAGTCGGATCGAGAATTCCTGATTTTTCGATTACGTAACGGCTTTTAATACCAGAAGCTTTTTCAATAAATTCAGCACTTGAACCACGTAACTCTTCAAGTTCACCAGATGCAATTTTCTCTGCATTGTCTTGGTTATATTGTTCCACATAAGCATTTAAACTGACGGCCAGTTCTTCATTAGAAATGGTTTCTGTTGGATGAAATAGCCCAGTACCTGTAATACGAATGCCCATGTAAAACTCCTAAAAAAATGAAAAGGGTCTGTTAATCTTTCATTTATAAATTGCGTTGTTCGCTAAAAACAACATAAACAGACCCATATCTATTTTAACTGATTCCCAAACGATCCCATAACTTTTGCAGTCGAGTTGGTGAAATAGGCATCTTGGTTTTCATCGGTTGAGAAAATAAAGAAATGCGAAACTCTTCCAACATCAAATACAATTCTTTGATTTTAGGATCATTTTTCAATTTAAACACCTTGTCCATCCATGGATCGACATCGTCAATTGCTGCATGATCTCGCTGTAGATTATTGGGCAATCGGTCTAAACGCAATAGCAGCGCTTTCAAATAACGCGGGTATTCCTGCCAAAGATCGACAGGCTGGCAATAAACAAAATTGCCAAGTGACATTAAATCTAACTGATCTTCAATATCATCAATACTTCGCCCAAATATCTCTGGATCAAGCACCAAAAGCTGACGGCGAATTTGCTGCCATTGAATATAAATCTCGCTCAATTGCTCAAGAGCTTGCTGACCATAACTCAAAAATTGCTTTTTGACCTGTTCTAGCAGCTTATTAAATTCATCTGCATTAATTGGCAGAGTCGTAATTGCCATTTGCAAGGTTGCATAGACCAACATCTGCTCAAGTTTAGCTTTATCGCCCAAAGGTGAGTAAGCTAAAGCAAGCGATTTTGAAATCTGCTTTTTCAACTGACGAACCAAGTCACCAAGTTGCATGTGTACCAGGCGGATAATGCCTTCACGATGGTGTTTAATGGCTTCAGCCTGATCATTAAAGGTTTGTATGACAATACCAGAATCATCTTTAGCATCAGTTTCAGCAAAAGCTTTGGTCGGCACTAAAGCCTGATATTGTTTCACAACAACACCTGTGACCTTGTGCGAAGCCTCAAAAGTAAAGTTGTCAGGGAAGTTTTTAAACTCACCTTTTTGCTGTTTTACTGGACGATGAGTTTCCACACGACAACGTGCTTTTAACTCTGGCAGATCACGACCTTTGGCAATCAATTTACCTTTTTCATCAATGACTTTAATGAACGGCACCAAATATGGATCAATGCGTTCAAACGAGAAATCTTTGTCTGTAATTTGCTCGCCACGTAAGGCAAAAGCTAAATAACTAAAAATATGTTCACGTAAATGTACTGCATCAATACCCTGCATGAGCTTACGAGCTGTATCAGGAATAGGCACCACATTACGACGCTTGTCTTTAGGTAACGCTTTGAGTAAAGCCTCAATTAAGTCTTGGCGCCAGCCCGGAATTCCCCATGACCAAATATTTTCATCGACTTGAGGTAGTGCCTGAACAGGAATCTGAACAGTTGCACCATCTTCGTCATGGCTTGGGTCAAAATGATATGTTGTTGCTAAACGTAGTTGACCATTATGCAGATGATCTGGAAATTGTTGCGTTGTTGGTCGGTCATTGAGCCAAAGTGCATCATCCTCAACAAATAAATAACGCGGATTATTTGCTTCTACCGTCGCTCGCCAGTCTTCAAAACTACGACGGCTTGCAATTTCTTCGGGAATTTTAGAGGCATAGAACTGATAAATTGTTTCTTCATCAACCACCAAATCACGGCGACGCAATTTATCTTCAACTCGCTCCACTTCTTCAAGTTTAAGTAAGTTGTGTTTTAAAAATGGTGGAACTGTACCCAAATTACCTGTGGTTAATGCATCACGTAAGAAAATCTCATGTGCAGCAGGCTGGTCAACTTTTTCAAAATTAATTAACCGTTTTGGTTCAATAATTAAACCAAACAAAGAAATTTGCGCGTAGGCATTTACGATCCCCGCTTTCTTAGACCAATGCGGTTCAAAATAGTGATATTTCAACAAGTCACGTGCAGCAAGCAAAATCCATTCAGGATCAATTTTGGCTAAAGTACGTAAATATACCTGAGACGTTTCGACCATCTCAAAAGCCATCACCCAAGAGGTATTGGTTTTGTGCAGCGTACTTGCCGGAAAAACTTTTGCCTTTTGCTGACGCACCGCCATAAAGGTGTTGCGTTCATCTGTTTTATTGGCAATGAAAGAAAGTAACCCTGTCAGCAACGCACGATGCAAATTTTCATAATTTGCATCTTTTTCATTAAAGCTGAGTTTTAAACCTTCTGCTAATTCAACTAATTGCTGATGCGTTTGTTTCCACTCACGTAAACGCAACCAACTTAAAAAATTCTCCTTAGCAAACTGACGTCGTTTATTTTCAGACATACTTGCTTCACCTTTAGGATTTAAAGTATCCCAAAGTTTCAAATAAAACAGAAAATCTGAATCTGCTTCTTTGAACAATGCATGCTTTTGGTCAGCCTGCATTTGTTTGTCTGCTGGTCGTTCACGCGGATCTTGAACCGCTAAAGCACTCACCACAATCAAGATTTCTTTGAGTACACCAAAATGTGCACCACCAATAATCATACGCGCTAAACGTGGGTCAATCGGCATACGTGCCATCATTTGCCCGACTTTGGTCAGCTCATTTTTCTTCTCATTCATTGCCCCTAACTCAATCAAGAGCTTTCGACCATCATTCACAAGACGGAAATCTGGCGGTTCAATAAAATCGAAGTTTTCTAACTCACCTAAGCCCAAACTTTGCATTTGCAAAATAACGGAAGCTAAGTTAGTTCGTTTAATTTCCGGTTCGGTAAATTCTGGACGACTTAAAAAATCTTCTTCGCTGTATAAACGAATACAGACACCAGCAGTAATACGACCGCAACGTCCTTTACGTTGATTGGCAGCGGCTTGGGAAATAGCTTCAATCGGTAAGCGTTGAACCCGTGATCGATAGTTATAACGAGAAATACGGGCAAAACCGCTATCAATCACATAGCGAATATTAGGAACAGTAAGCGCTGTTTCGGCTACGTTAGTCGCAATAATAATACGACGGCCTTTACCACCTGGACTGAAAATCTTTTGTTGTTCAGAAACAGCTAAGCGCGCATACAACGGTAAAATTTCGGTATGTCTTGGCCCGTACTTTTGCAAGGTTTCCTGTAATTCACGAATTTCTTGCTCTGTGCTTGAGAAAATCAGAATATCGGCATGTTCTGGGTGACCTTTTGCTTCGGCATCGGCAAAACATTCTTCAACCGCTTGTACCACTGCACGTGGTAGATTTTCTTCAAAATCATCAAACTCATCGTCGTCACTTCCGCCAATATTCATCTCTGAAATTGGACGATAAAGCACTTCAACTGGATAACTACGCCCTTCAACTTCAAAAATTGGTGCGTCATTAAAGTAATTACTAAAACGATTTACATCTAAAGTTGCAGAAGTCACGATAACTTTAAGGTCTGGGCGTTTTGGCAGTAACTGCTTTAAATAGCCCATAATAAAGTCGATATTGAGTGAGCGTTCATGCGCCTCATCAATAATGATCGTGTCATATTTAGATAAGAAACGGTCATTGCCTAACTCGGCAAGTAAAATACCGTCGGTCATTAACCGGACAATCGAATCTTGCGAACCTTGTTCATTAAATCGGATTTTAAAACCAATCGACTCGCCAAGCTTTTCGCCGACTTCTTCTGCAATACGCTGCGACACACTACGTGCTGCTAAACGGCGTGGCTGTGTATGACCAATCATACCTGTTAAGCCACGACCTGCTAACATTGCAATTTGGGGAAGCTGAGTGGTTTTACCGGAACCTGTTTCACCTGCCACAATAATGACCTGATGCTTTTGAATTGCATCAATTAGACGGTCAGCATATTGAGAAACCGGTAGTTCCTGATTTAGTTTAATTTCAGGTAAACGTGCAAAGCGCTGTCTTACTTTGGCATTAGATTGTTCAAATAATTTTTCAATCTCTGCTGTATTGGCTTTTTTATCTTTACGTAAACGATTTAAACGGTGACGATCTCTTGCCATCACCCACTGATCTATATTTAAACCATTCTGCACAAACAAACTTTCCTGAAAATACAACAATCCGCTATTTTACGCTTTAATGTGCATAAGGTAAAACAATTGGTTTTTGATATATTTTTAATTTTTTTACATTTTACCCTTGAATTCTCACTAACGAGACTTCATGTTGTTAGGCAAGTTTCTTTTACTATAACTGTCATTTGATTTACATGTTTTTGCAGTCAAATCGAGTACAGTATTTGGGGACTTAAAAATCGCAAATTTATCACTTATTCAATTTTCCGATTTTAGTCATGTAAAAATACTATTTCCCCAATAAAGAATTTTTATTTATTCTACATCTCGTAAACAAGTTTAAATATAAACCTCAATCATGGAGACAATGATGAGCTTGATTAATACTGAAGTTAAACCATTCCAAGCAACTGCTTACCACAACGGCCAATTTGTTGAAGTTAACGAAACTAACCTTAAAGGTAAGTGGTCTGTTGTATTCTTCTATCCAGCTGACTTCACTTTCGTTTGTCCAACTGAACTTGGTGACTTAGCAGACAACTACGCTGAATTCCAAAAACTTGGTGTTGAAATTTATGCTGTATCTACTGATACACACTTCACGCACAAAGCTTGGCACGACACTTCTGAAGAAATCAAAAAAATTCAATATCCATTAGTTGGTGACCCAACTTGGACTCTTTCTAAAAACTTCGACGTTCTTATCGAATCTGAAGGCTTAGCTGACCGCGGTACTTTCGTTATCGATCCAGAAGGTAAAATCCAAATCGTTGAACTTAACGCTGGTGGTATCGGCCGTGATGCGTCTGAACTTCTTCGTAAAGTAAAAGCTGCTCAATACGTTCACGCTCACCCAGGTGAAGTTTGCCCAGCTAAATGGAAAGAAGGCGAAGCAACTCTTGCTCCATCTATCGACTTAGTTGGTAAAATCTAATTTTTTAGATTAGACCAATACGTCTGAAACCACCCTTTTTTAGGGTGGTTTTTTTATTGGTTATTTTTATAAATCTAAGCCCTACTCCACACCGAAATTTTATAGCTAATTTTTTACAATTCTTATACTTATAAATTTATAGCAACATTCATTTATGAATTGTCAGTCTGCTTAACTTAGAGTACTGTCAAATGATGAAACAAAAGAGTTTTTATATATGTACTAAAAGATCAAATAAAAGTAGGAGTAGTTATATGGAAAAATCTGTTGTTGTAACCTCTTGGAAATACGATGTTTCTTCACGCTATTTAAAAATTTTCTATAGCAATGGCTCAGGTGAGCTCTATCATCCCGTTCCAGAGTTTATCTACAATAATTTGCTACGTACAAATGATAAAACTGCATTTGTTCACAAATATCTTGAGTTTGATCTGCATTTTAAAAGGCTCTGTATTTCTGCTTAATCATAAAAAATCAGCCCGCTTGGGCTGATCTGTTTTATATCTTTCAACTATTTAAGCCGCGTCATTTTGTTCAATATATTTCTCTAGCATTTTTTCCTTCACATCAACATGCATATTGATTTTACTGAGGTCGCCCTTATAGTGATCGACAACGCGATCATCCATAATTTTTGACCACCAAGATGGAATAAATGCAGGCAGAATCATTGCACCATAGCCTGCTGGTAATTGCGGCGCATCTTCAAAGTGACGTAAGGTCTGAAAGCTCCGAGTTGGATTAGCATGATGATCTGAATGGCGTTGTAATTGATACAAGAACAAATTGGTCACCACATTATTATTGTTCCAGCTGTGCTCTGGCAAAGTACGTTCATATTGGCCATTTTCTTTCTTTGCACGCTTTAAGCCATAATGCTCAATATAATTCACCGATTCAAACAAAGTTACTGCATAAGCGGCTTGAGTGACTTGAAATGGAATCGAACGCGTACCAAATTTCGCAAACATGACTGCATGGTACACAGCAGACATCGCCCAGCCATGAATCAGCTCATTTTCCTTACAGAAGAAAGGCAATTTCTTACGTTCTAAACGATTCTTTTCAATTTCGATCGCCGACTTAAAGCTGCCAATCACGGTACGTGGTAAAAACTTCCAAAAGGTTTCACCAAATTGTGAAGATGCTGGGTCTTCAGGTGTCGCAACTCGACGGTGGTGTCCATAAGGATGTTCAATTCGGAAATGGTTATAACCCGATGGCGCTAAAGCTAAATGCGATAAATAATGTTCAAGCTGTCCATTCTTGTGGCTAAGTTCATGGGCAGTATTAATAGCAATTCCATTGACCATTCCCACCAAAGTTCCCAGTAAAACCTGATCAGCAAGAGATGTATTTTTACGACTGGCTAAATATGCCCCATAGATATTGGTCGCGTATTGCAGAGGAATAAAAAGTTTAACAATACGAGCGTAATACGGATCAGCTTCTAAATCTGCGATTGCATCTAATGGTGGATTTTCTGTGTCTTCACCAATCAATTTATCCAATGCTGGAATAACACCATGAAGAAATAATGGCCCAAATGAAGCGAAGAACTTTTTAGTTTTTTTAGGACCAAATTGATAGCCCGCCAGGCCACCCATTGCAATGGTCGGTACAGCCAAACCCAATAGCCATAAATGACGTTTTTTATCTTTAAATGTTGTTGTCGCTTGCTCGACATCCAGTTGAGTATGCATATTCATTAGAAACTCCAATCAAACACAAAATGCTTTGCTTGAATTGATTGTGTTCCTTCATAGCTTCTCTATATTATCATTTCAAGACTTGCTATTATCATTTTAAGACTTTACTGAGTTTTTCTTGTGCAGAAGCAACAGATCCCTGTTATTCCATCACGTTATTATTTACGGCTGATTGAGATTTTAATCAGCACGCATCAATACGATAACGATTTATTGACGGCATTCCAGCAAGAACTGGCAAAAACAGAATTATTATCGATTCAACAAATTGAACAATTCATTGAGATTGGTTTAAGTCTGCCCAATACTCAAGACTTGGCCTTTGAACTGGGTAAAAATATAAAACTCAGCTCACATAGTCTAGTGGGCTATGCGCTAATGACTAGTCCTAATTTGGAACATGCACTTAGGCTGATTGCCCAATATTTTAGACTGATTATGCCGAGTTTTAAGCTCAGTATTGGATTTCCGACCAATCAGCAAAAGGTTGAACTATTATTCGAACCGATTTTGCAGATGAATAAACAATGTTTGGCCTTTCATATTGAAGCGATTGCCGTGGCGTTTTACTACAGCCTGTTAGAGTTAGCAGGTCAGCAATTACAACGCTACCAAGTATATTTGAGTATTCCAGAGCCGAGCTATCAAGAACGTTACGTATCCTTAGTGAAAGCCAATTTCCACTTTAACTATACGTGGCTTTCAGGTATACGCGTAGTAATTGATCAACAGCAATTGGCACTGCCCTTACCTTTAGCTGATGCGCATAGTTTAAAAATAGTTGAGCAACGCTGTCTGGAACAAATCCAGAAGATCTATCATCAAGGTGAAATTGTTGAATGGGTCAGCATGATGTTGCGACAAGCCAATCAAGTCCCAACCCTAATGGAATGTGCCAAAGTCTTAAACATTTCTACCAAAACCTTGCAACGCTATTTGCAGCAACAAGGTGTTGAGTTTCAAGCTTTAAAGCAGCAGATCAGCACTGAACGTGCCATTGATTTATTAGAGAATTCTACCTTTACCATTACTCATATTGCCTATGAGCTGGGATATTCCAATCCTGCCAATTTCACCCGTGCATTTAATAAAGTACAGGGCTGTAGTCCGCAAGCTTATCGGCAAGAATATCTAAAGAAAGTGAACCTACTTCAGAACCACCATACATAAACCAGCGCCTACTGGCAAAATACTGCTCATAAAGTTTTGATCATTTTTGATCAGTTCCAGAAATGATTTTACTTCAGCCGCATGTGAAATGACGTTATCAATAATGAGTACGCCACCTTTTTGCTTGATCAACCGTTTTAAATCTGGCCAATAATTCTCATAAGCATTGCGCTCAGCATCTAACAAAATAAAATCAAACGTATCCTGAGCTTCTTTTAAATAATCGGCTGCATCGCCCACCCAAAATTGAACGATTTCACTAAGGTCTAACTCAGCAACATGGCGTTTCGCCTCAGCACTTCGCTTTGCATCAATTTCAACTGTAGTCACCTGCCCACCAGTTGCCTGAGCAGCTTCAGCAAGCCACAAAGTTGAGTAACCCGTTGACGTACCGATTTCTAAAATTGATTTGGCTTGCTGCATGCGAATAAATTGCGACAATAGTTTTGCAGACTCAGCCTCAATATTGCGATAACGCAGCAAGCGATCTGCCTGCTGGGCATCATGCCGTTTAAAGGTGTCATATAAATCTGCAACTCTTTGTAAGAAAAAAGTATTTGGCATATATTCACCCTTTAAACTCGTTATTTTATATGACAGCCGTTTGAGTTAAGTGCTTTGAATTAACTTAAACCGCGGTACGATACTTCCATCAGCCACTTGAACCGTTTCAGTAAACATATCTAGTGGACGCACCCAAGTTGAATAGTCACCATAAAGACACTGATAAACGACTAGCTCCTCTTCAGTCTCACTGTGTTTTGCCACAGAAAAAACTTGATAGAGATTACCTTTATAATGCTGATAAATGCCGCGTTGCAATGACATGAAAGTACCTTTTAATGTTATGACATAAAATCTTTACAGCCATATAACATATATAAATTTTTAAATACTTTCACTTTAAAAGATAAAAAAGAGTAATAAAGGACACTTAAAGACAAATTACCGCTTTAAATTATTGATATTGTTTATGAGCACCACACCACATTCAAAAAACCGATCAAATATATAAAAACATACTGTTTCACCTATTTTATGTTTTGACGTACTATGCATCTATTGAAAGAATTTGGATGCATTGGAGTAAAAACAGATGTTAGATCAAAACATTAAAACTCAATTAAAAGCTTACCTAGAACGTTTAGAAAGTCCAATCGAATTAGTTGCTGCTTTGGATGAATCAGATAAAGCTGCTCAAATTAAAGAGCTGGTTACCGAAATTGCTGAACTTTCTGACAAGGTGACTGCACGTTTTGATGGTAACAATACACGTCGTCCAAGCTTTGGTGTGGCTAAAGCAGGCGAACAACCTCGTGTGTTCTTTGCTGGCTTACCGATGGGCCATGAGTTTACATCTTTGATCTTGGCGCTGTTACAAGTGTCTGGCTATGCTCCTAAAGTGTCTGATGAAGTATTGAACCAGATTAAAGGTTTAAACCTCAAAGCTGACTTTGATGTGTTTGTATCGTTAAGCTGTCATAACTGTCCGGACGTGGTACAGGCGCTTAACCTGATTGCAATTTATAACCCGAACACAACTGCAACCATGATCGATGGTTCATTCTTCCAAGATGAAGTAGAACAACGCAAAATCATGGCTGTTCCAATGGTGTTCCAAGATAATGAACACATTGGTCAAGGTCGTATGACACTTGAAGAGATTGTGGCAAAACTCGACACCAACTCTGCTGAAAAAGATGCAGTAGCGCTTAATGCCAAAGATGCGTTTGATGTGTTAGTGATTGGTGGTGGTCCTGCGGGTGCAACAGCTGCCATCTATGCAGCACGTAAAGGCATTAACACAGGTATCGTGGCTGAACGCTTTGGTGGTCAGGTGATGGACACCATGGACATTGAAAACTTCACGTCTGTTCAAAAAACTCAAGGACCTAAGTTTGCTGCTGAAATGGAAGCACATGTTCGTGAATATGATGTTGATATCATGAACCTGCAACGCGTCAGCAAAATCGTTGGTGCAGATCAAACTGCAAATGGTCTGGTTGAAGTTGAACTCGAAAACGGTGCAAAGCTTGAATCGAAAACAGTAATCCTTTCAACAGGTGCACGTTGGAGAGAAATGAATGTACCGGGTGAAGCTGAATACCGTACCCGTGGTGTCGCGTACTGCCCACACTGTGATGGTCCATTGTTCAAAGGCAAACGTGTTGCTGTGATTGGTGGTGGTAACTCGGGTGTAGAAGCTGCAATTGACCTTGCAGGGATTGTTGAGCATGTGACTTTAGTTGAGTTCGACACCAAACTACGTGCAGACCAAGTCTTGCAAAATAAACTGCATAGCTTGCCAAACACCACTGTGATTATGAATGCCTTAAGTACAGAAGTATTAGGTGACGGCTCACAAGTGACTGGTCTTAAATATAAAGATCGTGCTACTGATGAAGAGCATGTAGTTGAGCTTGCTGGGATCTTTGTACAGATTGGTTTATTACCAAACACTGACTTCTTGAAAGACAGTGAGCTTGAGTTAACCAATCGTGGCGAGATCATTGTGAATGACCGCAACGAAACCAATGTGAAAGGTGTATTTGCTGCGGGTGACTGTACTACGGTTCCGTACAAACAAATCATTATTGCCACCGGCGAAGGTGCTAAAGCATCACTCTCTGCGTTTGATTACATCATCCGTTCTGGGCAATAAAAACAGGTCAAACCATTATTATTTAATTCAAGCCTAGCATTACAAAATGCTAGGCTTTTTTAATATTAGAGTTACAACTCTTTAACAATTTTCGATCTTTATTAATCAGTTAGTTTATGTTTATATTTTAGACATCCATAATTTTGGATGCCATAAATTAGAAGGAAAAACACAATGAATAAATTACTTGTTGCTTTAGGTCTTGCTGCGACCGTTGCTCTTGTTGGATGTAATAAAGATAAAGCTCCAGAAACAGGTGCGACAACGGGTGAACACTTAGAAAATGCAGCTCAACAAGCAAGTGCAGATATCAAATCTGCTGGTGACAAGGCTGCAGACGATATTGCAACTGCAACTGATAAGGCTACTGATAAAATCGACGCTGCAACTGACCATGCTGCCGATGCAACCGCTGAAGCTGCTGCAAAAACTGAAGCGACTGCTCGTAAGGCAACTGCTGATACAGCTCAAGCTGTTGAAAATACTGCTGCTGAAGTAAAAAAAGATGCTCAACACTAATCTCTAGAAATAAAAAAGCCCCTGTTTATACAGGGGCTTTTTTTGAATCCTAAAAATGATTATGAGATTAGTCCTTCATCACGCATCGCAATTTGTACAGATTGACGCTCTGCTACTTTATTACGTAGTGCAATAATATGTTTATATGGTGTTAGATCATGCTCAATTGAATTTGACCAATTTGTTAAAACAAATAGATAAGCATCTGCTGGGCCAAAATTATCATTTACTAAATAATCATAATCAGATTCAGCCAAATAATTATCGATATATTTTAAAAGGCGATCAATTTCTGCATAAGCTTTGTTTTTTTCATCATTTGTTAACGGTGCACCAAAGAAAACTGCATAAGCATCATGTAATTCAGAGTTTAAGTACCCCAACCATTCCAATACTTTCGCACGGCCCATCCCTGATGGAGGAATTAAATCCTGCTTAGGATCATGCTGAGCAAGAAACGGTAAAATCGCAACGTTTTCAGTTAACATTAAACCCGGATTAATTTCTAAAGCTGGTACATATCCTTTTGGATTAATCTCGTAATAATCTGCACCTTTTTCTGTTTTATGAGTTTTTAAATTTACCCGTTCTAAGTCAAAATCAACATTAATTTCATTTAAAATAATATGTGCAGCTAAAGAACATGCGCCTGGCGAATAATATAATTTCATATCTGATCCTTGTTATCTCATATTAACGTTTTAAATTGCTTCTAGAAAACCTGCAAGGTTTGCACAATTCTTTAATTGTAAAAAAGCGTAAACTTATAAAATACTTACACCATCTAATATTCTTCAAAAAGTCATTCCTTGCAAGTTGTCTTGCGTGACGATTGTTTAAAATATGATAAAACACATTTGCGTCACGCAATTTTTCCGTTAATTACGCTTAAAAAGCTGGCTAAGCCAGTTCATTAATTCAGATAAGAAATCAAAAATACCATTTTTCTTATCATCATCAGGATGGCTTGAGTCTTTTCCATTTAAATCTAGATCTACAATTACAGGGTCATGATCCGACGAACGATAAGCATCTTCACCATAGAACAATGCCTTTTGCTCATCCGTTTTGTATTCTTCGTTGTAATCTAGAACTGTTGGCTCATCTGCATTAATATGCCATGCAAAGGTTCTCACAACTTTTGGATATAAAGCTGCATCAGCAATTGCATGGTCTAAGTTACCTGCTCCACCATTACCGTTGGCATCACTCGCAACCCCATATACATAGCTATACGCCTGAGTACCCTGACCTACCTTAGCGTCGTTAAGTAAAACTTTATAGTTCGCTTTTTCAAACGACAAAATAGGTTCTTCTTTTGCGTAACTGTTCATATCCCCGACAAGTAAAGCATTTTGCTTAGGCACTTGAGTTGGATTTTTCGCTAACCACTGCACAATTTGATCAACTGCTTTCACACGAGTTGGATTCCAGCAACCTTGACCATCTTTTTGGTCTGCGTCAGTAGAGCTAGCATCGACCCCACTACAGCTTTTCGATTTCAAGTGGTTTGGAATAACAGTAAATGTTTTATTACCGCGAACTGCTTGGAAACTTTGAGCCAGTGTTGTTCGGTTCTTGTCGCCCAAATCAAGCACAACAGGCTTATTTAAAGGCTTAACACGCTTACTGTTATAAATAATAGCAACCGCAATTGCATCACCACCTAAACGGTCTAAATTTTCAGGAACAACGTATTTCCAATCGCTACCTAAAGCTTTGGTCAAATTAGCAATAGCACTGTCTGGGCCATAACCATTGTTGGCAATTTCCATCAAACCGTATACATCGGCATCAATCGCTTTGAGTGCGCTCACAATTTTACGATGCTGTTTATTAAACTCCGCTTGTGTCGTCGCACCACGCTCTGTTGGAAAACCTGTTGCGCCATTGTCATAGTTCAAAACGTTAAATGAAGCTACACGAATGTGATTAGCATTTTTAGTAAGGACGCTTTGACGCGGGTTTGGTTGAGTAAGAACCTCAGGTTGATTGCGCCCAAGCACAGGTTGCACACGCCAACCATTAAAACGGTATTCTAAAATACCTTCAGCATTTTTAAGTTGATAACCCGAACGTAGCGTATTAGCAGCACTAAAATTGCTTGGTAACCATGGCGTACGGTTTTGATTGTTATAGCCATCATCAAAAATAATTTTTGATAATAAGTTTTTCTGAGCTAGAGCCTTAGCTTCTGGAGATAATGCTGGATATAAGTTGGTTGGAATATATAAGCGGCCTAAGCTCAGCGACAATTCACCATAACGACCATAATTGTAGTTCTCGCTGACCGTTAAAGTCTGAGGTAATTTGACCAACATACCTTGATAACGCTGTGGAGAGTTGGTCGATCCACCAGTTAAATTTGCAAATGGAAGTTCAAGGCTAATCGGCTGAACCTGATTTGCCATATTGCTATTACAGGTTTGAATATCTTGTTGTAATTGATCTATTTGTAGCTGATTTTGATAAGACGTTAAACGACCACGTAAAATAACTTCATCGCCAACTTGTCCACCTTTTACCGCACTACTATTTGGAATATAAACAAAAATAGCATTACTGACATTTGCACGTGCTTTTGTATCTGGCGTTTGAACATAAAAACCAGAGAAACCATTGGCATAACGATAGTCAGCTGTAATCACACCACGCACAGTATAAGTCTGGTCTTGAGTTGCTGCCGCCAAGTCAGCAATAGCTGTATCTGAGCTCGAACAACTTACTGTTTCAACAGGAGGCTGAGTAGTAGATCCTGATAAATTTGAAAAGTCATTTCGGTTTGTCCAAGCCGACCATGAGTGATCCAAATCAAATGCTGCGGTTGCATCAACACTTAAAGCTGGATTCTCTGTTTCAATACGCTTAAAACTATTTCCCAAGCTTGAAACTACTGTCCCCCATCCCGCAGCTGGGCGTTCACCAATACGGCCAAAACGGTCTACAGGCGTACCTTTATAAACAAGTACAACCGCATCATCTCCATTAAAAGATAATGCTGCCACCTGATTTACTTTACTTCCAAGCTCAGTTTGCAACTCGGAGCGGCCCACTAAAAACTTCTGCTTACTCGCGAGTGTGCCTTGTAAACGAAAAGCCACCGTCTTTGCTGTACCACCATTATTAAATTGTTGAATCTCATAATCGGCTAAATTAACTGTAGCCCCATCTGGATTATAAATTTCCAAACCTTTTTTATTGCTGCTGCCGTCAACATATTGACTAAACATCAGCTGTGCTTGAGCAACTGAGCTATATGAAAATGCACCTAATGCACTTAAAAAGACTGAAAGTGTTCTTAATTGAAAAGTTTTCATGAGTAAAAGTGTTCATATGAGTTTTAATTAGTCTCTTAGAGTAAATATTGATCATGACATCTACATGAAGAAAAACACCGAAACATTTGACTTGATCACATGAAGACTTAAAATACCGCATTTGAATTTCAATATTGCCAAGGTTATGTCGATCGATCAGTTAGAAACGCAAATTGCAGACTTAGACAATTTGCCTGAACACCGTGAAATTGTGACGTTTATGCGTCGTTCAGCACCACTTAATACGTCTCAACGCACGGCATTAGAACAACATCGCGATTTAATTTTGGAATATCCTGTTGGCGACTTACGTCAACACTTCGAACACCCAGAGCGTCCATTAACTGTTGAAATCGGTTTTGGTATGGGTCGTTCATTAGTACTTATGGCAAAAGCAAACCCTGAACGTAACTATGTGGGTATTGAAGTCCATGTGCCAGGTATTGCCCAATGCCTATATGAAGCAGGTATAGCAGAAGTTAAAAACTTACGTGTACTTGATGCAGACGCGATTCAGGTTCTACGTGAAATGCCAGACAACAGCATTAACTGCGTACAACTTTACTTCCCTGACCCTTGGCAAAAGAAACGTCATTTCAAACGTCGTTTTGTTGCTCATGAGCGTATGCCATTGGTTGAACAAAAACTTGAGCTTGGCGGTACGTTCCATGCTGCAACAGATTGGGAACCTTATGCTGAATGGATGCTAGATGTATTAGATAATCGTCCAGATCTTGAAAACTTGGCAGGTAAAGGTAATAGCTACCCTCGTCCAGATTGGCGCCCAGTGACTAAGTTTGAACGCCGTGGTATTGAGTCAGGCCATAAAATTAATGACTTTATCTTTAAAAAGATTAAGTAACTAATAAAAAAGGCTTAGAACAAAATCTAAGCCTTTTATTTTAAAACCAATCCGTTGAATAAGCGGGATTAAACATTAGCTGAACTTAAAGAGTTAAATGAAAAAACCTTTGAATTATTAGATATATAAATATAATAGCAACCACCATTTTAACTAGACAGAAAACAACAATGAAGCTTTTCGCATTTCTAATTTGTGTAATTGTATCAAGTAGCTGCTTTTCCTCAACTCAAGAAGACTTTGAGCTTAAATATTACAAATTAATGGAACGATACATTCAAACACAATCAGACAGAAATCAAATCATTTCCACAGAAGCAAAAACTGAGCAAGAAGATCTTGTTAGGTCTAATAAACTCAAAGCTCTTGATTGCAAAGGATGGAAAGAAAATATTGAACTTTTTGACTTTATCTTAAGTAGATTTAAAGAATATGAATCAGCCTCAGAAGAGGTTAGAACAATGGGATATACTAAAGAAAATCTACAGGAGGATTCTGAATGGCTGCGTGAGCAATTAAACAAGCCAGAGAACCAATGTAGATAAACCAAAATTCAAAAAACCGCCGAAGTGCGGTTTTTTATTACCTACTAAGAACAGATGCAGACAGCTTAACGAACGAATATTCATTTTTTTCACGTAACACCCCCCTCTTGAGTTAAATTGAATATTCCTTTATTCACATATCTCCCTAAAAACAAAAAGCTCACAAGCAATATAGTTTTCTTTAAATATCACTTTAGTTAATCTCTAGACTTATTAATATTCATAAATCATGTTAAAAATATAGAAATGAACACTTCACTAACTAATTACTTAAACTCACGAAAAGTCAGAAAACAATATGTTAAAAATTTTAGGGCGCGATAATTCTATTAATGTTCGCAAAGTCTTATGGCTCTGTGAAGAATTAAATCTTGAATATGAAAGAGAAGATTGGGGAAGAGGCGTTCTTTCAACACAATCTCCTGAATTTCTACAATTAAACCCCAATGGACAAATTCCTGTTGTTTTAGATGGTGATTTAGTACTTTGGCAGTCCAATAGTATTATCCGTTATCTAGCAAATGCTTATGACAAAGAGCATCTGCTTTACCCTACACAAGCGAAAGAAAGATTTTTTGTAGACCAGTGGCTTGATTGGCAAGCGATAGAGCTGAATAACAGCTGGACTTATACGATTATGTCTCTGCTTAGACATTCACCAGATCATCAAGACCCAAACTTATTACAACAAGGTATTGATAAGTGGAATCGTCATATGCAGATTCTCGATCAACAACTTGCAAAAACTCAAGCCTATGTTGCAGGTTCACAATTTAGCTTAGCCGATATTCCAATTGGTCTGTCTGTACAACGCTGGAAGGCCACTCCTTTTGACCATCCAACGCTTAAGCACGTCGACCAATATTTTGAACTTTTAAATCAACGTGCGGGCTTTTTAAAATGGGGAAATAACGGCGAACCTTAATTTTTAAATAAGCTTTAAGCCGAGTGATGGCGTTGTAAGATGCCATCACTTAAAAGTTGATACACCTGTTTTAAATCATCTCGATTTGCTTGAGCTAATAAGTCTTGATGCATGGCCAAGATATTTTTGTCTCCTCGCATTGCAGGCCCTGTCTGCATTTGTTTTGGTTCATTTTCAGTGGCTTTTTTTGCTGTTTCCACAATTAATGGATAAAGCAAACTAAAGTCGACTTGCTCTGCATCTACAATCTGCTTTGCCATATCAAAACAATAATTACTAAAATTACAGGCAAATACGGCTGCTAAATGCAAAGTTAAACGCTGCTTTGAGGTGTATTGATATACTCGATTACTTAGGCTATTTGCTAAATCACTAAGTAGTTTCTGGTCAACATCTGCTACTGCTTCAACAAACAACGGCGTTGCAATCCAGTCAACATCTCTTTCAAGACTAAATGTTTGCAATGGATAAAACACCCCTGCTTTTTCATGCACATGACTGATGACTTCAATATTAGTGCTACCCGAGGTGTGAACCATAAGAGTTTCAGGAAATAATTCATGAACCTGTTTTACAAGCTCTCCAATTGCACTATCTGAAACCGCTAGAATGATAAGATCGGTCGATTGGAATTGCTGTAGAGACTGGCATGCTTTAGCTTGAATTTTCTCTGCAAATTTTTGGGTTTTATCAAAATCACGTGCATAGACCTGTACGATGTTATGCCCTTGAGCCAGTAAAGCCTGTGCCAAATGAAAGGCAACTCGTCCACTTCCTATCAAACTGATTTTCATATTAACCCAACAATATTTATCTCTATGAAAAAAGCTTCTCAAAATGAGAAGCTTTTTTCAAATCAAAATGAATAAAATCAATAATTTTTCATAAATTATTTCATTATTGAGCTACTGAAAACTCGATGCGACGGTTTTTGAAACGTCCTTCATCAGTTGTATTTTCAGCAACTGGTTGATCAGAACCATGACCTTGTGCAACTAATTTAGAAGCATCTACACCTTTAGATGTTAAATAATCTACTACGGCTTGAGCACGGCGTTGAGACAAAGCTTTATTTGAAGCCGCATTACCAGTTGAGTCTGTATGACCGCCAACATTTAATTTCACTCCAGACACTTTATTTAAAAGTGTTACAGCTTGATCAAGAATAGCTTTGTTATCCGCAGGAATTTCACTTGAACCACTCGCAAAATTAATAATTTGCAAGTTAAGGGCTTTCACCAAAGCATTTACATCGACATTGTTCGGGTCAATTGCTGTTAGAGCAGTTTGTGATGCACTCAAGCTATTGCTCACAGATTGTTCAGCTGTTACTGGTGCTGAGGCTACAACCTCAGTATGTGGCACCAATGCTTTTACTTTTGCAGTTAAAGCTTCTAATGCTGCTGCATCACCTGCTTTCAAAGTAATTTTGTCACCCACCCATTCTAAAGATGCATTTGGCACACCTTTTAATGCGCCAAGCACACCAGCAAGTGCATCTTTGTCTGTAAATGAAGCCGCATAAGTTTGGCTTGTATCCACATTACAATCTTGAGTTGTCGAAAAAACCTTTTTAACGTTTGTTTGTAGCGTTGCCAAGAAGCCTTGGTCGCCAATCCCAGCCTGACACTGACTCACTGCCCCTTTATCATCTGTACTTAAAGTTAAACTAGCTGGTGCAGCAGCGGCTTCAACACCACTTGCAGCCGACGGTTCTGGTGCTGGTACAGCTTCTTTATGCTGGCAAGAACGCCATAACCACGCAATAATAAGACCCAGAATAATTAGAGCAATAATGGGCAAGAACCCACGAGACTTACCCGTTTTTTCGCTGGCTGCAGCTAATGGTGGAGCTGTTGAAGCTGAGTGTGGAACCGAAGATAAACCTGCACCAATACCTAAAGGCGCTAATAGACCCACTGCCCATGCTGGTAAATATGAACGAATTGTTTCTGCATGTTGACGTAAATAATTCACAATACTTTGCTGATCATTTCCAGCAACATCTGAAATTGCAGTAAGACTCGGTTTAATTGCACTGTTGAGTGTGCTTTCAATTTCATTATTTGGTGCTGTACCGCTTAAATGAGTAAGCACGGTATTCTTGATTTGATCATTATGCGAAAAAAGATCGGATAACGATGGAGTCAGACTATTTTTCAATTGTCCAATAAGATCAGGTTTAGCAGCTAATAATGAAAGTAAAATTGGATAAAACTTAGATAAAGCATTTGATTTTTCGCCTAGGTATCCATCCTGTTCATCTAATAATATTGAAGATACTTTTTCTTTAAGCAATTCTATAGGGTTTATCGACATTGGTTATTCTCCCGAATTTATACGTCGTAACCAGCAACTTTTGATTATTCAAATAGTTCTTCTTTGCTGATAGTTTTTTATTCTAATCTGCCTAGAATCTTTTATTGTTTTTTATATAATTTATATACAATTTTCCATCTAGTATTTACAAAACAGGTAGATCTTATTGATCTACCTGTTTATATTTTAAATTTACTTTAACTAAGTACTTTATCAGTTAGCAAAAGTTTGCAGTACTTTACCCGTTAGGTTTTGACCCAGTAATGGGGTATTTTTCCCTTGCGATAAAATTGTGTTTTTGCTTACTGTCCAGTTAAAAGCAGGATCTATCAATACCCATCCTGCTTCATCTTCCCAACGCGCGGTCATATTCGCAACCTGCGCTGGCATGCTGGTTACTTTAGCAACCCATTCTAGAGGTTCAAATAAACCTTCATTAATGAGTTGAATCCCTAACGATACATAGGTATCAAAAGCTGTAATGCCCGGCTGAGTTTCAGCAAATGGCGCCATTTTTGCCGAACTGCTTAAAGGCTCATGGTGCGTACAAATTGCATCAATTACGCCTTCTTTTAAGCCTTGACGTAAAATTTCTTTATCTTGCTCAGAACGTAATGGTGGGCGAACGTGTGCAAGTGAATTGAAGCCGTCTGTTAAATGTTCAGTTAAATGTAACTGATGCATTGCAACATCGGCAGTCACAGGTAAGCCTTTTGCTTTTGCAGCACGGATTAATTCAACCGATGCACCACAAGACAACAAACCAAAGTGAGCTTTTACGCCAGTTGCTTCAATCATAAGCAAATATTTTGCAATCGCTACAGTTTCAGCAAGTGCCGGAATCATCGGCAGACCTTGGCGAGAAGCAATAAAGCCTTCGTGTGTACATCCATCTTTAGCAATCTGTGGTTCTTCGGCATAGAACACAACCGTTAAGCCAAGACCTGCTGCATATTCTAAGGTACGAATAACCACATCATCATTTTCAAAAGCGGCGTTGGCATTTGAAACAGCAGTACAACCGCCCTTTTTCAGACCTGCCATATTTGCAGGTTGTTTACCATTTAAGCCTTGCGTCTGAGCACCAATAATATGCATGTGAATGCCGCCATCAAGCCATGCCTTTTCAATCAAGCCATGAATGAGGGCACCGTTGTCTTGTACAATCGGCTTTGAGTCAGGTGGAGTAATGACATGCAAAATGCCATTAGCACGTGCCGCCTTCCCTTCAGATTTAAGTGTCCCGTGTTGCTGTTGACCAGGTTCACGCAAACGTGCACACAAATCAACCATGGTTGGCATTAGCCATTTACCTTGACCATCAATGGTTTGTTCAACTTGCTCTACTGGGGCAACCAGCTTGCCATTTTGAATATATACAGTTTGTACGTTGTCTGTTTTCTGGATTGGGTCTAACACACGTACATTTTCAATTTTTACAATACTCATGTGATCCATTCCTTACAACGTAATCGCTTCAATTAAGCCTTGTTCTTGGAGTTGGCCTTGCATTGACAACGCCAACACAGCCATACGAACTGCAATACCGTTGGTTACTTGTTTCAGAATAACCGACTGGTCTCCATCCGCCACACTTGAGTCAATTTCTACACCACGATTCATTGGACCCGGATGCATCACGATACAATCAGGTTTAGCCAAACCAAGACGTTCTTTGTTTAGGCCATACATTCTGTAAAATTCAGACTGTGAAGATAATGCTGGAGAGTCAATACGCTCATTTTGAATACGTAGAGCAATAATCACATCACAGTCTGCGATCCCTGCATCCATGTTGTTAAATAAACGGACATGTTCGCCATATTCGGAAAAGCCCACTGGTAATAATGTATTCGGTGCAATCACACGAATATCCTTACATCCTAGTGTTTGTAATGCCGCAACATCCGAACGTGCTACACGAGAGTGTTTAATGTCACCAATAATGGCAACACTCAACTCTTCAAACGGTTTTTTTGTTTCACGGCGAATTGTAAGCATATCGAGCATCGCTTGCGTTGGATGGGCATGACGTCCATCTCCAGCATTAATAATTGCGACCTTTGGACAAACATCTTTGGCAATGAAATGTGCAGCACCCGAAGATGAATGGCGTACAACAAAAATATCGGCAGCCATTGCTTCAAGGTTCCAGAGCGTATCTCGTAGCGTTTCACCTTTTGATGTACTTGAACGTGCAATATCAATATTCAATACATTTGCAGACAAGCGTTTTGCTGCTGCTTCAAAAGTAGTACGAGTACGGGTGGAGTTTTCAAAGAAAAGATTCATAACCGTCAATCCCTCTAAGAGCGGACGGTTAATTAAATTATTATTATCATCTAAAAAGCTTTGTGCGGTATCTAAAATCTTAGTGAGGTTTTCTTTTGAAAGGCCCTCAATCGTTAAAAAATGTTTTAAATTTCCGTCTTGATTGAGCTGAACCTGGCTCGGTTGATGCAACGCTGCAATATGCATAATGGATTCCTATGGGTCGAATCGCGAAAACGTGCATAGTGTAGCTGAATTCCGCTCTTTTCGCAGAAGAACTTTACAGAATAAGGCCCTAAATTGACCAGAAAATTTAGGACCGTGATCTGGACTATCTCAATGCACCTATATAATGGTGTGGAACTTGTGCCCGATAAATGTCTTCGGCAGTAATTTCTGAACCTTCATCGACTTTAACATCAGCAAGTTTTTCTTTTTGAGAAGACTCGGGTATTGCGTCAACCAACGATCTTAATCGCTCAACGCATCGTTTTAATTCGTCATCCTCCGTTTCTAACGCTACCGTAATTACATATTTTGCATAATCTTTATTTTGAATCACGTACATTGCATCTATTACCCGCCCAGTCACCCTACGCATACGTACATATATTTGTGTAGCCACAGAGAAAGCATCTGCATTAGTGGTAAAACCATTCCCGATCATGTCTTTCATTTATAACGTCCCCATCCATTAAAATTATAAAAATGGTTAAAAACCGACTCTGTCTGTTAAATAAATAACCATCAATAATGTTGGTCTAGCAAAATACATACCAATTTCAAGGTATTACCCTTTAAAAATCAGTTTATTGGTTGCTAAATGATAGGTTGCAATAATTTAAAAACCTTTAGACATCAAAATACGTTAAACTTTGCATCGTTAATATTTATATGTTTTGGTCAATCGAGTTTATGAATACCTCTTTACGTTTAAACCACTATTGGATTACTTGTGCTGATGGTTTAGAACCCCTCTTACAAGAAGAAATAGAACAACTTGGCACCAAAGTGACAGAACGTAAAGCAGGACGTTTAATCATTGAAGGGACGCTTGAAGAAGCTTACCGCATTTGTATGTGGTCGCGTCTCGCTTCTCGTGTTTTACTTCCTATTCATACTTATGAACTTGATTTTACGCATGATGCACGTGATGTAGCAGAAGAACTCTACGAAGGTGCAATGAGCTTTGACTGGTCACTTGTTTTTGCACCACAAAGTACTTTCGCAATTCGCTTGCATGCCGAACGTGAAATCATGGTCAATTCGCAATTTGCTACACTGCGTGTAAAAGATGGCGTTGTTGATTCCTTTATGGAAGCTGTAGGTCGTCGCCCTAGCATTGACACCAAACAACCAGAAATTACGATCTATGCTTTAGCAGGTAAAACTGAACATACCTACTGTCTAGATTTATCAGGTGACTCGCTACATAAACGTGGCTACCGTCGTTTTATGACGGATGCACCAATTAAAGAAAACCTTGCTGCGGCAATTTTACAAAAAGCTCAGCTCAAACAGCGTAATCCAGAGATTGTGCTTGACTCAATGTGTGGTTCAGGCACATTTATCATTGAAGCATTAATGATTTTAACTGACCGTGCACCAGGACTTGTTCGCCGTTTTGGATTTAATGGCTGGCATGGTCATGACCGCGAACTTTGGCTTTCACTTAAAGCAGAAGCTGCAGAGCGTCACGAAAAGGCACTTGAATTACCTTTACCTAAATTTTATGCCTACGATGCAGACTGGGAAGCAATTAAAGCAACCCGTGAAAATATTATTGCGGCAGGCTTTGAAAATTTATTAGGTCAGATTCAGATCGAAGAGCGTACTTTAGCTGACTGGCCAGATTTTGCTGCTGAAGGTAAAACTGCATTTATTGTGACTAACCCACCTTATGGTGAACGTTTAGGTGAAAAAGCTTCAAACCGTTCTCTATATCTAGGTTTATCAGCGCTTTTACAAAAACATTTCCCAAATCAATATGCAGCAATTATTGCAGCTCAAATTGAACAATCCGATGTTTTAGCATTTGAAGCACCTGAAACTTTACGTTTAATGAATGGTAAGTTGCCAATTTATATTCGTTTCGGTGTAATCAAACCAGAAAAAGTGAATCAACCATTTTTAGCGAATTGGCAAGCCCAACCTATTGAAATGGAAGAAGCACAAGACTTCGCTAACCGTTTGCAAAAAAATATGACAGCCTTGAAAAAATGGGCAACTAAAGAAAATATCTATTGCTTACGTTTGTATGATGCAGACTTACCTGACTTTAATGTTGCTGTTGATTTATATGGTGACCGTTTACACGTTCAGGAATACGCACCACCAAAAACAATCGATCCAGAAAAAGCTAAAAAACGTTTTAATTTAGCGCTTGCTGCAATTCGTGCTGTTACTGGTTTAAACCGCGATGCCATCTTTATTAAGACACGTGCACGCCAAACTGGTACAACTCAATATACGAAACAAAGTACAGCTTCAAAACGTTTTATCGTGCAAGAAGGTAAAGCTAAAATTTTGGTTAACCTGACTGATTACCTAGATACAGGTTTATTCCTTGACCACCGTCAAATGCGTTTACGTATTGCTCAAGAAGCACGTGGTAAACACTTCTTGAACTTATATAGTTATACGTCTACTGCAAGCTTACATGCTGCGCTTGGCGGTGCTGCAAGTACGACAAGTGTAGATTTATCTAACACTTACTTAAACTGGTCAAAAGAAAACTTTGTTTTAAATGGTTTAACTGTAGATCATGCAGATGAACAACACATGTTCTTTGCCAGTGACTGTTTTGAGTGGTTAAAAGAAGGCCATGAACAATACGACCTTATTTTTATTGACCCACCAACATTCTCAAACTCAAAAAAATTCTATGGTACATTCGATGTACAACGTGACCATATCTCACTCATTAAACGTGCAATGAACCGTTTGCACAGTGAAGGCACGCTCTATTTCTCGAATAACTATCGTGGTTTTGAAATGGATGAAGAGATCGAAGCTATTTTTCAGGTTGAAGAAATCACTTCTGAAACAATTGGCCTTGATTTTAAACGTAATCAAAAAATCCACCGTGCGTGGAAAATTCAACACCCTGCTCTAGATCAATATTAATGAAATTGGAGGTTATTATTACTTCACGGTAATAATAACCTCGCCATGAGCATTTTTTGACTCAAAATCATATTTGGTAAATCGGTCTGCTCTTTCCGGTAGCGCAATCATTTCTAACCTTTTCTTTTCTTTACTATCAATAACATGATTTTGTTTTTGTTCTTGATAAGGGGAAAGTACGCTAGTTCTAAGCGCATCCCATCGAACTTGCTGTAAATAGTTATCTCCTAACGCCTGACGTACTTGTTGTTGTTCTATCGCAGGTTTTTTGGCATCGTCCTGAGCTTTCGCAATAATGACGGGTAAAGACGTGGTTATCGCTCCTGTTTGAGTTGCAAGCGCACTTTCCGACATTGGTTGTGCTGCCCATGTATTTGATAATAATACAGATACACCGCTCAAAATTCCCAGCATATACCCTTGTTTATTGTTCATTTCATTCATCCTAAAATTGTTATTGTTTGTTATATCGAACAAAATTAACAATTTTTTAAGCAGGTCGCAATGTTATAAACAAACTTCCCGACAATTAACATTGATCATTTTAAAACCTGATTCTTTTCACAAGCATTTTGTGAATATTCCAGTAGTTTTATAGATTCTTATCTCAGACTTGAACCACACCCTTAAATCACTTACTGTGATTTTATAATTTATCTGTAAATTGATTTTATTTATAAATAAACACCATCCGAGGTGAAATAATGCTTCAGCACTGCTGCCAAATATTAGAAACTCGTCAACTTAAAATTGCCTTTATTGAAAGTGCCAGTTCGGGTTATTTAACTAGTCAATTTTCCATTCATAAAAATAGTGGTGCAGACATTTTACTCGGTGGTTTAGTGAGTTATGACCCCAGCATTAAAGTTAGTATCTTAAATATCGATCCAAAGTTAATAGAGACTTACACAGCAGAGTCACCACAAGTCACAGAAGAAATGTGCAAGCTAGGCCAAACGTTATTTCCACAAGCCGATCTTATTGTAAGTTGTACTGGTCTATTAAAATCTGGAGGAAGTGAAACCGCAGAAAAACCTGTAGGTACTTTTTTTATGTGTATTTATTACCAAGACCATATTTATCATTACCATTATTTTTTATCGGGCCACCCCGAACAAAAATTAAAAACATTAACTCAGAAAATTTCAGATGCCTTAATTGCTTTACTCACATCAACAACACAAACAGCCTCACCATAAAAAAAGAGAATATGTTTCCATATTCTCTTTTCGGTTTTAGCAGAAAAAGCTTAGCTGAGTTTCATTTTATCGAAGACTAAGTGACCATTTTCACCTTTAACTAAAATGGTATCACCTGCGACAAAATCACCCGACAAGATTTTTTGAGCTAATGTGTTTTCAATCTGTTGTTGAATCGCACGTTTTAACGGACGCGCGCCATATACAGGGTCGAAACCAGCATCAATCAATAAATCAAAAGCAGTATCATCTACAGTTAAACTCATATCACGATCAACAAGTCGTGAACGTAATCGATCCAACTGAATATCGGCAATGCCTCGAATTTGTGCTTTCTTGAGTGAATGGAAAATCACAAGCTCATCAATCCGGTTAATAAATTCCGGACGGAAATGCTGACTTACCGCATTCATTACAATAGTACGCACTTCATCGTCTGTTGCCCCCTCACCTAGCTCACGTACATCTTGTGAACCCAAGTTCGATGTCATCACAATAACCGTGTTTTTAAAGTCGACTACTCGGCCTTGTGAGTCTGTTAAGCGTCCATCATCCAATACTTGTAACAAGATATTGAATACATCAGGATGCGCTTTTTCAACCTCATCAAACAACACCACACTATATGGTTTACGGCGAACAGCTTCAGTTAAAACACCGCCTTCTTCATAACCCACATAACCCGGAGGCGCACCCACCAAACGGCTAACCGAATGTTTCTCCATGAATTCACTCATGTCGATACGAATCATGGCGTCATCACTGTCAAACAAGAAGTTCGCCAGTGCTTTTGTTAACTCAGTTTTACCAACACCTGTTGGACCCAAGAATAAGAACGAACCACTTGGACGATTCGGATCAGATAACCCTGCACGTGAACGACGAACTGCATTCGATACAGCAACAACGGCTTCATCTTGCCCTACAACGCGGTCATGTAAAAAACCTTCCATATTGAGTAGTTTTTCACGCTCGCCTTGCAGCATTTTAGCAACTGGAATTCCTGTTGCTGCACTCACGACTTCGGCAATTTCATTTTCAGTTACTTTAGTACGAATAAGTTTTGGCTCTTCGTTCTCTTCTGCAACTTCATCTTGCTCAAGTTGTTTTTGAAGCTCTGGAATTACACCATACTGTAAACGTGCTGCTTCAGCTAAATCACCCTCACGCTGAGCCTTTTCAAAAGCAATACGCGCTTTATCAAGTTCAACCTGAGCTTGTTTAGTGCCTTCTACAAGAGTCTTCTCAGATTTCCAGATTTCTTCAAGATCGTTGTATTCTTTCTCGACTTCAGCAATCTGTTTTTCAAGATGAGCGACTTCGGCTTTACTACCTACATCTTCATCTTTTTTTACAGCTTCCAATTGCATTTTCAACTGGATTAAACGGCGGTCCAGCTTATCAAGCGCTTCTGGTTTAGAGTCAATTTCCATCTTAATACGAGAAGCAGCTTCATCAATCAAGTCAATTGCTTTGTCTGGTAATTGACGATCTGTAATATAGCGATGAGACATTTTTGCCGCTGCAATAATCGCCGAGTCTAAAATTTGCACACCATGGTGAGTGGCATATTTCTCTTTTAGACCACGCAAAATCGCAATGGTATCTTCAACACTTGGCTCATCAACTAATACTTTTTGGAAGCGACGTTCTAAAGCTGCATCTTTTTCAATATATTGGCGATACTCATCTAAGGTTGTTGCACCCACACAGCGCAACTCACCGCGCGCCAATGCAGGTTTTAACATGTTCCCTGCATCCATTGCGCCATCACCCTTACCTGCGCCTACAAGCGTATGTAGCTCGTCAATAAACAGGATGATTTCGCCTTCGTGTTTAGCCAAATCTTTTAAAACAGCTTTTAAACGTTCTTCAAACTCGCCACGATATTTAGCACCAGCAAGTAATGAACCTAAATCTAATGATAAAACTCGTTTGCTTTTTAAGCCTTCTGGTACTTCACCATTTACAATACGCTGCGCCAGACCTTCAACAATAGCGGTTTTACCAACACCCGGCTCACCAATGAGTACAGGGTTGTTTTTTGTACGACGTGATAAGACCTGAATAGTACGACGGATTTCATCATCACGCCCAATCACCGGATCAAGTTTTCCCGCTAAAGCACGTTCAGTTAAATCAATCGTATATTTATTAAGTGAGTCACGTTGATCTTCGTGATTATTACTCATGACTTTGTCACTACCTCGAATATGTTCAATAACTTTACGTAAGCTGTCGGGAGTTACACCTACGGCACTTAAAATATTTTTAGTTTCGCCTGTCTCTGCTAGGCCTAATAGGACCCAGTCAGTTGACAAAAATTCATCGCCTGCTTTTTGCGCATATCTATCTGCCAGATTAAGCGCTTTAACGGCTTCAGGGTTTAAATTGACATCTCCAGTCGGATTCGCAATGGTCGGAGCATCTTTTATAGCTTGCTCAAGCTTTTGTTTAAGTTCAGGTAACCGTGCACCTGCTTGTTGCAACAAACTAATATTTGATGGCTCTTCTAATAGGGTAGACAAAATATGAATACCTGCGATCGCGGTATGGTCTTTACCCATCGCTAAAGATTGAGCATCTGAAAGGGCTTGCTGCAAGCGGTTTGTAAATTTTTCAAAACGCATTCTTGTTATTCCTCACAACAAATTTGTACTTGCATAATAAATGGGAACACTTTTTCGGATTTCAAATAAATTTTTATATATTTTTCATAATGTTATTAAAATAACAATGAGTAAAACTCCATTATAATATGGGTTTGTTTATTGTATATTTCAAGTACACTTCTGCTATATTTTATAAAATATCTTTAAACTTGAGCTGAGCTATTCTTTTTAAACTTATAGTATTCACAGAGACTTCATTGAGAACTCTACAATTAAGATTTAGTCTATATTTCTAATCATTCATTAATTTTGATATTTGCTATGCTTTTCAAACAAATTATATTAACAACAACCTGTCTTTTTACAGCTACTCTGGCAATGGCCGAGCTGCCACAAGATTCTAGAAGAGCAGGTGGAATTGCGGTTATTCCTTTAACTGCTGATATTACTCAGGTCAACTTCCAGCAAAAACCAGTTTTAATCAGTCAAGAAGGTCATCAGCGTTATGCTGTGTTCGGGATCCCTTTATCTACACCTCTTGGTACTGTACAGCTTGAAACCAATAAAGCCTCAATTCAAATAGAAATTAAATCCTATCCTTACGCTGAGCAACGGATTAAAGTTACTAACCAAGATTATGTCAATCCTAACCAAAGTCAGTTAGACCGTTACGCTCAAGAAGCTAAAGAACAAAATGACGTGTATAGCTCATTTACACAGAGCACATGGCAAGCGTTGCCAAAATTTATACGCCCCACTTCGGGGAAATTCAGCAACTCTTTTGGGCGAAAACGTTTCTTTAATGGCGAAGAGCGCGCGCCCCACTCAGGTTTAGATATCCCTGCACCAGTGGGACAAAAAGTAGTTGCACCAGCAGATGGTGTTGTAATCCAAACCGGATCTTATTTTTTTAATGGTCAAACTGTATTGATTGATCACGGGCAAGGCCTAATCAGTATGTTTTGCCATTTAAGTGCAATTAAAGTAGAGAAAGGCCAACATATTCGCCAAGGAGAAACTTTAGGTTTAGTTGGTAAAACTGGACGTGTGACAGGTCCGCACTTGCATTGGGGCATGAGTCTTAATAATGCACGAGTAGACCCTCAGTTATTCTTAGGCAAAACGCGCTAATTTAGTTTTTTTCGGAAATATTTTGGCGCATCGACATACCCTTCTCGTAAGTAAAATTGATGCGCCAATGTCCGTTGTTCGCCTGAATGCAGTTCCATTCGATCACAACCACGTTGTCTTGCCAATTGCTCAGCCTGCTGCAAAAGTAAATGTCCAATACCTTTACTTCGTATATTTTCATCGACACATAAATAGCATACTTTGGCAAAGTCACCTTTCAAGGCGATTTGTGGAATAAAATAAAGGGATAAAAAACCACACACTTTATCTTCCTCTTCAGCAACAAAAAGTTCTGCTTTAAGATCGCTATGCAATATTTCAAATTTTTCTTGGATAAGAGCGAGTGGTTGTGGGTACCCCATCTGTTTAAGTAAATTACAAATTGCCTGAGTATCTTCCCATTTAGCAGTGCGAATATTCACTTTCATTTATCCTCTTATTTTTTAGTTATTTTTGACAATAAAAAAGCCAACTCTAATGTCAGCTTCTTTTTTCTACCTATCAAAAAACACCTTATTCAGCTTCAATAATTTCGAAGTCATGGGTAATTTCAACACCACCATCAGAAAGCATTTTACTCGCTGAACAATATTTTTCGGCAGATAATTCAACCGCTTTTGCAACCTGTTTTTCTTTTACAGCTTTACCTGTTACCACAAAATGCAAATGGATTTTAGTGAAAACAGCGGGAATTGTGTCCGCGCGCTCAGCTTTTAAATTACATACAACATTCGTCACATCTTGACGAGATTTCTTTAAAATGGTCACAATATCAAACGAAGCACACCCACCAAGTCCCATTAATAGCAACTCCATAGGACGTGGACCACGGTTTTCACCACCATACTCAGGTGAGCCGTCCATGATGACACTATGCCCACTATCTGATTTCGCTTCAAAAGCAACATTCTCTAGCCAATGTACACTTGTTTGCATTGCAACTACCTAAAAAAAATTATAAATTTAAGCAGGGTCTGTTGACATTTCATCTATGGATTGCGTTAGAGCTAAAAATTAATCCAAATAAGACGCAAAACCCAGACAATGGCAATCCTTTGTCCAGTTTTGTTATATAGTTTGTGAAATTTCAGCCATAATCTGAGTTGCCATTTAAGCAGCGCAGGCATAGCGCAAGACTATGTTATTTTGTACGTTCCGTTGTTAAGATCTATTTATTTAGAATGGCTAAATTTCATAGCTCTTGCTTGGTAACGTCTAAAAGAATTGTCTTATGTCGCAACCATCTGTGAAATGTCAACAGACCCTTGTTTTGTACACTAACATAAAATGAGTTGATAAGGAATTTCATCTCTTCTGTGTAATAGCTCATCTCGGGCTTGTGTGAATTGTTTACCCTATTCGGAACATATTAAGCATGACTTCAAATTTTTCACAACTCAGCACAGATGCTTTATCCCCGGGGCAACTACCTGAATCCGTTAAAGCATTGTTAAAACGTGCTCACATCAACAGATATCCAAAACGAACCACAATTGTTGATGCCGGAACAGAGTCGAAATCTTTATATTTAATTTTAAAAGGCTCAGTTTCAATTATTTTACGCGAAGATGATGAACGTGAAATTGTTGTTGCATATTTGAATCCGGGCGACTTCTTTGGGGAAATGGGGCTTTTCGAACCGAACCCTCAACGTACAGCTGAAGTTCGTACTCGTGATGTCTGTGAAATTGCAGAAATTTCTTATGACAACTTCCACGAACTTAGCAAACAATATCCAGACTTAAGTTATGCTGTTTTTGCACAACTCGTTCGCCGTCTAAAAAATACGACCCGTAAAATGACAGATCTTGCATTTATCGATGTGTCTGGCCGTATTGCACGTTGTTTAATCGACCTATCTTCACAGCCAGAAGCAATGATTTTGCCAAACGGTCGTCAAATTCGTATTACTCGTCAAGAAATTGGTCGTATTGTTGGATGTTCACGTGAGATGGTTGGCCGTGTGCTCAAAACTTTAGAAGATCAAGGCATGATCCAAACAGATGGTAAAGCTATTCTTATTTTTGATGTTTCATTAGAAGATGCACCTGTTTCTGATGACGACTATGATGATGACGAATAATATTTATTAAATTTTTAATCAAAAGCAAACTTCGGTTTGCTTTTTTTATATGCAACAATGAGTTAATACACAAAACTTACAAACTATTCTAATTTTATGATTTAAGTTGAATACATATTCTCAGTTAGGCTAACTCAAAATTTCCAAGGATTCCGCTGTATGCAATTTAACCCACTTAGTCGCACAGGCCTCAAGCTTCCAGAAATTTGTTTAGGCACCATGACATTTGGTGAGCAAAACTCCCAGCAAGAAGCATTTCAACAACTCAATTATGCTTTGGCACACGATTTATATTTTTGGGATACGGCAGAGATGTATTCGGTTCCGCCAAAACCTGAAACTTACGGTGCAACAGAAACGATCATTGGCAATTGGTTTGCCCAAAATGGTCAACGTGACAAAGTCTTTCTCGCCTCTAAAATTGCTGGACCTGGCTTTGGAGGAACACACATCCGAGAAGGCCATACGCGCTTCAACAGCGATCATATTGCGAAAGCCCTAGATGGTTCACTCAAACGTCTCCAAACCGACTATATCGACCTCTATCAACTCCATTGGCCTGAACGTCACACCAACTTCTTTGGTACGTTAGCTTATGGCAACCAACAAGCTCAAAATGATTACGACACAACACCTCTAGAAGAAACATTACTTGCTCTACAAGAAGAGATTAACCGCGGACGCATTCGCTATATTGGTTTATCGAATGAAACCCCATGGGGCACCATGAAATTTTTACATTTGGCTGAAAAATTAGGTGTCAGCAAATTTGTAAGTGTTCAAAACCCATATAGCCTCCTCAACCGTACTTATGAACTAGGTATGTCTGAAATTGCTAAATATGAAGATGTCGGCTTACTTGCATACTCTCCTCTTGCGTTTGGCCATCTTTCTGGCAAGTTTAGAAATGGCGCTCGCCCCGCTAATGCCCGTGTCACATTATTTCCGCGCTTTAGCCGCTACAGCAACCCTCAAAGCGAATGGGCAACTGAGCAATATGCGCAGCTAGCAGAGAAACATGGACTCAGCTTAACCCAAATGGCATTAGCATTTATCAAACAACAATTCTTTGTGACCAGCACAATTATTGGTGCCACGAATTTAGACCAACTTAAAGAAAATATTCAGGCATTTGAAATTGAATTATCTACTGAAGTTTTACAAGGTATTGAGGCCATTCACACTCAACAGCCCAACCCTGCGCCCTAAATAAAAAACGGATGCTTAAGCATCCGTTTTCTTTATCTATAAAAAATTTATATCTTATTTACGGGTATTATAAACTGCCATTGCTGCAGGCAAGTTTTTACGCATTTCGCCAATACGCTGAGAGTTAGATGGGTGAGTAGACAAGAAAGATGAACCACCACCACCTTCAAGCTTGTTCATTTTCTCCCACAGTGTAATCGCAGCATTTGGGTTATAACCTGCACGCGCCATTAGCATTAAACCGCCTTGGTCAGCACGACTTTCCAAGCTACGAGAATATGGTAAGCCTACACCCACTTGCGAACCCAGTTGAGCCGCAGCAGTACCAAGTTGGCCGACATTATTACCAGCATAGCTTAGACCAATACCAAGAGCTAAATCAGTTAGAGCCTGAGCGCCAATTTTACTTTTTGCATGCTCTTCTAAAGCGTGAGTCATTTCATGCCCCATAACCGCTGCAATTTCAGCATCAGTGAGGTTCAATTTATTGACAATACCGGTATAGAACACAACTTTACCGCCTGGTGCTACATAGGCATTAATCGTGTCAGACTTCAACACTGCCAACTGCCAGCTAAATGGCTGCCCTGTCTGGTTCATCTGGTTCGCATACGGTTTCAAACGGTTGAATACAGAATTAATGCGGTTATATGTACTAGAACTAGTATCTAGCGCACCCTTACCACGTGCTTCCTGCACCATTTTATTAAAACCTTGAGCAGATTGAGCATTTAAAGTCGCTGTATCTGCGCCTGCCATGTCAGCTACTGTTGTACAACCAGAAATGGTTACAACACTCGCAGCACATAAGCTTAAAAAAAGTCTTTTATTCATCAATTGGATCACCTAAATCGTTAGAAAAGCTGTTTATTCTTTTGCACTTATTATAAGAAATCCCGCGTATGCTTTGAATGTCTCATTTCTTCATGATCATAGTATTTATGTAACGATCAAGTAGATAAAGTCATCAAATAAATCCAGAAAATCAAACATATTACATTTAAGCCAAGATAGATATGACTTAAGGTCTTAACTTTCTCTTCAAGATTAGGACTTTCTCTTTTCCAGAGTAAATAACTATTTTGTATGAATACCACAGGAATTAACACGCATGCGAACAATACTGACAAGCTCATAAAAGCAGTCATAAAAAAATCTTCATGATATGTTTGTCCATAAATGACCAACATCGCTAATGTTGGAGAGCCACCAATAGCAAATAAAAAAGAATAAAAAATTGTTTTTGAAATAGTTGGTTGCAGCTTCATCCTGAGCCCATCATTCCTTATCGATATATAACGTTTTAATCTGAATCGAATCAAACAAAAACTGCACTTTAGTCGGGTATAAAAAAGCCCCCTTTCAGGAGGCTTTTTTAATCTTTGCTAATTAAGCAGAGAATGGATGACGTAAAACAATTGTTTCTGCACGGTCTGGACCAGTTGAAACGATATCAATCGGACATTCGATTAACTGTTCAATGCGCTTCACATAAGCTAAAGCATTTGCTGGTAATTGGTCGATACTAGTTAAACCAACAGTCGACTCACTCCAACCAGGCATAGTTTCGTAGATTGGTTTCAAGCATTCAAAAGAAACCGCATCAGAAGAACCTACACAGCCTGAATCTGTATTTTCATAGCCCACACAGATTTTCACTTCTTCTAAACCATCTAAAACGTCAAGTTTAGTTAAGCAAATACCAGAAAGTGAGTTTACATCTACAGAACGGCGAAGGATTTCAGCATCAAACCAACCACAACGACGTTGACGACCAGTAGAAGCACCAAACTCATGACCTACTGTACCCAAGTGTTTACCAACTGGATCACCAGCATCAGCTGCTGCATCGTAAACCAACTCAGTTGGGAATGGGCCAGCACCTACACGAGTTGTATAAGCCTTAGTAATACCTAATACATAATCAAGATGTAAAGGTCCCATACCTGAACCAGAGCTTACGCCACCAGCAGTTGTATTTGAACTTGTAACATATGGATAAGTACCGTGATCAATATCTAGAAGTGAGCCTTGAGCTCCTTCAAACATTACAGCCTTACCCTCTTTGCGATAGTCATGCAACACTTTAGTCACATCAACCACTAATGGAGCAAGAACTTCACGCCATTGGTTGCAAAGAGCCAATACATCTTCAAATTTAACAGCTTCTACACCGTAGAACTGAGTCAACTGGAAGTTATGTAACTCAAGCATTTCAGACAGTTTTTCTTCTAATGCTGCACCACCACGAACAAGGTCAGCAACACGCACTGCACGGCGAGCCACTTTATCTTCATATGCAGGACCAATACCACGACCTGTAGTACCGATTTTAGCATTACCACGTTTCTTTTCACGCGCCTGATCAAGTGCAATGTGGTTAGGCAAAATGAGTGGACAGTTTGGAGAAATGCGTAGGCGTTCTTTAACAGGAACTCCTTCTGCTTCCAAAATTCCCATTTCTTCAATTAACGCGGCTGGTGAAAGTACCACACCATTACCAATTAAGCACAATACGTTTTCACGTAAAATACCTGATGGAATGAGGTGCAATACAGTTTTTTTACCACCTACGACAAGAGTATGACCTGCGTTATGTCCGCCTTGATAACGTACTACCGCAGCCGCCTGATCTGTGAGCAGGTCGACGATTTTACCTTTACCTTCGTCGCCCCATTGGGTACCAAGTACCACAACATTTTTGCCCATAATAGCCTCATTACATCATGCTGTTAAAATTGGAAACCACCAGTAAAAAATTACCGTTGGCGTTTAAATCTTTTCAATATTCCATTGACCATTTTGCGCCACGAGTTGATGGGTCGCGTATGGAATAGAACTTAAATCATCATTACCCAACAATTGAACGACACGTAAACCTTGAGCACGTGCATTAGAAATTGCTTTGAGTAAATCCTGTTCTGTACCTTTTGGAGCAACAACAGTTTCGATCTCTGCGAACTGATTTGCGCCTAAGGCATATAAATCACAACTAAAGCCAGTAGCAGGACGTGCGCGACCAAAATGCTCACCAATACCATCGTAACGGCCACCCTGCGCTAACGGCGCAGCACGGTTCGGCGCATATACTGCGTACATTAAACCAGTGTGATAGTGATAACTACGTAGCTCTACGACATCGATACCGATATTGAGATTTGGCCAGCGCCCTTTAATTTGCTCAAGCGTCGTCTTAAGCGCATCTAATGCTGACTTAAACTCTGCATCTTGCAAGATATTGGCACTTAAATTCGACTGCAATGCTTCTAGATCACTAGAATAACGGCCAAGCGCATAGAAATCAGAACCCATATTCAGGCTTTGAGTAAATTCTGCTAATTCTGGCAATGCTTTTCTTTGATAAAGATCAGACAGTTCATGCTCTTCATTTTTTGACAGTCCAGCATACTTGACTAGACTACGGAACAACCCTACATGGCCCAAATCTAAATGCGCGCCTTGCAAAGTATAGATGTTCTCAATCAACCCCAGCATAACATCGACCATTTCGACATCAGCTTCGATACTGTCATGGCCATATAACTCTGCACCTAATTGTAAAGGTGCACGAGTGGCATTGAAATTTTGTGGTTTAGTATGTAATACAGTCCCTGAATAACAGTAACGTGCAACGCCTTCAACTGGTCTTACATGTGCATCAATACGTGCAACTTGTGGCGTCATATCAGCACGAACACCGAGTAAACGGCCTGAGAGCTGATCAATAACCTTAAAAGTTACTAAATCTAAGTCTTGATTTGATTCTGATAATGAAGACAACGATTCGATGTATTCGATAAATGGTGTATATACCAATTGATAACCTCGTACCGCGAGGAAATCTAAAGCTTCACGGCGAAGTTTTTCAATGACTTGTGCCTGTTCCGGCAATACATCGGCTACCCCGTCAGGCAGCAACCATGTCTCTGAAATGGTCATATTTCAAGCCTAAAATCTGATCAACGTGGAACGACCCCACATAAAAAAATCGGGAACACACCCGATTTCTCTTAGTGTAGCATGATACTTTCTGCCATGCACCTGACAATTTGCATAAATCTTTCTGAATAAACTCTAAAGTCAAAAAGAAGTTTTTATGAATTAGCAAGTGGATTCAATATCTTACTATCACTCACTTAAATTATAATCAAAAGTTCTTCGACCAAAGAAAGGGCCAATAACTGAACTATCACCTTGTTTCCAATTCACCAAATTTAACTTTTGAATAGCTTTCTTAAATTATTTCAATTGACGTTTAGAAAGAATCACACAAATCTAATAATCGATTTGCGTAGCCCCATTCATTATCGTACCAAGCAAATACTTTAGCCTGATGCCCCACCACCATAGTCTGGGTTAAATCAACAATAAGAGAATAAGGAGAATGGTTGAAATCACTTGAAACTAATGGTTCATCAGTAACAGCCATAATTTCTGCATAATCTGTTTGAGAAGCTTTAATCAATACTTCATTAATATGATGAACAGTAATTGGCGATTGAGCGATAAAAGTTAAGTCAATTGCAGCCACATTAATAGTCGGCACCCGAATTGAATAACCATCTATACGGTCTTCCATTTTTGGCATAACACGTTTTAATGCACCGAGTGCACTAGACGTAGTTGGTATAATATTTTGCCCAGAAGCTCTGGCACGACGTAAATCACGATGCGCGTGATCAAGCACAGACTGGTCTGCTGTAACAGCATGAATTTCTGTCATGAGCGCTGTTTCAATTCCAAACGCATCATCAATAATTTTAACTAAGGGCACCAAAGCCTGCGTAGTACATGACACACTTGATATGATCTGATCAGTCGCTTTCACATCTGCATGGTTAACACCATAGACAATTGCTGCATCTACATGATCAAAAGGTGCTGCACCAATAATTACCCTTTTTGCTCCAGCTTGTAGGTGGCGTGTTGCATCAGCATGGGAACGGAACAGTCCAGTACACTCAAGTACGACATCAATATCTAAACTAGACCATGGCAAAAGCTCAGGTTGTTCCTGTTTTAAAACTTCAACTTTTAGCGTTCTTTGATTTGATTGAATGTTCAAAAAAACTTTTTCATTTTCAATAAATATTTCTACATTTCCATTAAAACGGCCATGTGTGGAATCATATTTAAATAAGTGCACTAATGTTTGTACATCTGCTATATCGTTGATCGCCACGATTTCAAATTGAAATTGTTTTGAGCTCTCGAACCAAGCACGTAAAACATTACGTCCAATCCGCCCAAACCCATTAATGGCGATACGTTGCATGACCTATCCTTATCTACAAAACTAAAGGCTAAAGAAGGCATATAGTAAAGCACGTCACGCCCAATTGAATATAGATTTTTAGCCAAATCACAGTTTTGTAAGATATTCCTTTTAAAATCGTTGGTTCGGTGGGGTTTTTCCGCTACAATTTAGCGTTTTTAAAAAATAAGCCCCGTATCAAATGCTCAGGTTTGACATAAAACAAACAGGCATTGATACATTTAGCCAAATTCGAAAATATGGAGTGACTTGGTTGTGAGTACTCGTTTAATGACATCTGCTGAAATTCGTGAAGCATTTTTGCGCTACTTTGAGACGCAAGGGCATACACGTGTCGCGTCGAGTTCTCTTGTTCCTGCCAACGACCCAACTTTATTATTTACAAATGCTGGGATGAACCAGTTTAAAGACTGCTTCTTAGGTCTTGAAAAACGTGACTATGTACGTGCAACTACATCACAAAAATGTGTACGTGCTGGTGGTAAACACAATGACTTAGACAACGTTGGTTACACTGCTCGTCACCATACATTCTTTGAAATGTTAGGCAATTTCTCATTTGGTGATTATTTCAAGCGTGATGCTCTTAAATTTGCTTGGGAATTTTTGACTAGCGATGAGTGGCTAGCACTTCCTAAAGATCGTTTATATGCGACCGTTTATCACACCGATGATGAAGCTTATGACATCTGGAATAAAGAAATTGGTTTAGCACCTGAACGTATTATCCGTATTGGTGATAATAAAGGCGAAAAATACGCATCTGATAACTTCTGGGCAATGGGTGACACAGGTCCATGTGGCCCATGTTCTGAAATTTTCTTTGACCACGGCGATCATATTTGGGGTGGCTTACCAGGCTCTCCAGAAGAAGATGGCGACCGTTTCATTGAAATCTGGAACAACGTTTTCATGCAGTTTAACCGCACGAACGATGGCGTACTTCACCCTCTCCCTGCTCCATCTGTTGATACAGGTATGGGCTTGGAGCGCATCTCTGCTGTATTGCAACATGTTAATTCAAACTATGACATTGACTTGTTCCAACACTTATTAAAAGCTGCTGCAAACATTATTGGTATTGAAGACGAAGGTCAGCCTTCTTTACGTGTAGTTGCAGACCATGCGCGTTCATGCTGTTTCTTAATTGCTGATGGTGTAAACCCAAGCAACGAAGGTCGCGGTTATGTATTACGACGTATTATCCGCCGCGCTGTGCGTCATGGTAATAAACTTGGTGCAACTGGTACATTCTTCTACAAAATGTTGCAACCTCTAATCGAAGTTATGGGTGATGCATATCCAGAGCTTGTAGCTCGCAAAGATGTAATTGAAGCAACTTTAATTCGTGAAGAAGAACAGTTTGCTAAAACACTTGAGCAAGGCTTAAAACTACTTGAAGGCGAGCTTGCTCAATTAAAAGATAAGACGATTCCTGGTGCGACTGTATTTAAACTTTACGACACGTATGGTTTCCCAACAGACTTAACAGCTGATATTGCACGTGAACGCGACTTTATTATTGACGAAGCTGGCTTTGAAGTAGAAATGGCTGCACAGCGTCAACGTGCTCGTGATGCTGGTAAATTCGCTATTGACTACAACAGCATTGTACAAGTTGAAGGCGAAACTCAGTTTGACGGTTACATCAACACTACTGGTCAAGGCCAAATTGTAGCGATCTACAAAGATGGCGTACAAGTTGATGAAGTTTCTGAAGGCGACGAAGCACTTATCGTTTTAAACCAAACTCCTTTCTATGCAGAAAGTGGTGGTCAGATTGGTGATACAGGTATCTTCAAAAACGAAACTGGTATTTTTGAAGTTCAAGATACGAAAAAATCAGGCGGTGCCTTTGTTCATCAAGGTATTGTGACTGTTGGTAATCTTAAAGCCGATCAAAACGTTGAAGCGATTGTTAAAGCAGACATTCGTGAGGCAACAGCTCGTAACCACTCGGCAACTCACCTATTACATGCTGCCCTTCGTCAAATCTTAGGTTCACACGTACAACAAAAAGGTTCGTTAGTTGCAAGCGATATCTTACGTTTTGACTTTGCTAACGACCAACCAGTAACGTTTGAACAGTTACAACAGGTTGAGCGTTTGGTAAATGCAGAAATTATTGCAAATACCGCAGTAACCACTGAACTCCTTGACATCGAAGCGGCAAAAGCCAAAGGCGCAATGATGTTGTTCGGTGAAAAATATGGTAGCGAAGTTCGTGTTCTCGCTATGGGTTCAGTGATTGATGAGAAAAACTTCTCAATCGAACTTTGTGGTGGTATTCACGTTAAGCGTACAGGCGATATCGGTTTATTTAAAATCACTTCAGAAGGTGGTGTGGCTGCCGGTGTACGCCGTATTGAAGCAGTTACAGGGACTAAAGCTTTAGATGTAGTACAAAAAACCGATTCAGATATCCAGCACATTAATAGTTTATTAAAAGCACAGAAAGACCAAACTGTTGAGCGTGTACAAGCCAATGTAGAACTTGTTTCTACATTACAAAAGCAGATTGAACAGCTCAATCAGAAATTGGCAAACTTCCAAGCGTCAGAATTGATTGATCAGGTACAAACGATTGCTGGTCGTCAAACGCTTATTACCACTGTTCAGGGTGTAGATGCGAAATCACTTCGCAACTTGCACGACAGTGTTAAATCAAAATTAGAGAACGCAGTCATTGTGTTAGCTGGCGTAGAGGGTGACAAAGTTAGCCTGCTTGCTTCAGTTGCATCACAATACACTGCAAATCTAAAAGCAGGTGACATCATCAAGCATCTAGCAACCGAGTTAGGTGGTAAAGGTGGTGGTAAACCTGACTTAGCACAAGGTGGCGCGCCACTTAACGAGAAGTTTGGACAAGTTATTGCTGCATTACCTGCATGGCTTGAACAAAAATAAGACTTCACTTTTTGTGTAACTGACCCTGAAAAGCCTCTCAGGGTCATGGCTTATATGGAACAACTATGGCATTAATCGTTCAAAAATATGGCGGTACTTCTATGGGTACCCCCGAGCGCATTTTAAATGTTGCTCGTCGTGTGAAGCGTTGGCATGATCACGGTCACAAGGTTGTTGTGGTCGTATCTGCTATGAGTGGTGAAACAAACCGCTTACTTGCTCTCGCTAAAGCCATTACCGAAACACCTGACCCACGCGAGTTAGACCAAATGGTTTCAACCGGTGAACAGGTGACGATTTCCATGTTAGCTATGGCACTTAATTCGATTGGTGTGGAAGCTAAATCCTATACCGGACGTCAAGTCGGTATTAAAACTGACAGTGCATTTACCAAGGCGCGTATTGAGTCTATTGATACAGATGTCATGACCAATGACCTTGATGCAGGGCGTGTTATTGTTGTTGCTGGTTTCCAAGGCTTTGATGCTAATGGAAATATCACAACTCTAGGCCGTGGTGGTTCAGATACTTCAGGTGTTGCTCTTGCTGCTGCTCTAAAAGCAGATGAATGCCAAATTTACACTGATGTAGATGGCGTTTACACCACTGACCCTCGTGTTGCTCCTAAAGCCAAAAAAATCGACCGTATTTCTTTTGAAGAAATGCTAGAAATGGCTTCCTTAGGTTCAAAAGTTTTACAAATTCGCTCAGTAGAATTTGCCGGAAAATATCAAGTTCCTTTGCGTGTATTATCAAGTTTTGATAATGATAACGACGGCGTGTTTGACGATGAATTTAAAGAAAATGTAGGTACACTCATTACTACTGAGGCGGAAGATAATATGGAACAGCCAATTATTGCAGGTATTGCTTTTAACCGTGACGAAGCAAAATTAACGATTTTAGGTGTACCTGATGAACCAGGTATTGCTTCTAAAATTTTATCACCAGTAAGTGATGCCAATATCGAAGTCGATATGATAGTGCAAAATGTTGAAGAAGATGGCACAACAGATTTCACTTTCACTGTAAACCGTGTTGATTTAGCTAAAGCTGAAAAAATCTTAAACGAAACTGCCAAAAATATTGGTGCACGTGAAGTTTCAACACGTGATGACATCGTTAAAGTGTCTATCGTGGGTGTAGGTATGCGTTCACATGCAGGTGTAGCGAGCAAGATGTTCACTGCCCTTGCTGATGAAGGTATTAATATCCTTATGATTTCAACATCTGAAATTAAAGTTTCTGTCATTATTGATGAGAAATACTTGGAACTTGCTGTTCGTTGTCTACACACCGCTTTTGGTTTAGATCGTGAACATGGTGAAAGCAGCGCCCGCGCTTAATTTTACCAAACGGTCAATTATTCATTAAAAAATGTTTACTTGTCCGACAATAATTAAAGAAAACACAGAGCCGCTATAGTTTTTTTTATAGCGGCTCTGTTATATTAAACGGAAAGTTTTTTGGCAGTGATTATCAAAATATGACTTTGTTCTCATATTTCTGTTAGAATCTGACTGAAAACTGAGGTTGAGCTTTTATTTGGGTACCAATATTGCAGTTTTAAGCGTTTAGCAAGGAGATAAACATGCTGATTCTGACCCGCCGTGTCGGGGAAACATTAATGATTGGGGATCAAGTCAGTGTTACTGTGCTTGGCGTCAAAGGAAATCAGGTTCGTATTGGTGTGAATGCACCAAAAGAGGTTTCTGTTCATCGCGAAGAAATTTATCAACGTATTCAACATGAACGTGCAATGCATGAACACCTTCAACATCTTGATCAAGATTATCAAGTTTCTTTCGAAGATGATAATTTTGCACAGAAAAACTTCAATCGTTAACATGAAGTTATTCTCTCCCTAATTAAAGCGACTTTATAGTCGCTTTAAATTTTTTAGGAAGTTGTATTTATAGGCCTAGAGCACGTTTAACAGGTGCGTAACTACGGCGGTGCTGATCAATTACACCATGCGCTGCAATCGCTTCAAAATGCGCTTTAGTTGGATATCCTTTATGTTTGGCAAAACCAAATAATGGATATTGTTGATCTAATTCTTGCATTTGTCGATCACGCGTAACTTTTGCCAGAATACTCGCTGCACTAATCTCAGCATGACTCGCATCTCCCCCAACAATCGCTTCACAAGGAATAATGATTCCTTTTGGAATTTGATTACCATCTACAATCACTTTTTGTGGTTGAGTTTTCAAACCATCAACTGCACGTTGCATAGCCAAAAAAGTCGCTTGTAAAATATTTAATTCATCAATTTCACTGTGCGTTGCTTCTGCAATTGACCAAGCTAAGGCTTTTTCTTGTATTTCAATAAACAACTTTTCACGTTTCTTTTCAGTTAATTTTTTAGAATCATTTAATCCCGCAATTGGATTATTCGGATCTAAAATAACAGCCGCTGCCACAACAGAACCCACCAAAGGTCCTCGTCCCGCCTCATCTACACCAGCAATAAACATCAATTCTCTACCTTTAAACAAAAGAGGCTGATCAATAATAATCAGCCTTCTTTAATACAAAAATCATTAATTACTTTTGTAAAGCTTCTGCCACACACTCATTTACAGTTTTTGAAACCACTTGGTTTACAATTGTAGCACGTGCATTTACATCAAATGCAGCCGCAGCCAATTCTACTGCTGTCACACTATTTGGTGCTTTTTCGCTCACACAACCACAAACATTGGTTTGAATGCTGTCACGTTGGTCAGCAGTCATATATTTTGTTGCCGTTTTCCAAGCTGAAACATTATTAATTTCTGTAATACATTTTGCATTTACAGCAACTTTTAATGCAGCAACACCCAACTGTTGAGTTGTAGTTTGTGCAGAAGTAGCGCCTGTACCCGTACCTGTAGTCGTTGCACACGCTGTTAAAGCTAAAACAACTGGCGCTAGAGCGAGCATCAATTTTTTCATCATTTTTTCCTTTGATTGAACGTTGGCAGCGCGTATTGTGCCTAAACTCGACTTTATAAGAAACAAATAATTTGATGCATTTATGCAATCTATTTTCCCCTGCAAAACTCAGCTCATCAAATGCATTTTTTCTTAAACGTTCTGTTTTTAGCACGCTCTGTTACATTTAAAACATTTCTCAAAATCAGCGCTTTCCCATAAAATTAAAAATCAAAACGACAAAAAAATAGGGTCTTTTATGCCTGCTGTTTCATCTCAGTATTACACCCGTACCGCACAAGTCCTGCATTGGGTGATGGCAATCATTTTCATCGCAGCGTGGGCTATTGGCTTCTATAGTGGAAATTTTTTAAGTTACGATACTAGTAGTATTAAAGGCGATGTGATTACACTGCACAAAAACATTGCGACAACCATTATCTTTTTGGTGATTATCCGGATTTTATGGCGCTATACACATCCAGCTCCAAAATTACCAGATACGATGTCACCAACCATGAAAACACTGGCACATATTGGTCATCTATTCCTTTATGTGATTTTGGTGGCGTTACCTGTCACTGGTTGTTTATTTAGCTGGAGTGCTGGTCACCCTGCCCCTGTTTTATATTTATTTGAAATTCCGCGTTTAGTACAAGATAACCCTGAGCTTTTAGCTGTCGTCAAACCATTACATATTTATATTTCTTGGTTTGCAGGCTTTCTTATTGTTGGACATGTACTTGCTGCTTTAAAACATCACTTTATTGATAAAGACAATATTTTAAATAGTATGACCAAACAACCAAAGTAATTGTATGTATAAAAAAACCGCCTGAGATAGGCGGTTTTTTATTTAGATTTTTTTGATTTCTGCAATCCACTTTTGTTTCTCTTCATCTGAAATGAAAGAGGCTTCAAAAGAGTTGATTGCGAGTTTTTTCAACTCATCATTTGTTAGATCTAAAGCTTGCTGAATTGCAAAGAAGTTATCATTCATATATCCACCGAAATATGATGGATCATCTGAGTTAACCGTCACGTGTACGTCTTTTTGCAGCAAACGACGGATATTATGATCTTTCATATCCTTTACAACGCACAGCTTCAAATTACTTAAAGGACAAACCGTTAGAGGCATTTTTTCGTTAATTAAACGTGCCATTAACTGTTCATCTTCTTCAGAGCGCACACCATGGTCAATACGGTTCACTTTGAGCAAGTCTAAAGCTTCCCATACATATTCAGGAGGGCCTTCTTCACCAGCGTGAGCAACGATTAAGAAGCCCTCTTCACGTGCCTTAGCAAAAACACGTTCAAACTTAGCTGGCGGATGCCCCACTTCACTTGAATCAAGCCCTACAGCAATAATGTCTTGCTTAAATGGTAAAGCCTGCTCAAGTGTTTCAAATGCAGCTTCTTCGCTTAAATGGCGTAAGAAACACATAATAAGCTGAGAGCTGATACCAAACTTAGCTTTGGCATCGGCACAAGCACGTTTTAAACCGTTAATCACTGTTGAGAAAGCAACGCCACGATCAGTGTGAGTTTGCGGATCGAAGAACATTTCTGTATGAACCACACGATCTTCTGCACATTTCTCAAAATAAGCCCATGCTAAATCGTAAAAGTCTTGTTCATGTACAAGAACATTCGCACCAGCATAGTAAATATCTAAAAATGATTGAAGATTATGAAAGTTATAAGCTTGCTTTACTTCTTCAACAGATTTGTAAGGAATCTGAATCTGATTGCGCTGGGCAATTGCAAACATTAATTCAGGTTCAAATGTCCCTTCAATATGTACATGCAATTCGGCTTTTGGTAAGGCGCGAATCAGCTCGACTTGATTCATATTAACTCCACGTCTAAAGAAAAAAGGGTGTGGTAAAAATCACACCCTTCTATAATTTTCTTCTTATTAAAAACTATGACTAAGACAGCTCAAGAAGAAAATTATAAAAAATCATATTAACCGCCAAACGCGATAAATTTAAATACCCAAAGTGCAGCAATAATCCATACCATGTACGGTACAGTTTTTGCCTTACCTGTGAATAATTTAACTAATGCATAGCTGATAAAGCCCATTGCAATACCATCTGCAATTGAATAGGTAAATGGCATAAATACAATAGTCAAAAATGCAGGAACAGCTTCTGTAATATCATCCCAGTCAATGTGAGTGATCCCTTGAATCATCAACACACCAATGAACAATAAAGCTGGCGCTGTTGCAAAACCTGGTACAGATTGAGCAAGAGGTGCTAAAAATAAACAGCAAATAAATAAGACTGCAACCACAACAGCAGTTAAACCAGTACGTCCACCTGCTGCCACACCTGAAGCTGATTCAATATATGGCGTAGTTGAAGATGTACCTAATGCGGCACCAGCAACAATTGCAGTAGAGTCAGCAAATAATGCTTTTTTCAAACGAGGTAATTTACCATCTTGCAAAAGACCAGCACGGTGTGAAACGCCAACCAAAGTACCCGTACTATCAAACAAGTCGACAATAAAGAATACGAAGATTACGCCAACCATACTTGCAGTAAACAGACCTTTAAAGTCCATTTGCATAAAGGTTGGTGCAATTGAAGGAATTTGACCCACTACGCCCTTAAACTCGTTTAGACCTAAGGCTGTCGCAATTGCTGTAACAACCAAAATACTAATAATGATTGCGCCACGGATTTTTAATTGGTGTAAAACCACAATCATTAAAAATCCAAATAACGCTAATAATACTGTAGGTTGTTTGATATCACCCAAGCCAACTAATGTCGCTTGATTATCAACAATGATGCCAGCATTTTTTAAAGCAATAAGTGCAAGGAATAAGCCAATACCACCACCAATCGCAAACTTCAGCGACATTGGAATAGCATTTACAATCGCTTCACGAATTTTAAAGAAGCTAATTGCAAGGAAGACAAGACCTGAAACAAAAACAGCAGCTAAAGCTGTTTGCCATGGCACGCCCATACCCATACAAACTGAATAGGTAAAATAAGCATTTAGACCCATACCAGGGGCCAGTGCGATTGGATAATTAGCAATGATCCCCATCACTAAACAGCCGATTGCTGCTGCCAAACAGGTCGCAACAAATACGGCGCCATGATCCATGCCGGTTTCAGATAAAATGAGTGGATTGACAATAATGATGTAACACATCGTTAGAAATGTAGTTACACCAGCAAGAACTTCAGTCCGGAAAGTGGTTTTATTGTCGCTTAACTTAAATAAACGCTCTAACCAGCCTGCCGAAGAATTGGGCGCCGCCATAAGTAGCCTCTATGCAAAATCTGAACTGTGGAATATTTACTTCTATGTAGGTCGCTGAACAATATTGTTTTTCTGTTCAGGCCTATAAACAAGAATCTCAAATTTAAGAAGCAACAAATATGCCACTCATTTGGTTTCTAGTTCATACATAGGAAATAACCACAGCCCCTCTTGAAACACAAAAAAGCTGCATAACCCCTATGCAGCTTTTTTACTATACGTTCAATAAGTTTAACAGATTCAACCGAAACATGATCAAAATTTATGAAAAGATATGACCAATGACGATGCAAAAAATCAGAAATTTAAAGCCCAATATTATTAGAAAATAATTTTTTTCTCGCTTATATAGCCTTGCAAATTATAAGAAGCCAAATTGCTGTGATGAGCATGATTAGGATTGCGTTCGATACTTTGTAAATTTTGTTCTGCTTCTTGAATGATTCGCATCAATTCCTGATGTCTTTTATTTTGGGTATCTAAATAAGCCCAATACCCTAATACAAAGACGATACTCACACACAACACGATTAATACTTTATTGATCATTATTATTATCTCTATGTTTTTAATGTTAATGATCTTAACAAAAAAAAATAGCTTTGTGAATGTTTTCACATTTATTTACAATAACACATATTTACTCAAATATTTGAAAATAAAAGTGATTTTAAATTTAATACTACAATGATTGATAAATACAAAACATTTCCATTGAAAAGTAACTTTATTTTAAAACAGTTCATGTTTAATTATTTTTAATATTAGCTTTTTATTCATTTCCATTATTAAGTTCATTTAAATATGCAGTGTAGACAAATGTGTATATTGCATGAAAGATCTCTAAATTTTCTATGTACTGAATAAGATAAAAAGATCGATTTTTCTTTCAATTGTTATATTTAAAATTGTTTAGTAACCCAGACATTTTCCTATTTTATCCTTAGCTTTAAAAGTAAAATTCCAATTTTAACTAAAAGAGTCCTTTTCTTATTTAAGAAATAGCTTTCTATTTCATCGTTCTATAAATCGTACCAAGCTTTCCATTTTTAGAGATTTATTACAATAATCGCTACGATAAACTGCACTCAGAGAAAAAATTAAATTAGGAGAGTAGATCATGTTTGATATGCGTTTATCTCATGAACGTGGTGCAGCACATCACGGCTGGTTACAATCAAAAACATAGCTTTTCATTTGCTAACTATTGGGACCCAAAACAAGTCGGTTTTTCAGATCTACTTGTAATTAATGATGATAATGTTGCTCCGTCTAAAGGCTTTGGTACTCACCCTCACCGTAATATGGAAATTATTTCCTATGTACTTGAAGGTGCATTAGAGCACAAAGACTCGATGGGTACAGGTTCTGTAATTGTACCTGGCGACATTCAGTTAATGAGTGCAGGTCGTGGAGTGGCTCATAGTGAATTTAACCATTCTGCGCAAGAAGGCGTACATTTTTTACAAATTTGGGTCGTTCCAAATGAAGTAAATACAGATCCAGGTTATCAACAAATTCATATTGATGAAGAAGACAAACGCGGTAAATTGCATTTGATTATTTCACCAAAAGGCGGTGAAAAAACTTTATCCATCAAACAAGACATTAATATTTACTCAGGTCTTTTTGATGGTGAAGAAACTGCCGAATTTACGATTCCTGATGGTCGATATGTGTACCTACATGTTGCCAAAGGTCGCGTTGATGTAAATGGTAAAACCTTTAACACAGGTGATGCAGCACGTATCCGTGATGGTGGAAACTTATCGTTTACCAATGGGGATCATGCTGAAATTCTGATTTTTGATATGCGTCCGGAAGAAGTTCCAACCATGCCATAATGAAGCTAAGCCCTCACATAAAATTTTATGTGAGGGCTTTTTTAGTGTTTATACAAATTGAAAAAGTCTAACTGTGATCAATGCTCTTCAGAGCGCGACATCTCTGCATTGATATAACTCATGATCATAGTGGTTAACCCCTGCACCATTTCATCAAAACTGATATAAGGGTTTGGCAAAATAAGATGCCGCGCCACATTAAAAATCCCACTATTAATACAAATATAGGTAATTACAGCCAAATTATTAATTTTTAAATATTTAGGATTGTGCATCATATATTTCATGATGACTTCCACTAAAGCCTGCTCAATTTTGGGAATGTATTTATCGTACTGTAACTCGCCTGCATAACGTAAAACAGTCAAATAGCGGTCGTTATTTTTCTTTAATAAATCACTAAAAGTATAAAAAATCATTTCAATAACAGGTTCTAACTCCAGCTGTAAAATAGTTGGGGTAAGTTCCGTAATCATGTCCAGAATTTCTCGAACAAAATAGTGATTCATCGCATCGTAAATTTCTTCTTTATTTTTAAAATATTCATATAAAGATCCGACACTCACCCCTGCAATTTCTGCAATATGACGTGTGGTGGTGCCACTTGGTCCATGAAGCGCCACTGCAATAAAACCCGCTTCAATAATAGTATCGACAGTAACTTTGGCTCGAGTTTGACGAGGTTTACGCGTGGTCATACGATCTAATCAATAATCCGAACATAAAGTCAGATTAGCATGTAATCAGACTCGGTAGAAATAAAAAAACAAAATCCGAATAGTTGTCAAACTTGATCAAAAAAATCCTTCAAAATAGATGTAATTAAGGATATCTAAACATTATTATATTTACTTTAACGACTTTAATAAAAATAAATTATTTATTATTTTTCAATAATATGTACAAATTTTATGAAATTTTTTCTTATGCAAGAAATTGATAAATTACTTTTATATATTTAAAAATTTACCCGAATTGAATCCGAACATAAAGTCAGATTAATATGAAAAAATTAAAGAAGAGTCACTGAGAAATTCTATGTGTCTCAACTCTTCTTTCCGTTATTCAGCCAAATAATCAAACAAATAACGGAGCAACAACACCGTAGTCAATCCAGAGAACACTCTGCTTTGAAAATGGAATTTACAGTGCTTTGTTGAACATTAAGTTTATTGATTTTCATCAAAATGCACTACTACTGATTTGTCTCAAGGTGTCGCTATGATCTCGACCACAGTAAAAAAATCATTTAACAAACTTAAATTTCAACGTGAAAGTGAGTTACCGGATTTTGCCAGTAAAAACACTATTCCAATCCGTCATTTAAATATTGGTTTTGATGGTAAGGAAATTGATGTCAGATTCTATATGGACAATCAATTTGCCACCTTGTTTTTTGCCACACTTTCAGTTTTTTTAACTTATGGTGAAGATCTGGTGATCGAAACCGCTCGCCATCACCGTGAGTTTATTAAAGACCCTATCTTAAAACAGCGAGTGACTTCGCTCATTGGTCAAGAAGCAATTCACTCAAAATTGCACAATGAATATAACGATGCACTTCAAGATGCTGAATATCCTGTTGCCCTATACCGTTTTCTTGGCTCGAACTTCTTTAAATATGTATTTTTAAAGTTTCCGCAGCCACTCAAATTATCGATGATGGCGGGTATTGAGCATTTTACCGCAGTACTTGCTGAATACATGATGAAGCATGAAAAAAACTTTTATTATTCAGATGATGCGAAGAGCCGTGCTTTGTGGATGTGGCATATGCTTGAAGAATCTGAACATAAAGATATTGCCTATGATGTCTACCAAATCTTAAATGGCAGCTACCCATTACGAGCGTCTGGTTTCGTCCTTGCTCTAATTACCATTTTAGGGCTTATTCCTGCGACGACCTTATTTGTCCCTGTTTTAAGAAAACCGCAAGAGATGTTCACCTTAAAATTCTGGAAAGATGCCCGTCGTGGTGTAGGTTTAATCTTTGGCCCGAAAGATGGCGTTTTCGGAAGTACAATTGGTCAAATTCTTGACTATTTACGTCCAGATTTTCACCCAAATGACCATGATACGACTGAATATCTTGAGTACTACAAAAAGAAATTGCTGAATGAAGGTGGTGCAATTGCGCCTTACTTTGTTAAAGAATTTACCCCACCAGTACGCATGTCTTAATCGTCCTGCATTTCCAGCTATCAAACAGATAGCTGGTATATCTTCAAGTTATTTATGGATGAATCATGATTTTATTTGGCAAAAAGAAAGTTAAACCAAGCCAAAAAGCTTATGCCGTGGTGACAGGTGCAGGCAGTGGGATTGGGCGAAGTTTTGCAATTGAACTGGCAAAACGTGGTGGCAGCGTGGTTTGTGCAGACATTAATCTCGAAGCTGCTGAAGAAACCGTAAAAATTCTTGAACAACAAGGCGCGAAAGCTTTCGCTATACGTTGCGATGTCGGTAACTCAGAACAGGTTACAGATCTAGCAGAAACTGCTGAGATCTTACTTGGGCACCCTGTCACCCTTGTCATTAATAATGCAGGTGTAGGTTTAGGCGGAAAATTCGATGAAATGACGCTCGAAGACTGGAACTGGGTCATGAATATCAACCTTTGGGGTGTTATTCACGGTTGTCATGCTTTCGTCCCAAAATTTAAAAAGTTAGGTTATGGTGCGATTATTAACGTTGCTTCCGCTGCATCGTATACGGCTGCACCAGAAATGACCGCCTATAACGTGACTAAAGCGGGTGTACGCGCGCTTTCAGAAACGCTTTCTGCCGAACTGCATAAGTTCAATATTAAAGTTAATGTGCTCTGCCCTACTTTGGTTCCAACCAATATCATCAAAAATGGTCGGATTCCAGGACGGTATTCAAAGCTTGCAGACCATGCACTCATGAATTATGCCCTCACCACAAGTGATAGTGTAGCCAAATTAACACTGAACCGCCTTGATCAGAATGAGCTTTACACCATTCCTCAAATCGATGCGAAGTTATTCTGGCTCATGAAACGTGCATCACCAAGCTTGTATACCAAGTTCCTTGGCACGTCTTACAAATTATTTAAATAAGAAATTTATAGGTAGTACGCATATGACTGCTCAAATGAAAACAAATGCATCGGCAAAAAAAGCTGTCAATTCATCCAATCACATTTTCGACACCTTTATTGTAGGTGCCGGCATTTCAGGTATAGCTACTGCCATTCGCCTAGATCAAGTTGGCTATACCAATTATAAAATTATTGAAAAAGCTAGCCGTGTGGGTGGAACATGGCGTGAAAACACCTATCCGGGCTGTGGCTGTGATGTGCCATCTGCGCTTTATTCTTACTCGTTTGCACCAAGTGCAAAGTGGAGCCATTTATTTGCTCGACAACCAGAAATTTTAAGTTATCTGGAAGATGTGAGTAATAAGTTTAATGTCGCATCTAAAATCGAATTTAACAACGAATTGCTGAACGCCGCATGGGATGACTCACGCCATGTGTGGGTACTTGATACCACTACTGGTCAGTATTTATCTAAAACTGTTATTTTCGCTACAGGTCCAATTACTGAAGCACAAATTCCACGTCTTGAAGGTTTAGATACGTTTAAAGGTGAGATGTTCCATTCAGCTAAATGGAACCATGATTATGATTTGACAGGTAAACGCATTGCTGTGATTGGTACTGGCGCATCAGCTATTCAGTTTGTGCCCCAAATTCAACCAAAAGCGAAAGAGCTTTTTGTGTTCCAACGTACAGCACCTTGGGTACTACCAAAACCAGACACAGACTTGGGCGAATTTAGTAAATCAGTGATTGCTAAATATCCATCTATTCAAGCAAGCTGGCGTAAAAGTGTAGCGCTAACCCTCAATGCAATTAACTTTGGTTTACGTAACCCTCTTGCGCTTAAACCCGTCAATGTACTGGGTAAGCAATTACTTAAATTGCAGATTAATGACCCTGTGCTACGTAAAAATGTAACGCCAAACTTTGATATTGGTTGTAAACGTATTTTGTTTGCTAACAATTACTATCCTGCATTACAAGCACCAAATACCAACCTTATTCCTCATGGTTTAGTGAAAGTTGAAGGCAATACTGTTGTTGCTGCCAACGGTGAACGCCATGAAGTTGACGTAATTATTTGGGGCACTGGTTTTGAGGTATCTCATCCGCCAATTGGTAAACGTGTTCATAATGAAAAAGGTCAATGTTTACAAGATTTATGGAAAGATAGTTCACCTGAGGCTTATTTAGGTACCAACATTGAAAATGTGCCGAATGCATTTTTAATTTTAGGACCGAATGTCTTGGTTTATGACTCTTTTATTGGCTTAGCTGAAGCGCAGCTAGACTATATTGTAGATGGCTTATTGAAAATTAAGAACAAGGGTATTAGCAAGCTCAACGTTAAGTCCGAAGTTATTAAAAAGCATAATGATCTGGTGCAAAAGCACTTAAAAACAACTGTATTTAATAGTGGTGGTTGTAAGAGCTACTACCTTGATGCCAACGGCCGTAACTTCGCTGCATGGCCATGGTCATTGAAAAAGCTAAAACAACGTTTGAAAAACGTCGATTTGAAAGATTATGAAGTGACATATCAAACGACAAAGACTCATTAATTTGTAATTTTGATCAAATCCGTTGTAAGAAATAGGCAGTGTATTTTAGGTTTTCATGAAATACACTGCCTTCTTCGTTGAATATCTTCAAGAAATAAAAAAACAGGATAAAGATGAAAGAAGGTCAATCAAGTCGTACCGCCGAAGCCGCCGCTGCATTACGTGCAAATCACTTTAAAAATACGGTCAGCCCTGTATTTTCAGACCCTTATGCTTTTGAGTTGACCAGTAGAAGCTGGAAAAAACTTCTATCAAGCCCACTTCTTGTTAAATTAATGAATTCTGCGGTTTTAAACCGCACTTTAGGTTTACTCACTGGGCAAGTGGTCGGACGCTCTCGTTATGCCGAAGATTTACTTGATCAGGCAGTTCAACAAAACACTCAACAATATGTATTAGTAGGTGCAGGTCTAGATTCATTTGTACTACGTGAGTCTCACCATTACCCAACTTTAAAAATCTTTGAAGTGGACCATCCCGATACTCAAGCTGCAAAACAAGCCAAGCTAAAAAAACTAGGCGAAATTCCTGCCACAGTTGAGTTTGTCGCAATTAATTTTGAAAAAGAGTCTATTTCGGAAGCCTTAGCCAGAAGTCTCTATGAACGATCCGCTCCTGCATTTTTCTCGTGGCTTGGAACAACTCACTATTTAAACCCTCAAACAACCTTGCAGACCTTAAAAAGTATTGCTGAATTTGCAGCAAACGCTAGTGAGGTGGTACTCGACTATTCGACCGATTTTCAGGAATTAACTGGTATCGAACGACTTGGGAGTATGGGTGTTGCCCAGTTTACGCATTTGCTCAAAGAACCATTATTAGGTCAATTTAAACCTACTGATTTACATCGCGCAGTTGAACAAATGGGGTTTGAAGTTGTTGAAGATTTGTCAGGTGAAGCTATTACTGAACGTTATTTTAGTGCACGAGTAGATGAGATTCGCCATACTTCAGCAACACGCTTATTGCATTTGCGCTTGAATAAATAAGTCAGGTTGATGATTTACCACTTAACCGCACTGCATGCGGTGTCTTACCGTGCCATCTTTTATATGCATGAATAAAACTGGCAGGTTCGGCATATCCCAACCATTCGGCAATTTGCTCAATAGAGGCTTTCGGTAAAGTCAGATATTGTTCTGCTAAAACCTGTCTGACTTCTTCACGAATTTGAATAAAGGTCATACCTTCTTGAGACAGATGACGGCGTAAGGTACGTGTATTTAAGTGCAAACGATCGGCAACCATGTCCATAGATGGCATTTCCCCTCGTACCCTCATTAACTGCTGCTGCACTAAATTAATAAATTTCTTTTGTGTTTGGCGCCTATCTAGAATTTGCCTACATTGTTCTTCAGCCGTATGCAAAATCAGGTCATTGGCCATTTGTAGTTTTTGATCTACTTTATGTGGATCGAGTAAAACAAAGTTCTTAGCCGCCCCAAACTCCGGCAGAATTCCAAACAAATCGATATAGGGTTGTACCTCAGCTTTAGGCTGGAAAGTGAAAGCCATATATTGACAAAAATTATCTTGTACCAAGTCCCGTTGCACCGTAATGAGCGCCGCGGCGTCCCGTTCAAGAATAAACTGGCGAACTGAAGGTGGTATGCCCTCATCTTCAATCTCAATCCGAATACCTTCATCTGTATCTGAAACTAGAAATCGGGTAAAAGCAAAAGTAAGTGAAAAATAGGTTAAAGCTAAATCAAGTGCTTCACGAATGCTGGCACTACTCATGAGGGCCATACCTAAAGGCCCAAATGTTGTGAAGTGATAGCGTGTACCTACATCTAAGCCTAATGTCGGTCTATCTCCAAGCTGCTCAACCAAGTTATGAATAACCTGCAATTCTTGCTGACCTGTCACCACCATATTAGGGTCAAGCAATTGCTGTTGACTGATTCCAGTCTCTTCTAAAATGGTCTGATAAGAAATGCCTGATTCCACCGCAAAATCAGCCATTAACCGAACACTATGTACACTGCGTTCAAAAGCCCATGCATACTTCACTGTATTGCTCAGAATGTCCTCGAATCACAATATTTTGTCCTCATCCATCCTCTAAATCAAGCAAATAAACGACTATTCTGCATACAGGAAATTGCGATTCTTTCGCCCACTGTTTTTAAGGATTTTAGAGCAGCCTATGTTTAATTCGTCAGCTAATTCAAATAAAAATGTACGCATCGCCATTATAGGCACTGGTTTTGGTGGTTTGGGTCTTGCGATTCGTCTCAAACAAGCCGGTTTTGAACAATTTACACTATATGAAAAAGCCGCTGATGTCGGTGGTGTCTGGCGCGATAATACTTATCCGGGTGCTGCTTGCGATGTACCGTCACATCTTTATTCTTTTTCTTTTGAGCAAGAGCTGGGTTGGAAAAACCGTTACGGCACATCTCAAGAGATTTATCAATATTTACGCCATTGCGCCGATAAATATGACATTCGCCCCCATGTTCAACTTAATACTGAAATAGCTAGTGCCGAATTTGATGCTCTGCAAGGTGTATGGCACATTCAAAGTACAACCGGTGAGCATTTTGAAGCTGAATTTTTAATAGGTGCTGTGGGCCAGCTCAATCGCCCAGCCTATCCGAAACTCAGAGGCATTGAAAACTTTAAAGGTAAGGCTTTTCACTCCGCGCGTTGGGATCATGACTACGATTTAAATGGCAAACGTGTTGCTGTAATTGGTACAGGTGCAAGTGCCATTCAGTTTGTTCCCGAAATTGCTAAACAGGTTGCTCATCTTGATGTTTATCAACGTTCGGCACCTTACGTCATTCCAAAGCCAGATCGGATTTATCAACCTTTAGAGAAAAAAGCATTCCGCAAATTACCGATTTTGCAAAGTCTAGATCGTGCCTTGCAATATGGACATCACGAAATTCGTCTGCTTGCCTTTACAACTTCTTTAAATGAAATGCCTTTGGTGGAATATCTATTCCAGCGCCATATTCGTAAAGTGGTTAAAGACTCCAAATTGCGTCACCGTTTAATGCCGGATTATCCAATTGGTTGTAAACGTATTTTAATCTCTAACCACTGGTATGAAACACTGACCCAACCTCATGTCGATGTGATTAATACTGGCATTCAAGAAATCACTGAAAATGGCATTTTAGACACGGACGGAAATCTGCGCGAAGTCGATACCATTATTTATGGTACGGGCTTTGCCGCAACGGAATTTATGGCGCCAATGCAGATTACCGGATTGGACGGACGCACCTTAAAAGACACATGGAAAGATGGTGCAGAAGCTTATCTCGGTTTAACTGTGAGCGGCTTTCCAAACTTCTTTATGCTTTATGGTCCAAATACCAATCTTGGACACAATTCAATTGTCTATATGATTGAAAGTCAGGTGAATTATATTTTAGATGCCATTCAAACACTGATAAAAAATAAGTTGTTATTCACTAATGTTCGTGCGGAAGTTCAACACGAGTTCAACCAAAACATTCAAGAAAAAATGAAGAAAACCGTATGGGCACAAGGTTGTACCAGTTGGTATCAAACTGCTGATGGCAAGAATACCAACAACTGGCCAGGTTTTACCCTTGAGTATCGTCAACGCACTCGCCGCTTTGATATTGAAAACTACACTCAGGTTTCGGCTATTTCTTAAACAAGTTTCACCATAGGAAATGAGAAAAATAAACGGAGAATTTTATGAAAACATTTAAGAACAAAGTCGCGGCTGTTACAGGTGCGGGTTCTGGTATTGGACAAGCAATTGCAATTGCACTCGCGAAACAAGGCTGCCATCTGGCACTTTCCGATATCAGTGAAGCTGGCTTAGCCAAAACTGTCGAGCAGTTATCAGCCTACCCAGTTAAAGTGACCACTCAAAAAGTTGATGTGGCTAAGCGTACTGAAATTGCAGATTGGGCAAAAGCTGTTGTAAATGAGCATGGCCAAGTTAATTTGATTTTTAATAATGCTGGTGTAGCAATTGGGAGCACGGCTGAAGGTGTGAGCTACGAAGATCTTGAATGGCTTATTGGTATTAATTTTTGGGGTGTGGTTTATGGCACCAAAGAATTCTTACCATTTTTAAAGCAAAGTGGTGATGGACATATTATTAATATTTCCAGCATGTTTGGTTTAACAGCTCAACCAACCCAAAGTGCCTATAACGCCAGTAAATTTGCTGTTCGTGGCTTTACTGAATCGCTGCGTCAAGAACTTGATATGCAAAATGCTGGGGTTAGCGCGACGTGTGTTCATCCGGGAGGTATTCGCACCAATATTGCCAAAGCTGCCCGTATGAATAATAGCGTCCAGTCTTTAGGAATGGACCCTGTTAAAAGTCAGGATGCTTTCGATAAATTACTGCGCACCCCTGCTGACGAAGCTGCTCAACAAATTTTAGAGGCTGTTCGTAAAAACCGCCGCCGTTTATTGATTGGGGCCGATGCAAAAGTCGTTGATGTAATTCAGCGTATTCTTCCACAGGGTTACCAAAAGATTTTTGCAACAGCAACCGCGTTGCAAACTCGCCTACTCAACAAATCAGCAAAATAAAAATAGTGGTCAGCATACTCTTAATTTTAAGAGATGCTGATCGATAAATGACAAGCTCTAGTATGAGTTCTTATTATGAAGCAGCTTCTTGCATGGACCATCCGTACCACGCTACGTCCAGCTTTATCCCCCAAAACACCACTAAAACTACAACGTTTTTGTAGCGATGCAGCCAGTGCTATTGTGCTTGGGCCACGTGGTTATAAAACAAAAAAGCAAACAATTGCTCAAGTGCCAACAGTTCATATTCAGCCCAAAACGACTAAGTCAGGGCTGGGTATCTTGTATTTACATGGCGGTGGCTATGTGGTTGGTAGTTCAAAAAGTCATACCAAGCTTGCCGCTCAAATCGGACATGCAGCTCAAGCTCAAGTCTGGTTACCTGAATATCGCCTCGCTCCTGAGCACTCAAGCCCCGCGGCTATTAAAGATGTAGTTGCAGTCTATCAAGCTCTACTTGCCCAAGGACAAGACCCGAAAAAACTCGTGTTTGTCGGAGATTCTGCGGGTGGCGGACTCAGTTTAAGCACCGCAATTGCTATTCGAGATGCAAAGTTACCGCTACCAGCAGCATTGGTTTTACTTTCGCCGTGGGTTGATTTAAGTCTCTCTGGAAGCACGATGAAAACCCACGCAGCTCAAGATGCAATGCTGTCTGAAGACTGGTTAGCGTGGTGTGCAAAAAACTATTGCGCGCAAAAATTAGTAATCGATCCAATCTGTTCCCCACTCTATGCTGACTTAACAGGACTACCGCCTATTTTGATTCATGTCGGTACCGAAGAAGTTTTATTAGATGATGCAAAACGCCTTGCTGAACAAGCTCAAAAATACGGCATTCCGACGAACTTTAGGATTTATGACCAAGTCGGACATGTTTTTCAGTTCCACGCAGGTATACTAAAAGAATCTAATGACTCGATTGAGCGCATTGGGCAATTCATTGATAAACATACACAGTCAATATAAAAAATATCACTAGACAGGAGCCCTCGGCATGGCAACAAACAATTATGACTATGATTACCTCATTATTGGTTCAGGCTTTGGTGGTAGTGTTTCTGCTTGCCGTCTAACTGAAAAAGGCTATTCTGTGGCCGTAATGGAAATGGGGCGTCGTTGGAAAGCCGAGGATTTTGCGAAAAATAACTGGAATTCCCGCCGCTGGATTTGGCGTCCGGGCATGAAGCTTTTCGGCTATTTCAATATGCGCTTTTTCCGCCATGTCACCATTATTTGCGGGAATGCAGTAGGTGGAGGCTCAATTACCTATGCCAACACCCTACTCGTTCCACCTGAACATATTTGGGACGAAGGCACATGGGCAGATGCTGCGGACTGGAAAAATGAAATGCCACAGCACTATGCTGAAGCCGAACGTATGCTTGGGGTGACAGATAATAAAATTTTCGGTCCTGCCGACCACATGCTTAAAAAAATGGGCGATGCAGTTGGGGTTGGACATACGTTTAAACCGACTCGTGTTGCAACCTTTTTTCCACCCGAAGGTGAACAAGGCGGCAAAACCTACCCCGACCCATATTTTAACGGTGAAGGTCCAGACCGTGCGACGTGTACCGCATGTGGCGGTTGTATGACAGGTTGTAAACACAACGCAAAAAATACTTTAGATAAAAACTATTTGTACTTTGCCGAAAAAAATGGTGCCAAGGTTTATGAAGAAACCAAAGTTGTTGATGTTAAACCACTCAATGGTAAAGCAGATGGCAGTGATGGCTATGAAGTAACCACTGAATGTTCAACCTCATGGTTTAATAAACAGCGTCGTACATGGCGAGTACGCAACGTAATTTTCTCGGCATCTTCTTTGGGTACGCAAGAGATGTTGTTCCGCTTAAAGCAATCTGGTTCTCTGCCAAATATTTCCGATGACTTGGGTAATCGAGTTCGTACTAATGCTGAGTCAATTTTAGGGGTTCGTTTCTTTGATAAAGATGTCGATATGAGTAAAGGCGTTGCCATTGGTTCAAGTATTTACATCGACCATGACACTCATATTGAAGCAACTCGTTACCAAAGTGGTTCTGATGCCATGGGTCTTATGTGTACCTACATGGCAAAAGGCAAACCGGGTTGGACACGTATTTTTTATTGGTTATGGGTATTAATTTCCCATCCATTTATCTTTCTTCGCATGAGTAATCCAGTTGGTTTTGCACGACAAACTCTCATTTTTCTCGTGATGCAAACTGCCGATGCTTCAATTAACATGCGCCTGAAACGCAACTGGTTTTGGCCTTTTGGCAAGGTTTTATCAAGTGAAGGTAAAAAGCTACCGGTTTACATTCCACAGGCCAATGTCTTTACCGAAAAAGTTGCCAAAATGTTTAATGGACATCCCATCACGACCATTACCGAGATTTTGTTTAATGTACCTTTTACCGCACACTGTATGGGTGGCTGTGCCATTGCTTCAAGCCCAGAACAAGGTGTAGTCGATGGAAAAAATCACGTTTTTAACTATAAAAACTTATATGTTGTAGATGGTTCAATGTTAGGTGCCAATTTGGGCGTTAACCCAAGTCTAACCATTACAGCTCTAGCAGAGCGTGCAATGTCTTATATTCCGGCTAAACACACTTTGGACGAACATCAGGATGATACACCAGAAGTAGAAATTATAGAGATCACGAAAGCTTCTGCTTAAAATAGAAATTTGTTTTATAAAAAAAGCCTATTTAAAAATAGGCTTTTTTTCTTTCGCTTTTTAGATTACATCGCCACAGCTTTAGCACGAGCTGCATGCAATTTTTTATAGCTCTCGATCAGACGTAAATGGCGATCAAGTCCTTCTAGTTTCATGCTTGTTGGTGTTAAACCATAGAAACGAACGCTACCATCGACAGAACCTAATACTGCCTCCATTCGTGTGTCACCAAACATACGACGGAAGTTAATCAGGTAGTCTTCAAGCTCTAGCTCATCATCTAACATGACTTCAAGCACCACGTTCATGCACTGATAGAACAAACCACGCTCAACGGTGTTAGTGTTATATTGCAGGTAAGTTTCGACTAACTCTTTTGCCTCTTCAAATTGCTGCAAAGCAACGTAAATCAACAATTTCAACTCTAAAATCGTGAGCTGTCCCCAAACTGTATTATCATCAAATTCAATGCCAATGAGTGTGGTGATTTCGGTGTAATCGTCTAACTCACACTCTTCTAAGCGTTCAACCAATGCTTCAAGTTGTTCATCATCCAAACGATGCAGATTTAAAATATCTTCGCGGAATGAAAGTGCCTTATTGGTATTGTCCCAAATCAAATCTTCAACGAGATAAATTTCTGAATAATCCGGTACTAAAATACGGCAAGCAGTCGCACCTAAGTGCTCATAGACTGCCATATAAACTTCTTTGCCTATCTCTTCGAGAATACCGAACAATGTTGCAGCTTCGTCTGCATTCGACTCTTCGCCTTCTCCAGAAAAATCCCACTCAACAAAGTCATAGTCAGATTTAGAACTAAAGAAACGCCAAGATACCAAACCGCTTGAGTCAATAAAATGCTCAACAAAGTTATTCGGTTCAGTCACCGCATTACTTTGGAAAGTCGGTTGTGGTAAATCATTTAAGCCTTCAAAACTACGACCTTGAAGCAGCTCAGTCAAACTACGCTCTAACGCAACTTCAAAACTTGGATGTGCACCAAACGATGCAAAAACACCACCCGTACGCGGGTTCATTAAAGTCACACACATTACAGGGAACTGACCACCTAATGATGCATCTTTAACTAATACAGGGAAGCCTTGCTCTTCTAAGCCTTTAATACCAGCAACGATACTTGGGTATTTTGCTAATACTTCTTCAGGAACATCCGGAAGTGCAATTTCACCTTCTAAAATTTCACGTTTAACAGCACGTTCAAAAATTTCTGACAAGCATTGAACTTGGGCTTCCGCCAAAGTGTTACCTGCACTCATACCATTACTTAAGTACAAGTTTTCAATTAAATTTGATGGGAAATAGACAACTTCATCGTCAGACTGGCGCACGAAAGGCAGCGAACAAATGCCACGCTCTACATTGCCTGAATTGGTGTCATATAAATGCGTACCGAGTAATTCATCATCTGGGTTATAAATCTCAAGACAGTATTCATCTAAGATTTCTTTAGGTAATTCACCATTTGGACCCGGTTTAAACCATTTTTCATCTGGATAATGCACAAATTCAGCATTGGCAATCTCTTCACCCCAGAACTGGTCGTTATAGAAGAAGTTACAGTTTAAACGCTCAATAAACTCGCCTAATGCAGATGCCAAAGCACTTTCTTTAGTTGCACCTTTACCATTGGTAAAACACATCGGAGACTGTGCATCGCGGATATGTAAAGACCATACATTCGGGACAATATTACGCCAAGACGCGATTTCAATCTTCATACCCAAATTTGCCAAAATGGCAGACATATTGGCAATGGTTTCTTCTAATGGCAGGTCTTTACCCTGAATATAGGTATGGCTTTCTGAAGTTAAGCTTGGCAATAACAATGCTTGCGCATCTGCATCAATGCTTTCAACTTCTTCAATAATAAACTCAGGACCAGTTTGAATGACTTTTTTAACAGTACAACGGTCGATTGAACGTAAAATCCCTTGGCGATCTTTCTCTGAAATATCAGCTGGTAATTCAATCTGAATTTTAAACGTTTGCTTGTAGCGGTTTTCAGGATCAACAATATTATTTTGCGATAAACGAATATTATCAGTTGGGATATCTCGGGCTGCACAATACACTTTTACAAAGTACGCTGCACATAATGCGGAAGATGCTAAAAAATAGTCAAATGGGCCCGGTGCCGAACCGTCACCCTTGTAGCGAATTGGTTGATCGGCAATTACCGTAAAGTCATCGAACTTAGCTTCCTGTCGAAGATTGTCGAGATAATTAACCTTGATTTCCATGCTGGCACCTAAATATTTTTATGTGTCAGCACAGACACATAAAATTCTAAATATTGAAATATAAGCCGAATCACAGCGAAGAAATTGACTTAAAAAAATGAGAGATTAAAGCCATGTGTTTAATGAACGACTCAATTGGCTTTAATAAGATTGGCGGTATTATAGAGTGATTTTGTGAAGTTGATAACTAAAGTTAAAACATTGATGCTCACAATGTTTTAACTTGTCTTTAATTTACTTAAATATTGAGCATTAAAATTTAAAGGTGTAATCAACATTCAACCGTGTTTCATTTGCCGAGTGAAATGTCATATTGCTTGGCATATCGTTGCGATAGTGAGAAAAACGAGCTCGCATGCCTAGGCCTTTTAATTTCCCTTCAGGGATTTTATAGCCTAAATCAAATTCCATCGACTCTTCTTTAAAACGCTGATCGCCATATTGCAGCAAATCAATATTTTCACCTTTTGCATAGCGGGTCATAAAGCGCAGTCCATTTAATGAAACATCCCCTAATCGTGCATTTTTAAAGTCATATTCATAACGAATCGAATAGACTTTTTCGTCTTTATTTGAGTAGTCCGAACTCATAAAATCAAGCACGACTGGACTTTCTGTTCCTGACAAAAATGGCAGACCAGTTGAACCAAATGACTGCATATAGCCCAAAGAAACAGTATGATTTTGATAGTTCAAACCAAATAAACCACTCATATGGCGGTTATCGACCTCTCCTATTTTTTTGCTTCCAGTTTCTTCACTATTAAAAAAACGCACGTCACTTAAAAAATTAAGCTGGTCATTTAAAGGCTGTTTTCCGTTAAAACCCAAAAATTGTTGCTGGTAAATGTCTTTGAGTTCAGCATGGTAGGCACGTAAACGGTAATCCTTTAACTGATAACTTCCTCCCAGCGTGTAAAAAGAATCAGTGGTTGCCGCCTTGTCAAAACGACGGTTGATATTGTCCGTTCCAACGTCTGTAAAGCGAATTGAATCGCGTTGACGCACTTCGTCAACATAAAATCCTTCAAGTTGAAGATTTGGAATTTCATTTGAAACAAAGCGAATACCGCGATAAGTCTGGGGGAACAAACGCGCTGGCGATGAAAATATGGTCGGTAATTGTGGAACTAAATCCCCTACAAAAAGCTCATTTTTTCTAAATTTAGCCTTCCCTGTAATACCAATTTTTCCATAATAATCGTCACGCGAGTTATCAGTATTGACGGGTAATAAGCCACTACGTGCATAGTCATCAGCGCGACTTCCCATCAGGTTAAAACCCGCCATTGCCAGCACATCAACACCGAATCCAACTGTTCCTTCGGTATAACCAGACTGCCCTTTAAAAATTAGACCCTGCGCCCAATCTCTGGCTGCGGTATAGGGATATGGGTCTTTTTTATAGTCTCGGTCAAAGTAAAAATTACGAAGTGTCAGCTCAGCTTTACTGTCTGAAATAAACTCGGCATGCACAACTTGACTAAATAATGGGCACAAGCATACCCCCACCCACAATGGTGTCTTTTTCATTTTTTATCTCAACTATTTAATTTTTAATGGTTTAAGGTGCTGTTTTAAGCGAGTAGTTTTGCTCTTTTTTACTTCGGTAAAAAGCGCTGCCCAGACTTAAAATCAGGAAAATAGCTAAAATAAAGACCACACCGTAATAGGCATAAAGCGTTGCGGGCGCAATACCTTTATCCAGAAAAATACCTGCAATCGTTGGCGATAAAATTGCCCCAATACGGCCAAAACCAATGGCATAACCCACACCGCGACTACGGATTTCAGCGCCATAAATTGTTGGAGAAATAGAATATAGACCTGCCACACAGCCATTAATAAGTGTGCCGAGTAATAACCCCACCATGAGTGCGACACTCACTTGAGACGAGACTGCGACAAATAGAAAAACACAAGCAGACGTTAGCCCTAAAAATAGGCTTAAAGCATAGAAAATTTTTATGCGTGATGCGAGTAAACCAATAATAGCTGCACCGAAAATACCGCCAATACTAATTAAAATACCGGTACTTACCCCTTGCTCTGGTGACATTCCCATTGAAATAAGAATTTTTGGTGTCCAGCTCATGACAAAGTAAAAGCCAAACATCACTAAAAAGAATGCAAACCAAAGGCAAAGTGTTTGAAATCCCAGTTGTCCGGCAAATAATTTGCTGAGTTCACTGCCATTTTGCGTGCTCATTTTTTCATAGCGCGGCATAACTGATAGTTCGTTAAGCCCCATGCGGTTTACAGTTGTATTGATTCGTTCCAATGCCTGTTTTGGTCGTTTCGCGAGTAAGTAATCTAAAGATTCAGGCAATAACCATACGCTGATCAGCAACATTGCAATGGTGGTGATTCCACCTGCTAAAAAGATTGAACGCCAGCCTAAATGTTCAATCAATGCCAGTGATAGTACTCCGCCCAGTGTCGCGCCAATTCCATAACCTGTAGACATTAAGCTAACTGCGAGACTGCGCCAGCGAGCATTGGCATATTCACTTGCTAAAACATTACTGCTAGCAAGAATGCCACCCACCCCAATTCCGGTAATAAACCGCAGTGCTGCCAACATGCCGTGGCTTTGTACAAAAGCACAGCCCAACATGCTAAGACCTGCGATCACAAGACAAACTAAGATGAGTAAACGGCGACCGATTTTATCAGCTAACGGTGCAAGAAAAATTGAACCAGCAGCCATTCCAAAAAGACCGGAACTGAGCAACAAGCCAATTTGTGCACCTGAAAGTGACCACTCTGCTGACACGGATGGTGCGGTAAATGCCATTACCATCACGTCAAAGCCATCAATAATATTAAGACAAATACAGATCAAAATGACGAACCATTGGTAGCGGCTCATATTATTTTGATTGATCTCACTCAGCACGTCTCTTTCCATTTGTGTATCTCCCTTGGATAAGACATACACACGACATTGCTGATATAAGCGATTGGGTGGTTATGCACATCCGTATCCATAATGACCTAGAGGAATATTTGTTTTTTGAGCATCCTGCTCTTTTTCTATACTGAATATTTGGATCCAAAAAATCAACAATATTTTTAAAATTTAATTCAACAACCAACAATACATTGAAAAATATATCTATAATTTATTAATAAATGTTTAAAACAAAAATATGGATCCACAAATTATTTACCCATTTTCAAATCGGCTATTCGAAAAACGATCCAACTTCAGCTTAGAATTGAACAATATGGATCCAATTAAAAAATAAAAATCTAAACCAGCAATCATCTCAAGATTCCACAAAACCGATAAAACACTAGAATACAGAATCTAAAAAGAACAATATTTCTTAAAAAATATACTGCTTATCAATTGACCAATATTTTTATTTACTATAAATTGGATCCAATAAGTGATAAGGAGTCATCACAATGTTTATTAAAAATGCATGGTATGTTGCCTGCCGTCCAGAAGAAATCCAAGACAAACCACTAGGTCGCACCATCTGTGGCGAAAAAATCGTTTTTTACCGTGGTAAAGAAAATCAAGTTGCAGCCGTCGAAGATTTTTGTCCGCATCGTGGTGCCCCACTTTCACTAGGTTATGTCGAAGATGGAAACCTCGTATGTGGTTATCATGGTTTAGTCATGAGCTGTGATGGAAAAACCGTTTCAATGCCAGCCCAACGCGTAAATGGTTTCCCTTGCAACAAAGCATATGCAGTTGTTGAAAAGTTTGGTTTTATTTGGATATGGCCAGGCGAAAAGGCTTTAGCAGATGAAGCAAAACTGCCAACTTTAGAATGGGCAGATCATCCTGAATGGAGCTATGGCGGAGGTCTGTTTCACATTCAGTGCGACTATCGCCTCATGGTCGATAACCTGATGGATTTAACCCACGAAACCTATGTTCACTCAAGCAGCATCGGACAAAAAGAAATTGATGAATCATTACCAATCACTAAAGTTGATGGTGACCATGTCATTACTGAACGTTACATGGAAAATGTGATCGCACCTCCATTTTGGCAAATGGCCCTTCGTGGCAACCACTTGGCAGATGATGTCCCTGTTGACCGTTGGCAACGTTGTCACTTCTTTGCCCCAAGTAATGTGCATATTGAAGTCGGTGTGGCACATGCTGGACATGGCGGTTATGACGCACCAAAAGACAAAAAAGTTTCGTCAATTGTCGTGGACTTTATTACTCCAGAAACTGAAACCTCACATTGGTATTTCTGGGGAATGGCACGCAACTTCCAGCCAGATAATGCTGAACTTACCGATCAAATTCGTGAAGGCCAAGGCAAAATCTTTACTGAAGATTTAGAAATGCTGGAGCAACAGCAGCAAAATATTTTGAACAATCCACATCGCAAGTTACTGATGCTTAACATCGACGCAGGCGGTGTACAGTCTCGTAAGGTGATTGAGCGACTACTTGCCGAAGAAAATAAAACGCCTCCTGAAACATCCGCACAAAAGTTTCCAAACATTCGGATTATTTAAAGGAGCATGAACATGGACGTTATTATTCAAAAAATTCACCAGCTGACCCCGACCATTCGTGCCTTTGAACTGATTGCAGCAAATGGTATGGAGCTACCGAGTTTTGATGCAGGTGCTCATATTGATGTGCATCTTAAAAACGGCCTAACCCGTCAATATTCAATTTCAAACTGTTGCAGTGAAAAGCATCGTTATGTGATTGGTGTTTTACATGATGCCAATTCACGCGGTGGGTCACGCTGTATCCATACTGAATATCGTGAAGGTGACCACTTAAAGATTGGTGAACCACGTAATTTATTTGAAATTCATCCTCAAACAAAACAGGCGGTTTTATTTGCTGGTGGTATTGGCATTACCCCCATTTTATCGATGGCGTATCGGCTTAAATCGGCCAATGTTCCTTTCGAATTACACTACTTTGTCCGTAGTCATGAAATGATTGCCTTCTATGGCAATTTAACCGAGCATTTTGGTGATCAAGTTCATTTTCATATTCAAGATCAGCCAGATACCGAATGTAATATGGCAGAGGTTTTAGGTCAGAGTTCACCAGATAGACACTTATATGTGTGTGGGCCTACAGGGTTTATGCAGTTTGTCATGAGCTCAGCCGAGCAAGCGAATTGGCATAGCGAGCAACTACATCAAGAGCACTTTGTCGCTCAAAAAGCAGATACTTCAAACAACGAAGCATTTACTATTGAAGTTAAAGGTACAGGCCGCCGAATTGAAGTATTACCGGAGCAAACTGCTACTGAAGCATTAATTGCAAATGGGTTTGATATTCCTGTTTCGTGTGAGCAAGGTATTTGCGGTACGTGTATTACCCGCGTTGTAGAAGGCACACCAGATCATCGCGATATGTTTATGACCGAAGATGAACATGCGCTGAACGATCAGTTTACGCCCTGCTGTTCTCGTGCAAAAACCAAAAATCTTGTGATTGAGCTTTAATAGTTAAGTTCCTTTATTCAAAAATAGAGGAACTTATTTCACCTTAAGCACTAAGAACATTTCTTAGCGTTTCACCTAAAATCACTACACTACTGTGCTCACGCATTAAGGTTTCAGCACGCCCTGCCTGACGATGTGTCAACGCATCGAAAATCGAACAATGCTGTAAATGTGCATAGTGCAAACGACGATATTCCGACAAAGCTTGCTTCTCATCATAGGTAATGGCTTGAGCAGAAGCCATCGGCAATTGATTGTTTTTTGCTAAAGCTTGTATGAGCGCTACATTTTGCGCGCCCTCAATAATCGTGTCATGAAAAATGACATTAAAATGATGGTAACGTTCCAGTTCGGTATCGCCAAACTCGTCTTTTTCATTAAAGAGTTTTTCAGTTTCTTGAATGCAATGTTGGAGGGTCTTTTTCTGCTCTTCACTTAAGCCTTGTTCTGCCAAAGTTTTCGCAGCCAATCCTTCAAGCACACCCCGCACTTCAAGCGCATCATGAACCAGTTGTTCTGAAATTTCACGGACGGTGTAGCCACGGGTTGGGTTCTTGATGAGAAGACCTTCTTGTTCGAGCAACCGAAATGCAATACGAACAGGCTGTCTCGAAACCCCAAGTAACTCGGCAGTGGGAATCTCAGCAATTCTGGCACCACCTTCAAGTTCCCCTGAAATAATCATTTTTCTTAATTTAAGTAAAACTTGTTGCCCTGAAGACATTTGCTGCCACACATTGTCAAAAACGTCACTTCGATGCTAACAAGTTCATTTGCAAAATGAAATAAATTTTCTGTGTGAATCAGTGCTTAGGAATTTAGTTCCCCCCAAAAGCCCATTTATTTAAAGGCTTTTAAGATTATTCACCATGATATCGAGGTTATTACGAATTAAATAAGCCAGATTGATATCAATGCCTTCAAGCATCTTTTCTTCAACTTTTAATACAACTTCATTGCATTTATTGAGTTTTTCAACACCACTTTCGGTGAGTGTAATTAAAATACGGCGGCCATGCGTAGGGTCAGGTTTCTTCTCAATCCAGCCATTCACCAGCAAATCTTGCAGAATTTTATTGGCAGATTGCGGCTTAATAAAAGAACGTTCAGCAAGTTTGGCATTGGATACATTACTTTTTGAAGCTAAAACAGAAAGCGCAGTAAATTGCGGCAAGGTAATCTCAAGCTCTTTTAAATGTTCTGTTAAATGTTTACTAATAATTCGGTCAACACGAGCAATCATGTAACTTAACTTAGGCTCATCTTCTACTTTTTTTTGAACTGAATTCGAACGTACCATAACCTTTCATTCATCATAAGAAAATCTGTAGTGAAAGTATGAGGCGCCAACCCCATACTTTCGTTAAAACTTAGCGAGCACCTGAGCTTTGTACTAAATGTACAGGCTGTTTAGGTTTTTTGACAAGAAGTAATGCAGAGATCGCTGCAATTAAAATCACTGGGATGCTTGAACCAATCACAATGGTCGAGCTTTGTCCAAGTGAAAGTAAAAAACCAGCCATTAAAGGTCCGGCAAAAGAACCAATACGGCCAATTGCAACCGCCGCACCAACTCCGGTTCCACGCATTTCTGTTGGATAATACATTGCTGCCAGACCGTACAATGCCGATTGTCCGCCCACAATGAATAAACCACAGCCCACTGCCGAAAGTGCCAGTAATGCAACGGTTGGAGAAATTGCCAAGCAACAAAGTGAGAATAAAATGCCAAGATAAATCAGCTTAATCACAAAACTCATGCGTAATTTATCAAGCAATACACCCATTAAGATTGAACCTAAGATTCCACCAACGTTGTAGCCCATCTGTACATAATTTGCTTGTAGCTTCGATAAGCCTTGCGCACCCATCAGTAACGGCAACCAGTTTAACAAGAAGTACAGGACCACTAAGGTACAGAAGAAACTCACCCAAAGCTGAATGGTCGACATGCGGCGTTCTTTAGCAAATAAAACTTCAAAGAATGGGGTCGTTTTTTGCGCTTGAACTTTACGTTGCAGGTAATCATTTGATTCAGGTAAAAAGCGCATGATGAGTGGAATTAACAAAATAGGCGCAATCCCACCAATATAGAAAATATGACGCCACTCTGCATCACCCGCCAACGACATGGCAACCACAGAAGTGAGTAATCCACCAAAAGGAATGCCGCTATACATGACACTTACCGCTTTGCCCTTGTGCTGGTCAGGCACAGCTTCAGAGGCAAGTGTAATCATCATCGGGAGTGCCCCGCCCATTCCCAAACCGGTACAAAAACGGATGAGTAACAGCAAACTGAAGTTAGCAGCATATGCTGTTAGCAAAGACATAATTCCAAAAAGCAGAATACTAAAAATCAGAATTTTCTTACGCCCGACAATATCTGCAAATCTACCGCCTAATATTGCACCCGGTAGTGTTCCTAAAATTGCAGCACTAAATGCCCATGCCATCTGGCCATTATCCAACATAAACTCAGCCCGCATTCGTGGAGCGGCTACCCCCATTGATTGAAGATCAAAACCTTCAAAAATTGCGATTGCAAAACAAAGTAGTAACGTAATCTTTGCTCTTGCAGACTGTCCTAATATCTTTTCCATTGTGTTGTCCTTTATTGACTAGTCGTTCCATTTAGCCCTTTGTGTATTGTTGTTTAAACACACCAAAATATCAGTTAAACTTACTAAAAAATCAACATATTTTTATATAAAATTATTTATTAAATTAATTTTTATTTAAAATACATACAATTATAAAATAATTATTAAATTTTAGAAAAAAGACTTGAATGTAAGTTTAACTGATATTAAATTAAATCTCAGAACATCACAAAATCATTCAAGGAGTATGAAGATGACTTATGAAAATCGCTGGGAAACCGTAGATGTTAAAGTTGAAGATGGAATTGCTTGGGTCACACTAAATCGCCCAGAAAAGAAAAATGCCATGAGTCCTACACTCAATCGTGAAATGATTGATGTGCTTGAAGCCATAGAACTTGATCAAAATGCACGTGTTTTAGTGTTAACTGGTGCGGGTGACTCTTGGACAGCCGGCATGGACTTGAAAGAATATTTCCGCGAAGTCGACACTCAGCCTGAAATTTATCAAGAACGTATTCGCCGTGACTCATGTCGTTGGCAGTGGCAACTTCTTCGTATGTATTCAAAACCAACCATTGCAATGGTTAACGGCTGGTGTTTCGGAGGTGGTTTCTCACCATTAGTGGCGTGTGATCTTGCGATTGCAGCAGATGAAGCAACCTTTGGTTTATCTGAAATTAACTGGGGTATCCCACCGGGTAACCTTGTAAGTAAAGCAATGGCCGATACCGTAGGTCACCGTGCATCTTTGTACTACATCATGACGGGTAAAACCTTTAGTGGTAAAGAAGCCGAAACTATGGGACTGGTAAATAAAAGCGTACCACTTGAACAGCTAAAAGCAGAAGTAACCGAGCTTGCAAATTGCCTACTTGAGAAAAACCCTGTAGTGCTTCGTACTGCTAAAAACGGCTTTAAGCGTTGCCGTGAACTCACTTGGGACCAAAACGAAGACTACTTATATGCCAAACTTGATCAATGTATCCATCGTGATACTGAAAATGGTCGCCAAGAAGGTTTGAAACAATTTTTAGATGAAAAATCAATTAAACCGGGTTTACAGAGCTATAAACGTACTGGTTAACTTTTGATTCTTTAATGGCAATGTAAGGACACAACCCATGCAAAATGTACAGTTACTTATTCACGGTCAATCTGTTGATGCATCAAATCAGGCAACTTTTGAGCGTATTAGCCCCATTGATGGATCAGTGGCAAGCAAAGCTGCTGCTGCAACTTTGGACGATGTTGATCGTGCAATCGAATCGGCGCAACAAGCTTTTAAAGTATGGTCGAAGCTCTCGCCTACCGAACGCCGTTTACGTTTGTTAAAAGCAGCCGATTTAATGGACCAAAAGACCGAGCAATTCATTGAAACTGGAATGCAAGAGACAGGTTCAACTGCGACATGGTATGGGTTTAACGTTCACCTTGCTGCAAACATGTTACGTGAAGCAGCGGCAATGACCACACAAATTGACGGAAGCCTCATTCCGTCAGATGTGCCGGGCAATCTTGCGATGGGTGTGCGAGTTCCTTGCGGTGTGATTGTAGGGATTGCACCTTGGAACGCCCCTGTCATTTTGGCAACACGTGCGCTTGCTATGCCTTTGGCTTGTGGTAACACGGTAGTGTTAAAAGCCTCGGAAGCCTGCCCAGCAACACATCGTCTCATTGGTGAAGTGTTACATGAAGCGGGTCTAGGTGAAGGTGTGGTGAATGTAATTACGCATGCAGCCGAAGATGCACCACAAATCGTGGAGCGCTTAGTGTCTCATCCAGCCGTGAAGCGCATTAATTTTACGGGTTCAACCAAAGTCGGAAAAATTATTGCCGAGACTGCTGCTAAATATTTAAAACCAGTTTTACTCGAATTGGGTGGCAAAGCCCCTGTCGTGGTTTTAAACGAGGCCGACATTAATGAAGCAGTAAATGCCATCGCTTTTGGAGCGTTCTTTAATCAGGGACAAATTTGCATGTCGACCGAACGTGTTTTGGTTCAAGACAAAATTGCCGACCAGTTTATTGAAAAGCTGATTGAGAAAACCCGCTCTATTCAGGCAGGTAATCCAACTTCAAAAGACAATGTGCTGGGTGTTTTAGAAAGTCGCCGTGCTGCAAACCGTATTCAGCATTTGCTAGAAGATGCTCAAAACAAAGGTGCTGACTTACCTTTAGGTATTCATATTGAAGACACCACCATGCAACCGACACTGGTGCTCAATATTAAACCTGACATGTTGCTTTACCGCGAAGAATCGTTTGGGCCTGTCTGCACAGTTCAACGTTTTGCAACCGTTGAAGAAGGCGTAGCACTGGCAAATGACAGCGAGTTCGGTCTTTCTTCAGCAGTGTTTAGCCAGAATATTTCGCAGGCATTGGAAGTGGCTAAACAGATTGATTCAGGTATTTGTCATATTAACGGCGCGACCGTACATGACGAAGCTCAAATGCCATTTGGCGGAACAAAATCGAGTGGCTACGGACGTTTTGGTAGTAAAGTCTCTGTTGCCGAATTTACCGAACTACGCTGGATTACCATTCAAACCCAATCACGTCATTACCCGATTTAGTCAGGGTAATGCGGACAACAACATATTAAATAAAAATTGCATGATGCAAAAAATAAAGCGCAGTGATGCGCTTTCCATGGAGTGAAAGAAATGCAAATGAATGCCACTCAATCACAAGACCGCGAACGGTTCGTAAAATTAGGGCAACATGATATTCATTATCACCATAAAGATGACACGCTCTATATCAGCCCAAAAGAGCAATTAAAACCGTATCCACAAAAACTGACAGATCGGTTAATTCATTTTGCACAAACTAAACCAGACCATATTTTTGCAGCAAAACGCAATGCTCAAGGTGAATGGGTCAAACTGAGTTATGCAGAAGTTTTACAACGCGCATGGCATATTGCTCAGGCATTACACGAACGTAATTTAAGCCAAGAAAGACCTCTGGTCATTTTAAGTGGTAATGATCTTGAACATTTAACACTCTCTATGGGTGCTATGCTGGCGGGTGTGCCTTTCTCAGCAATTTCCCCTGCCTACTCTCTTATTTCTCAAGACTTTGGCAAACTCAAACATGTGTTTGAAGTGCTCACACCTGGCTTGGTCTATGCTAGCGATGGTCAAGCCTTTGCCAAAGCCATTCAAGCATGTATTACATCCGACATTGAAGTGGTAACCAATAAAGGTCTTGTGAGCAATAAGCTCTGCACGTCTTTTCAATCTCTGTTAGATACGCCTGTTTCAAATGTCCAAGAGTTTTACCAAACTCTTGATGAAAACCAGATTGCTAAATTTCTATTTACATCAGGTTCAACCAAACTCCCTAAAGCTGTGCCGACCACACATTTAATGTTATGTGTGAATCAGCAAATGCTGTTACAGACTTTCCCTGAGTTTGAAGAAACGCCACCCGTCCTACTCGACTGGCTGTCTTGGCACCACACATTTGGCGGCAGTCATAATGTCGGCATTGCGCTCTATAACGGCGGTACCATTTACATTGATGATGGCAAACCAGTTGCAGGAAAATTTGACGAAACCATTCGTAACCTCAAAGAAATTTCTCCAACAGTTTATTTAAATGTGCCAAAAGGTTGGGAAGAACTCACCGAAGCTTTAGAAAAAGATGAAGAATTAAGAGATCGCTTTTTTGCCAAAGTTAAAATTTTATTCTTTGCAGGTGCAGCGCTTTCAGAAGCTGGTTGGAATAGGCTCGATAAAATTGCTCAGCAACATTGCGGAGAAAAAATTCGCATTATGAGCGGATTGGGCATGACTGAAACTGCACCATCTTGTGCTTTTACAACTGGTCCACGCGTGATGGCTGGCTTTATTGGTTACCCTGCTCCGGGGTGTGAAATTAAACTGGTTCCATGTGGTGACAAACTTGAGTTTTGTGTTCGTGGCAAACATGTGATGAAAGGCTATTGGCGCTTAAAGGCAGATCAACAAAGCACTGTGTTTGATGATGAAGGCTTTTTCCACACAGGTGATGCTGTTCGTTTGGTCGATATCAATGATCCGACTAAAGGCCTCATGTACGACGGGCGAATTGCTGAAGACTTTAAACTCAATACGGGTACTTTTGTGAATGTGGGCACAATACGCAACAAAGTACTCATTCAAGGTAATTTACTGGTTCAAGATGTCTGTATTACTGGTTCAAACCTAAATGCGGTTGGTTTTTTGATTTTTCCAAAATTAGAAGCCTGTGCTCAATACGCAGGCCTTAAGCTTGGCGAACATTCTCCAACAGAGATATTACAACACCCTAAAGTCCAGCAATGGTTCCGCCAATTTTTAATGACTTTTAATAAAGATGCGACTGGCAGTTCAAATACAGTCTCAATGCTTTATTTAATGACAGAGCCACCTCAACTTGATGCAGGTGAAGTGACCGATAAAGGCAACCTCAATCAAAGCAATATTACTAAACGTCGTGCAGCTTTAATTGATGAGCTTTATCAAAAGCAGGGCGACAACCCGCTGATTATTCGGGTACCCACCTTAAAACAATAAGCTATTGAAATAAAAAAGGAAGCTCAAACTTCGGTTTGAGCAATAGCCCCACTTTTGCCTAAAAAAAGGTTCAACATGCCACAAGATACAGAATTTGAACTATTTCGAGACAGTTACCACAGGTTCTTAAAAGAACAGGTCGCTCCGTATTACGAACAGTGGGAACACGATGGCCTAATCCCACGTGATCTATGGCTTCGTCTTGGGGAAAATGGCTTTTTGTGCGTAGATGTGCCCGAAGAATATGGCGGCTATGGCGCTCCTGTTCATTACTCTCTCATGCTGGTTCAAGAAACCGCTCAAGCTGGCTTTGCATCTTTAGCTGTTGCAATTGGTGGGCAAAATGAGCTGGTTTCTCCTTACTTGCAGAATATTGGAACTGAAGAGCAAAAACGCTATTGGTTACCAAAAATGGTGACAGGTGAAGTCATCACTGCAATTGCGATGACCGAAGCCAATGCAGGCTCAGACTTACAGGCCATACGAACTCAAGCCGTTTTAGAAAATGATCACTATTGTGTAAATGGTTCAAAAACGTTTATCTCAAATGGTTTGCATGCCGACCTGATCGTTCTGGTAGCAAAAACTGCCCCTCAAGCCAAAGCAAAAGGTATTTCAATTCTTCTAGTCGATGCTGCTTTAGACGGCGTTAAAAAAGGCCGCTCTTTACAAAAAATCGGACTACACGCTCAAGATACAGCCGAACTTTTTTTTGATGATGTCTGTGTGCCTGTAACTCAGCGTTTGGGTGAAGAAGGACAAGGCTTTGCTTATTTAATGCAAGAGTTACCTCGCGAACGTTTGAGTATTTCCATAATGGCTTTGGGGGCGATTTTTGGGGCTATCGAAATTACCAAAGACTACGTGCTCGAACGTAAAGCTTTCGGACAACCGTTAAGTCAAATGCAAAACACACGCTTTGTGCTCGCAAATGCCCAAATCAAAGCAAAAGCCGCCCAAGCTTTTGTAGACCAATGTGCCGCACTGTATCAACAACACCAATTAAGCGTCACTCAAGTTGCCGCACTGAAATGCTTTATCACCGATGTCCAATGCGAAGTGATTGACCAATTACTTCAGCTTTTTGGTGGCTACGGTTACATGCAGGAATACCCGATTTCACGCTTTTTTGTGGATGCACGGGTACAAAAAATTTATGGGGGAACCAATGAAATTATGAAAGAAATCGTTGCCCGAGAACTGCTCGGAAAATAATTCGATTTAAAAACTAGACAAGGCAGACACAACAACCATGCCTTGTTGAAAACAAGAAATGATATTTCAGGAAGAAATGCTATGTCGAAATTATGGATGTACTCTACCCTTATGCTCTCAGGATCGGTCTGGGCGGGCAGTTTTATTGATAACAGTTCAGTAGAACTCACCACGCGAAATTTCTATTTCGACCGCGACTACCAAGAGCAATCCGCTTACCCTGCTGCCAAGGACTGGACACAAGGGTTTATTCTCAAAGCCAATTCAGGTTATACCGAAGGGACTGTCGGTTTTGGACTGGATGTACTTACAACGGCGGGTTTTAAACTCGATGCCGACGCAGAGCATGGAGGTACAGGAAACTTACCTAGAGACACGCGTACCAATGAACCTGCTGACTCTTACGGAGAAATTGGTGTCACAGCAAAAGCTAAAATGAGCCAGACTGAGCTACGCATTGGTACGTTAATGCCAATGAATCCTGTTTTAGTGGCTTCACCTGCTCGCTTATTACCTCAAACTTATCGAGGAATTTCACTGACCAGTAAAGATATTAAAGATTTTGATTTACAGGCGGCCTATCTCGATAAAGTGAATCATCGGGATTCGACCAACTATGAAAAAATTAAAATTTCAGGGGTGAATGGACGATTTAAAAGTGCTGAAACTGATGGACTCTATTATTTAGGTGGAAACTATCAGTTTAATCCTGCACTCAAGCTCACCGCTTTTTACATGGATGTTGATGATCTTTATAACCAGACCATGGTCGGTGCTTTACATCAACACAAAATTAATGACACTACTAATTTTAGCTCTCAATTACGTTACTACCGCAGCCGAGATGATGGACAAGCAAAAGCAGGTTTAGTCGATAATGACCTTTATCATGCGCATTTCGAACTTAAACATCAAAACCATAAGTTTATTTTTGGAACCTTCCAACATCACGGCGACACTGCCTTTCCGTATTTGACCGGCGGTGAAACAGGCCTGTTAATTGATACATGGCCGGGCGAGTTTTTAAACCCAAAAGAAAAAGCCTATAGCTTCCGTTATGAATATGACTTTAAAGATTATGTACCGGGTTTACGTTTCATGACCCGTTACACCACAGGTCACAATATTTATGCACCCAACTTAGGCGGAACCAATTTAAAAGAACGCGAAACAGACTTTGATTTAGGTTACACCGTTCAAAGTGGCTGGTTAAAAAATCTAGGGCTACGCGCGCGCTATGCCATTTATGACAACAACATGCTCTCTACAGCCAACATCAAACCTGTAAATGAAACCCGCATCAACATCGACTACACATGGAAATTTAAATAATTCAAAACAAGAGGTTCTGTCTCGAATAGAACCTCTTGTTATTTAGGGAAATCCATCATGAAGAAAGTTGTAACACTACTCTGCGGAATTAGTCTCATTGGCCTGACTCATGCCGAAACACAATATAACCCACCACCTATTCAGCTTGAGCCATTAGCAAAATTTAGTGTGGATCTGAATGCACCTATTTGGGAATTAGGCACAACCAGTGACGCAGGTAAACGCCGAATTATTCCTATTACAGGTGGGACATTCGAAGGCAAATCACTTAAGGGCCGCATTTTAAATAATGGCGCAGATTGGCAAATTGTCGACAGTAAAGGACTAGCCATTATTGATACGCGATATTTGTTAGAAACAGATGACGGTGCACTCATTTATCTTCAAACCAAAGGTTACCGACATGGCTCGGCAGAAATACTAAAACAGCTTGCTCAAGGCAAAGATGTCGACCCGAAAAATTACTATTTCAAAATTACCATGCAGTTTGAAACCAGCTCACCTAAATATGCATGGCTTAACCAGACCGTTGCAGTAGGTAGTGCAATGCGCTTGGGCAAAGCGGTTATTTATGATGCCTATACCCTGAAATAATAATTTTTATAACACTTACAAAAGGATAGACCCTTCATTATGGATCAAAAAACTTTAGAACACTTACCGCCCATCCATCACCATTTGGGTGGACACAATATCCATTGGAATGAAAAAAACACTGAACTCACCATCCATTACACAGCATTAGAAAGCTTTACCAACCCACGCGGCACCGTTGAAGGCGGCATGATCTGCGCCATGCTTGACGATGTGATGGGACTTTTTGCATATCTCGCCAATGACCGGAAACCAGCCACCACCATCAACTTAACCATGGACTTTTTAAGACCCTGTGCTGTAGGCGAAGTCATTACAAAATGCCGTTTCATTAAACAAGGCAAAACCGTACTGAATCTCGAAAGTGAAGCTTGGCAAAACAACAAAATGATTGCACGAAGCACAGCTAATTTTCTGGTTTTAGATTAATTGCAAACATTCATTCAATAAGGATATGAATAAATGAATTACACCAACAATAAACGAATTTTGATGCACTCCGCTTTAGTGCTTGCCATGCTTGGTTCTTTGGCAGGCTGTGGAAGTGATAGTGATGACACAACTACGCCCTCAACAACGAAACCGCCTCAGTTGTCTCCTGCTGTGGGCGTAAAAATGACAGGAAGTTGTTCAAATTTACTGGGATTTCAATACAACAATACCGTGATTAGCTCGGCCACGCTTCAAGAGGCAGGCACATTGACGGTAGCCAACAAACCTATTGGTGCTCATTGTTTGATCAAAGGTTATATGGACCAACGTGTAAGTCCTGTCGATGGACAAACCTATCAAATTGGTTTTGAAATGCGTTTACCTGTTGATTGGAATGGTCGTTTTCTCTATCAAGGCAATGGTGGAACCGATGGGAACCTTGTGCCTGCAACGGGTCAGGTCGGCAGTGGTGGTCCACTTACCAATGCTTTACATGATGGTTTTGCTGTTATTTCTTCCGATGCAGGACATAACGCCTCACAAAATCCAATGTTTGGTTTAGATCCTCAAGCCAGAATCAACTACGGCTATGGTGCGATTACCAAACTCACGCCTATGGCAAAAAATCTAATTAAAACAGCGTATGGTAAATTGCCAGACCGCTCCTATGCAGGCGGCACTTCAAATGGCGGACGCCACGCTATGATTGCCGCAACCCGTTTAGGCGACCAATATGATGGAATTCTAGCAAGTACACCCGGTTTTCATTTACCTCGTGCAGCCGCAGCTCAACTTTACACAGCACAGCAGCTTCGTCGTGTCGCAACCGATGAAAATGACTTAAGTACCGCTCTTACCCTTTCAGAGCGCAAAGTATTAGCAAAAGCGATTTTAGATCGATGCGATGCTCTAGACGGTGTTGCAGATGGGCTGGTTCAAGATGTTGAGGCTTGCCGTACTGCATTTGATATTCACAAAGACGTACCCGTTTGTTCAAGCACAAGAGATGGCACCTGTTTAAGTACCGAACAAATTGATGTACTAGCCAACATTTACCGTGGCCCTGTAAATTCGGCTGGACAAGCCCTCTATGCAACCCAACCTTTCGACCCGGGTTTAGTCGGCAGTAACTGGGCAAGCTGGAAATTTGAATCTTCGGTTGGAACAGCGCGTGACCCAGTTGCTGTCGGTATTCTTTTTCAGGTTCCACCAGACCCAACTGTAGTTCAAAACTCTAGACAGTTTGCCTTTAACTATAATTTTGATACTGATTATCCAAAACTCTCGGCGACCAATGATGTATACACCGAAAGTTCTATGTCATTCATGATGCCACCCGATGAACTCAATCTGGATAAACTCCGTAATCACGGTGGAAAAATGATTGTAGTACAAGGTACAGCAGACGGCGTTTTCTCTGTCGATGACACCCAAAATTGGTACGATCAGCTACTACAACACTATAAAAATGATGCAAAAGGTACAGCGCCTGAATTTGCACGTTTCTTTAGAGTTCCGGGAATGAACCATACCCGTGATGGCATTGCGACCGACCAATTTGACGCATTGACTGCTTTAGTCAACTGGGTCGAATATGGACAAGCACCTGACAAAATCATTGCAACCGCACGCGGCACTGGTAACCCAAGTGGTCAAGTGAATACTGAACTTCCGCAAGACTGGGCACCAGACCGTAGCCGTCCACTTTGCCCTTACCCACTAATTGCCCATTACAATGGTCAGGGTGATAGCGAAAAAGCTGAAAACTTTAGCTGTAAATAACTGTTACTTAAAATTAAAAAGAGAGCTTACATAGGCTCTCTTTTTATCTCACTCAACTTAATCTTAGCTCAAGCTTTACTGCTTAAACTTTTTAATACTTTTAGACAGATGAGCACGCATCATTTGTCGAGCCAACAAACCATCTTGATCAACAATTGCGTTATAAATATTGACATGATCATGGTGAACCGCTTTTAAATACTCTTCACGGTTTTCTGGACTTTGTTCAATAGATTTTAGGCGTGCACGCGGAATAATTTTTTCACCAAGGTACTTTAAAAAATCAACGAAATATTGATTTTCAGAAGCTTCAGCAATGGCAATATGAAAATCATAATCCGCTTTTACCGTACCATCGTTCGCATCTGATGAAATATGGCGTTCAAAGTCTTCTAGCGCAGCTTTCATTTTATCGATATGGATTTGCTTACGACGCTCTGATGCTAAAAAGACAGCTTCAGACTCAAGGCTAATCCTAAGCTCCAATAAAGAAACAATATCGTTAATAGTTTCTAAACTGGCATTAGAGAGCAAAAAATTCTGTTCAACAGTCTGCTCTTTGACAAAAGTACCAATCCCGTGACGAGTCTCTACAAACCCTAAAGAACGCAACTCAGTGATTGCTTCACGAATGACAGAACGGCTTACTTCAAAAGTTTCAATTAATTCAAGTTCGGTCGGAATTTTCTCTCCGACTTGGAAGTCTCCAGACTGAATTTTTTCGATCAGTTGTTCTACAATAATCTGGCTTAGTTTTTTTGTTGATCTAGGTTTAATTGCACTAGACATAATCTGAAGAACTCGTGAAATGTTGAAAAAATTAGAAAATTCATTTTACTATAAACTTAGGCGATAGTCATATTCGGTTTTTATACCCCTAAGTTATTAAAATCAAAATATTTTATCTTAATTACCAAACATTCACACATATTTAAAAAGTAAGCAACTTGTGCTTATTTGAATATTTAATAATTCGTTGAATAAGCTAAAAAATATGCAGCCCAATACCCTTGATTGAGCTGCACAATTTTTAAATTTGAGCCTGACTTAACTGCCCATTGACCAGACGGGTAATCTGTAGCGGATTACTATCTTTTAACGCATCGGGTAATAACACTTGTGGCGTATTTTGGAAACATACCGGACGCATGAAACGCTCAATTGCTCCCGTACCTACCGACGTTCCGCGTGCATCACTCGTTGCAGGGAAAGGGCCACCATGCACCATAGCATCAGACACTTCAACTCCAGTCGGGAAGCCATTAAACAATACACGGCCAGCTTTACCAGTTAGTAAATGAAGAAGCTCACCTGCTTCAGATAATTCATTTTCATCACCAATAATGGTTGCCGTAAGCTGTCCACCTAAAGCCTCGATCCCTTTTAACAAAGTCGCTTCATCCTCTACGCCAATCACAATCGACATCGGTCCAAACACTTCATGCTGAAGTTTCGGGTTGCCCGATAATAAAACAGATTGATCTGCTTTAAGTAAGTGCGCTTTTGCTTGAGAAACTAGCTCAGGTTCCTGCCCTGTTGCAATCACTTCAAAACCAGATTCGCCAGTTAATGCATCAATTCCTTGTCGATAGCTTTTCAAAGTACCTTCGTTCAGCATGACTTGAGGTACAGATTTTTGCGTAGTTTCAGCTAAAGCTGCTACAAAACTGTCAAACTCAGGACCTTGTACACCTAAAATGAGTCCTGGTTTTGTACAGAACTGACCACATCCCATATTAAATGAAGCAACCGTTTCTTGAGCAATTTGTTCACCACGTGATGTAAGGGCTTCGGGCAACACAACAACCGGATTAACACTCGACATTTCTGCAAAGAATGGAATCGGCTGAGGACGGCTCTGCGCAAGGTTATAAAGCGCCATTCCACCTTCAAGAGAACCTGTAAAACCAGCTGCTTGAATCAGTGGATGTTCTACTAAGTTTGCACCAACACGAGATCCAAAAATCATGTTGAATGTGCCTTTAGGCATATCGCAAACTTCAATTGCTTTTTCAATCGCTTCTGCTACAAGCTCAGCGGTTGCCATATGGCCTGAATGTGCTTTGAACACAACTGGGCAGCCTGCTGCTAAAGCCGCTACCGTATCACCGCCGGCGGTTGAAAATGCAAGCGGGAAATTACTTGCGCCAAAAACAGCAACCGGACCTACCCCAACTTTGTACTGGCGAAGATCAACACGCGGCAAAGGCTTACGTTCTGGCAATGCAACATCTATGCGGGCACCGTAAAAATCACCACGTCGTAAAAGTTCCGCAAATAGTCTTAATTGACCAGTAACACGGCCTGTTTCACCTTGAAGTCGGGCAAGTGGCAAACCTGTTTCAAGTGAAGCCACTTCTTGTAAGTTCGCGCCTAATGCTTCAATTTGACGAGCAATTTCTTCAAGAAAAGAGGCACGTTGCTCTTGAGATGTTTGGCTATAAACTAAAAAAGCATTATGTGCAGTTTGAGCAGCTTGATCCACTTCTTCAAGCGTTGCCTGACTAAATACATAACCTGTTGGTTGATAGTCTTTTGCACCTACACTTTCTATGCTTGGTGCATTTGCAGCAATACGTTGCCCATTAATAAACTGCTGACCATTATTTTTACTCATGTTTCGTCTCCAATGCCTGAATACATAAAATTATTGCGGACCTAAGGTTGCGATTAAGGCAGCTAAATCGTCATAGTCTGCTTGAGTTAAATCGCTCAATGGTGGACGTACAGGACCTGCATCATGCCCAACAATTTTGGCACCTGCTTTAATCATGCTTACCGCATACCCTGATTTACGGTCACGAATTTTAATAAGCGGCAAGAAGAAATCTTTAATTAAACGATTCGTCGTTGCAAAGTCATCACTGCGAAGCGCGTTATAAAACTCCATTGCAGTCTTTGGAATAAAGTTAAATACAGCCGATGAATAAACTGGACAACCTAAGGCTTTATATGGTGCTGCAAAAACTTCTGCTGTCGGCAGGCCACCTAAATATGACAAACGATCACCAATGGTTTGCGTTACCGCAGTCATCATGTCGATTTGACCAGAACTATCCTTAAAGCCAATTAAGTTTGGGCACATCTCAGTTAATTTCTGAATTGAATCCAGATTTAATCTTGATACGCTACGGTTATAAAAAATTACGCCAAAGTCTACTGAGTTACATACTTGCTTGACGTGTTCGATCAAACCTTCTTGGCTTGCTTCAGTTAAGTAATGCGGCATTAACAAAATACCGTGTGCACCTAAGCGTTCTGCTTCTTTCGCTTGTGCAATCGCTTGTCGTGTCGGACCGCCTGCCCCAGCAATAATAGGTACGCTGCCTTTGCAAGTGTCTACAGCGGTCTTAATCACTTCCGAGTATTCATCTCCAGTTAACGAGAAAAACTCACCCGTACCACCCGCAGCAAATAAAGCACTTGCCCCATAAGGCGCTAACCACTCAAGACGTTTTGCATAAGAAGATTTATTAAAGTCCCCATTTTGGTCAAAGTCAGTCACTGGAAAAGAAAGAAGACCATCAGAAACAATGTTTTTTAACTCAAGAGCATCCATTAGCAAATATCCATACGTGTTTATGTTGTCAGACATCTTATATCACAAGTTTTATTTTTATCAATACATTTTCTCAATGAAAAATGAAAATTTTTAAAGAGCTAAAACTTCTCTATAAAAACCTAATTAAATTACATTTAAATATTTGTTTTATATTCAAAATTTAAAAATCATCTCAAATTTGTGTACAAACACAAAAAAGCTGCCTATCAGGGCAGCCATAAAATAAAAACATGTTGTATTTAAAACTAACGAACCAGACACGGTTTTTTATTATTAAACGACCAGTTTGGTATTAAAAATTGCATGGCATCGGCATCATTACGGGCACCTAAACCTTTTAATTTATACAGTTCATGGGCTTGGTTAATTCGGTCCCAGTCCAGCTCAACACCAAGACCCGGTGCTGTTGGCACTTGAATTTTACCATCCTTAATTTCAAGCGGCGCTTTCGTTAGCTGATCTGTACCTTCTTGCCAAATCCAGTGCGTATCAATTGCCGTTACCTTACCTACCGCAGCGGCAGCAACATGGGTAAACATAGCAAGTGAAATATCGAAGTGATTATTAGAATGTGAACCCCACGTTAAGTTATACATATTGCAGAGCTGTGAAACTCGAACCGAACCTTCCAATGTCCAAAAATGTGGATCAGCCAAAGGAATATCAACGGCTTGCAATTGGATACTATGCGACATTTCACGCCAGTCGGTCGCAATCATATTGGTCGCAGTGGGTAAGCCTGTTGCACGTTTAAACTCGGCCATAATTTCACGGCTTGAATAACCTTGTTCTGCACCACACGGGTCTTCTGCATAGGCCAACACACCTTTAAGATGTTTACCTAAAGCAATTGCTTCGTCTAAAAACCATGCTCCGTTTGGATCAAGCGTCACACGCGCTTCTGGAAAACAGCGCGCGATTGCTGTAACAGCTTCAGCTTCTTGTTCGCCGTGCAACACCCCACCTTTAAGCTTAAAATCTTTAAAGCCATATCTGTCATAAGATGCTTCAGCCAAACGCTGTACAGCATCGGGTGTTAATGCTTTTTCGTGACGAACTTTGTACCAGTCATGGTTATGCTGAGGTGTTGTCGCATAGTCTAAAGAAGTCTGTTTTTGGTCGCCAATAAAGAATAAATATCCTAAAACCTCAACTTCACTACGTTGCTGTCCTTCGCCAAGTAAACTTGCAACATTTACATTTAAATGCTTACCAAGCAGATCAAGTAATGCTGACTCATAGGCAGTCACTACATGAATTGTGGTACGTAAATCAAAGGTTTGGTTCCCTCGTCCACCACTGTCGCGGTCAGCAAAATTTTGCTGGATTTTTTTGAGTAAATTCTTATATTCTCCAATAGGCTGCCCTTCTACCAATGCTTTTGCATCATTTAATGTGGCTAGAATTTTTTCTCCACCCGGAATTTCTCCAACACCAATATTGCCAGAGTTATCTTCGATAATAAGTATATTACGAGTGAAATAAGGTCCATGGGCACCACTCAAATTGAGCAGCATACTGTCATGTCCAGCAACAGGAATTGCTCGAATTGATTTAACGATAGGTGTAGAGGTCGCCATTAAAATACTCCTTGGCATACTGATGTATTTTTCACAAATAAAACTTATAAGACATCATATGACTTGTCAATATAATCTCGCATAAAAATTATTTTTCGAGGCTACTTGCCAAAATAATATTTTTAATCATATGATGTCATACATCTAAAGACGCGGTTTTAGAACTAGGACTATAGAGTAGATACAAAATTCCGTTTTCTCATCTATTCTATCGATGAATTTGACATGACGTCACCTATTTCACGGATATGCAAATAGGTCGATTATTAAAAGAGTTTGTATATGGATAATTTGCAAACAAATCTTGCTGCTGTAAGCCAGCAACGAGCAAAGCATAATAAAACGCGCTATTACATTTTAGCGATGATTTTCTTAGTCACTTCATTAAATTACGGTGATCGAGCCACGCTTTCAATGGCTGCCTCCCCGATGTCTCAAGAGCTTGGATTAAGCTCAGTGACCATGGGATATATCTTTTCTGCATTTGGGTGGGCTTATGTTATTGGCCAAATTCCGGGCGGGTGGTTACTCGATAAATTCGGGGCTCGAAAAGTTTATTTCTGGAGCATTATGCTCTGGTCATTTTTCACGATTCTCTTAGGTTTTGTAGATATTTTAGGTTCTATTCCTCTTATTATCGCCTCATTATTCATTTTACGTTTCTTGGTTGGATTGTCTGAAAGCCCTGCATTTCCAGGCAATAGCCAGATTGTAGCAGCTTGGTTCCCCACCAAAGAACGTGGAACTGCTGCTGCAATATTTAACTCAGCCCAATATTTTGCAACTGTAATATTCGCACCATTCATGGGATGGCTCGTTGCCCATGTTCACTGGCAATCCGTCTTTTGGATTATGGGTGGACTAGGCATTGTGATTGCTTTTATCTGGCTAAAAGTCATCTATAGTCCAGAAAAGCATCCAACGATTAATTCAAATGAGTTCAAATATATACAAGCAGGCGGTGCAATTACCAACATGGGTGAAAATCAGCTTAAAGTTGCTGATGAAAACAATAAGATGAATTTTAAAAATATTAAGAAGCTGCTCTCATCTCGTATGCTTTTAGGTATTTTTATCGCGCAGTACTGTATCACCTGTTTAACTTATTTCTTTATTACTTGGTTCCCTGTTTACCTTGTTAAAGAACGCCACATGTCGATTTTAGAAGCTGGTTTTGCGGCTGTATTACCTGCTCTTTGCGGATTTATTGGCGGCGTATTAGGCGGTGTAATTTCCGATAAACTCATCAAGATGAATAAATCTTTAACCTTTTCACGTAAATTCCCGATTATTTTTGGCATGCTGCTCTCAACCAGTATTGTGGTTTGTAACTATGTAGACTCACAAACTGCCATCTTGTTCTTCATGTCACTCGCCTTTTTTGGTAAAGGTTTTGGTGCATTAGGTTGGGCGGTTATGTCGGATGTCGCGCCAAAAGAAATGGTTGGTTTGTCTGGTGGACTATTTAATACCTTCGGCAATACGGCAGGCATTGTTATCCCTATTGCAATTGGCTATATCATCAATTCAACAGGTTCTTTCAATGGGGCGCTTATTTTTGTAGGCATACATGCTGTCATCGCCATTATTTGCTACCTCTGTATGGTGGGCAAAATCCAACGCTTCGAGTTAAAACCAACATCTTAAAACTTTAGCGCTATAACGCTTGAATAAATTAAGCGTTATAGCCCCCTCTTCAAATGTATACAAGGAATGATCATGCCCAAGCCTATCCTGATAAGAATTAGTCCCCTTGATAATGTTGCTATTGTGGTTAATGACGGCGGGTTGCCACCATCTACAAATATTGAAGAATATCAATTGACCTTGGTTGATCATGTACCTCAAGGGCATAAAGTTTTATTAGAAGAATTAAAACAGGGCGAAGCAATTATGCGTTATGGCGAAACGATTGGCTATGCTAACAAAGACTTACCCGCAGGCTCATGGGTGAATGAAAATGTTACCGAAATGCCCCAAGCACCTGAACTAGATGATCTCGAGTTAGCAACCCGTCCTGATCCACAACTTCCTACTCTTAGCGGATATACATTTAAAGGCTATAAAAATAAAGATGGCAGCGTAGGCACAAAGAATATTTTAGGCATTACCACAAGCGTTAACTGCGTAGAAGGTATTGTCGATTATGTCGTCAAAATTATTGAAAAAGATCTATTATCGAAATATCCAAACGTAGATGGTGTCGTCGGTTTAAACCATTTATATGGATGTGGTGTGGCCATTGATGCACCTGCTGCAATTGTGCCTATTCGTACTATCCATAATCTTGCACTCAACCCTAATTTTGGTGGAGAGATTATGGTTGTAAGTTTAGGTTGTGAAAAAATGCAACCGGAACGACTCTTAAATATTCCCAAAGAAAACAAATATATTCCCCTAGCAAATGAAGACATTATTCAGTTGCAAGATGAACGCCATAACGGATTTGAAAGTATGGTGAACCATATTTTAGCCGTGGCAGAACAACATCTGGAAAAATTAAACCAGCGTACACGTGAAGAAGTTCCAGCATCTCATCTTGTCGTAGGAATGCAATGTGGTGGGAGTGATGCATTTTCTGGAGTAACTTCAAACCCTGCCGTTGGTTTTGCAGCCGACCTGATTGTGCAATGTGGCGGTACCGTCATGTTTTCCGAAGTTACAGAAGTTCGCGATGGAATTCACCTACTCACCCCACGCGCAGCAAATAAACAAGTTGCCAAAGACTTAATTCGTGAAATGAAATGGTACGATGACTATTTAGCAGCAGGCCAAGTAGATCGAAGTGCCAACACCACGCCGGGCAATAAAAAAGGCGGACTCAATAACATTGTAGAAAAAGCAATGGGGTCGATTGCTAAATCTGGTCGCTCACCGATTGTAGAAGTCCTCTCACCTGGGCAAAGACCGACTAAAAAAGGATTAATTTTTGCGGCAACACCTTCAAGTGACTTTATCTGTGGTACTCAACAAATGGCATCGGGAATTACGGTTCAAGTCTTTACCACAGGCCGCGGTACACCTTATGGTTTAGCAGCCGTGCCCGTGATTAAAATGGCAAGCCGAAATAACATTGCAAACCGTTGGTATGACCTGATCGATATCAGTGCTGGTGATATTGCCATTGGTAAGAAAACCATTGAAGAAGTGGGCTGGGAACTTTTTGAACTGATTTTACAAGTGGCGAGTGGTGAGCAACAAACGTGGTCGGACCGTTGGGGAATCCATAACTCACTTGCTGTATTTAACCCCGCACCAGTGACCTAATAAAGTTTAAAAGATGAGGCATATCACCTCATCTTTTCACATTTTAGTTATTAATTACGACACATTTCACCAAAACTTACCATCGCTGCTAAAATAACACTGAAAATTAAGAACTCTATTTCTCTATGCAAAACCAGACTGCTCCAACTCTCCCCTCAACTCAACTTGGAAAAGCATTGCTTTGTCTCATGACATCGGCATTATTATTTTCCATTATGGGAGTATGCATTCGTTTTGCTTCACAAACAGTGGACAATGCCACCGTCGTATTTTTTAGAAATGCAGTGGGTTTATTTATTTTTATTCCTATGCTCTTTAAGCAAGGGCTGGACTTTGTTAAGACCGATAAGCTTTGGATGCATACTTGGCGAAGTGTTGTGGGGCTCGCTGCAATGTATGGTTTTTTCTATGCAATTGCGAACTTAAAACTATCGAATGCGATGGTTTTTAGCTATTCATCACCAATCTTTATTCCACTCATTGCATGGCTTTTCTTAAAGGAAAGAATTACTAAATCGATGATTTTTGCCGCCGTTATTGGGTTAATTGGAGTTTTATTTGTTGCTAAACCCGATCAAGGCCTACTCAATGCATTGTCTTTTATTGGTTTAGGCGCATGTTTTTTATCAGCGATGGCTTTTGTCACTGTAAGAGCTTTAACCAGTACAGAACCGCCTGAGCGTATTGTTTTTTACTTCTGTATTTTTGGCAGCTTAATTTCATCAATTCCAATGTTCTGGCATTGGCGTATTTTCACTTGGCATGAACTCGCATTGCTGATTGCCGCAGGACTTTTAGCAAACATTAGCCAACTATTTATGTCTTATGCTTATAGCTTAGCACCAGCAGGACAAATTGGCCCAATGAACTACATTGCCATTATTTTTGCAGGAATTTGGGGATTTGTTTTTTGGCATGAATTACCGGATCTGTTTAGTCTGATCGGCATATTTATTATTTTATTTGCTATTTTGCTCTGTAATCCATTTTTGCAAAAAAAGTTATTCTCTTGCTTTAAGTAGCAAGCAAATCTTATTCTAATTTTGATACTGTAATCGATACTCATTTGGTGAAATGCCTGTCCAGTGCCGATAGGCTTTTCTAAAATTAGAAGTATCTGAAAAGCCAATTCTCTCGGCAATTTCGTCTATGGTTAAAGTTGTTTCTCGCAAATATTCATCCGTAAGACGGCGCCGAGTTTCATCTAACAATTCTTGATAGGTTAAATTAAAACCCGCTAACCGCCGATGTAAAGTACGTTTTGAAATATGCAACCGCTCAGCCATTTCCTGAGCCGATGGGAAAAGCCCTGTTCCATCTAACAATATCAAACGAATTGTTTTCACCAACTCAGGCTCTTCAAGCTCAGCAGCACCAAGCATCCGCTCACAAAACGACTTACACATATCCGCGGTAATCGGGTTAGCATTTGGGCAAGGTACATCGAGCCATTTTAACTCAAAGTGCCATTGCATCACCCCAGCATTAAACTGAACAGGACAATGAAAAACTTTTTCATATTCTTCTGCGTAATCAGGCGCTGGATAAGGTAATAAAAGCTTCTTGGCTTGAAATGGCCCTTCAAGCACACGTTCAATTAAGGTTTGCATTGAGCTAAACCAAAATTCGCACACCAAAGGCAAAAGCTTACCTAGTGCAATAATATCTTGCCCTTCAAAAACAGCAGCATCATCTCGAATATAAAAAGACTTCTTTAAAATAGGCCCAGCGAGCTTAATGTGTCGAATGCCAAGTTCTACTGCTTGCCTAAAATTACGCGAAGAATAGAGTGCGTAACCATACACCCCAAAATCTGACAGCCGCTGCTTTTGTCCAGCACGTAATCCAATTAACGGATCATGTGATAAACGTTGAATATTTTGAAATAACTGGATTTTTTGAAGTTGAGAAATATATAAAGAGGGTTGATTCATGGTGTCCGACGAAATATCTGTGCCAGATAGAACATCTGATATTGAATAGCCTTGCGAACCCATTTCATCAAATAAACTGGTCAAACCTAGCAAATATGTATTCGAACCTAAGGATGTATTATCATAATTTCCTTCGATAACAACATTTGTACTTTTATAAATATTATTAGGCATTTAACTCACACCATCCCTAGAGTGACGTGCATAATGGCACTAAACTACCTCTTGTTGTCTCAATTTAACATCGACCATACGACGCTTCAAGCATAAAGTATGATAAGCAAAATATGGGAAGGAATAAAAATGGAAAGCTCCACTTTAAAAGAATATAGCGGCTCTGCCACTGAACATATGGAACTTATTTTTTCCAAACAACGTGCTAATTTTGAAGCGGACCCTTACCCAAGCCTTGAGGCTCGCCGAACAAAACTGCATCAACTCAAAAAACAAATTATTCGTTATCAAGATGCTTTAGCTGCTGCGATTAATGCTGACTTTAGTTCAAGATCACTGGATGAATCTAAACTATTAGATTTACTTGGCTCTGTGTTAGAGGCTGATCATGCAATTCATCACTTACGCCGCTGGATGCGCCCAAGTAAACGCCGTACGGAACTTTTATTTTTATCAAATCGTTTAAGTGTGCAATACCAACCTAAAGGCGTGGTTGGTGTAATTGTTCCTTGGAACTTCCCCGTTTATTTAGCACTTGGACCACTCATTGCCGCATTAGCTGCGGGCAACCGAGTCATGATTAAATTGTCTGAAATTACACCGAATACCAATGCAATGCTACGACGTATGCTCGCCGAAGTCTTTAATGAGGATGAAGTCGCAGTCTTTGGTGAAGAAATTACAGACCCAGCAAGATTTACCTCTTTACCGTTTAACCATATTGTATTTACTGGCTCTCCAGCTATTGGCAAAGTGGTAATGAGAGCAGCGGCTGAAAATCTAACTCCTGTTACACTTGAGTTAGGCGGTAAATCACCAGCAATTGTGAGCCGTAACTACCCAATTGCCGATGCCGCAAAACGTATTACGCATGGTAAAGCAACAAACAGTGGTCAGATCTGTGTAGCACCTGACTACGCTTTGGTTCCCAAAGAAAGTATTGATGAATTTGTGGATGCTGCAAAATCAAGCTTTATAAAAATGTTTGGTCAAAACATCACAAACAATGATAACTACACATCTATTGTAAATGACCGTCATTTAAAACGTATTCAAGATATTTTGACCGATGCACAAGAAAAAGGCGCGCGGATTATTCCTTGCGACTCTTATAGCTTTGACCAACAACGCCGCAGAATGCCTGTACAGATTGTGCTGAATTGCACTCCAGACATGCGCATTATGAAAGAAGAACTCTTTGGCCCTATTTTACCTGTCGTTGCATATGATTCTTTAGATGATGCAATTACCTATGTGAAATCAGATGAACGACCTTTAGCACTTTATTGCTTTACACATAGTTCGGTAGAACGTGACCGTATTTTACGTGAAACTCATTCGGGTGGTGTAACCATCAATGATTGGGGCTGGCATGTAGTTAACCATGATGCTCCTTTCGGAGGTATCGGAAACTCAGGCATGGGGTCATATCATGGTGAAGAAGGTTTCCGTGAACTTTCACATGCAAAAACGGTATTTACACGCCATCGGTTTTTCCCGACTCAACTTTTCCACCCTCCTTATGGAACATTCCTACAAAAATTAGCGATCCGCTTTTTCTTGGAAAAAGGTGATCCAAATATTAAATAAGGATTATAAAAAAGCCTCGTAATGAGGCTTTTTTATTAGGTTTTACTTAATCAATGGGACGTAATAGAAAATTATGAAATTTACAGATCTTTATATAAGTATCTTCAAATAACTTTTCCATTTTAGGATTTCCATTATGATAGTCATCCCAAAATGCTCCACTAAATTCTTTAGGTTCAATAGCAGTAGTTATAGTATCTTCCTGTTTATAAAATGAAATTTCCCAACCTTCAGGTATACTAGGATTAATTATTTCAAATTTAGAAATTTCTACAATAACAGGGGTACCATCCGAATCACGGCGAACAGATACCTTTGTTTCATTTCGATATTCATTAAATTGCACCCCAAAACAGATGTATCTATTCCCAATAGTAAAATCGTACAAATTACTATCGTTACACTTAAGTATCATGGGTTTACTATTCCTTTTACTTTGTAATCTTTAGTTTTAAAATCAATTTAATTCATTTTAATATCTATGCCCATATTTAAAATCCTGAAATTCATTTCAGACCTTATAAAAATTTTCTGAGTAAGTTTGCTATTAAATCTTGTAACCATGAACAAATTATCTTAAACAAAATTATAAATTATTATTTTAAAAACAAAAAAGCTAGGTCTCCCTAGCTTCGATATAAAGATTACTACACTCAATTTAAATATAATCAACCTTTTGAGCTTTTAAAATATCAAGCTGCAACATCTTTTTCTTTTTATATCTATAGGCAATAAACAAACCAATAAACCATATTGGTGAGCATTCAAGCGCAATTAAGGTGTCATGATCTAAAGCTAAAATTACAATAGTGAAAACTAAAAACAGCATCGTAAACCATGCCATAAATAATCCACCCGGCATTTTATATTGGGATTGAATATGTAATTCAGGGAATTTTTTACGATAGGAAATATAAGAAAGTACAATCAACATGAATGTAAAAATACATAAAATTGAAGTGAGCGCTGAAATAATTGTAAACGCAGTCATAACGTTTGGAACAATAAATAAAATAGACGTTCCCACCGTCACGCAAGCCATCGAAAATACGAGTCCTCTAATTGGAACCTTACTTTTAGATAACTTACTAAAGCTTTTAGGTGCATCATTGTCTAATGCTAAACCGTATAACATACGACTGGTTGCAAAAATTCCGCTATTGGCAGAAGATAGCGCTGAAGTTGCTACAACAAAATTGATTAAACCTGCTGCAATTGGTAAACCCACCAATGTAAACATTTCTACAAATGGACTTTTTTCTGGCGACACTTTAGCCCAAGATGTGACCGCAATAATACAAACCAATGCACCTACGTAGAACAATAAAATACGTAAAGGAATAGAGTTAATCGCTTTTGGAAGTGATTTATGCGGGTCTTTGGTTTCAGCAGCAGTTGTACCCACCAGTTCAATACCCACAAACGCAAATATGGCAATTTGGAAGCCTGCTAAGAAACCTGTTACACCATAAGGAAACATCGACTCTGTTTCAAACAAATGGCTAACCGATGCCTTAACACCATTTGGAGAAGTAAATCCGGTACTAATTAAGTAAATACCCGCAAGAATGAACAGAATAATTGCTGTAATTTTGATGAGGGAAAACCAAAATTCGAGTTCACCAAATAGCCGAACGGCCACAAAATTGAGTATGGTTAAAATTGCCAATGAAGTAAATGCAGGAATCCAGACGGGTAAATCGGGATACCAAAACTGCATGTACCCTCCAATCACAATCACATCTGCAATAGCTGTAATAATCCAGTTACACCAGTAGGACCAACCCAGGAAGAATCCCGCCCACGGACCAAGATATGCCGTTGCAAAATCTGCGAATGTTTTAAAATTAGTATTCGCCAGCAGCAACTCCCCCATTGCTCGCATTACGAAGAAAAAGAAGAAACCAATAATTAAATAGGTTAAAACAATTGAAGTTCCTGAAATACTTAATGTTTTTCCGGAACCCATAAATAATCCAGTCCCGATTGCACCGCCAATCGCAATCATCTGAATATGACGATTGGTTAATGAGCGTTGCAATTTCTCTTCTTCTTGCTCAGTCATATGTTGACTACCAAGAAGATCTCCTTCCAGGAATTGCTTTCCGTTATTCTTACTCATGTAATATTTACTCCAATTTATAGCAATCGTTGTAAATGTTTTAATAATAAATAAATTATATGATTATCAATTTAGTCCATTAAATCATGTTAAAAATATTATTAAATCATTTAAAACCTTATAAATTCCTTTTTAAAAGCTATTACCTATAACAATAAAAATTAATCATAAATCCTTTCCTTCATTATTATATTAGCCTGGCCTCTATCAATATAATTTCAGTAGACAATTAAAATATATAAATTAATTAAATATTTTAATTGTCTGTCGTTTATAGAATAGAGGCAGGCTAATGAATTCCAGCTCAGCGAGCAAGATTGTATTTATCCATGTACCAATCTTGCGTTAGCGATAATATAGTATTCCTTCTTAAATTTGGTGAAATGTATAGTATTTCTGCTTAATTAACAGCCATTCGCAAATGATCAGTCTCTTTGAGTTTGTTTACTACTTTTGGATTGAAAACGTGTTTAGCTTGAACACTTAGCACACGAACTAAACAACCATTTTCGGCATTCAATTGTTTTGCTTGTTCTTGTGTTAGTTGCAATATTTTCTGATGAGGTTTGCTATACACAAGAATGGCGCGATAATTTTCATAGTCATCATTGGCTACAATGTAAGGTTCATCCCCTACCGCAATATTTTCAGGTTGTTCAATTTGGACCGCTACAGACTGACTTTCTTTAATCGCCCGTAAGTTTTCAATATCGGCCTGCAATGTCGCCCCACCATCAAAAATATCGACATATCCTTTATAGCGCAGCCCTTCTTCTAGCAAGAGATTATAGGCTGGTCGAGTATTTGGATGAACAATACCAATCGCTGCTTTAGCATCATCTGGCAACATATCGACATAAAGAGGATGTCTTGGCATCAGCTCTGCAATAAATGCTTTTTGCCCTACTCCACTTAAATAATCGGCTTTGGTAAATTCAATATCAAAAAACTTATGGCCTACCGCATTCCAAAATGGTGACTGCCCATTTGCATCGGAATAACCACGCATTTCTGCCACAATCGTTTCTTCAAAATATTGGCGAAATGCAGATAGGAACAAGAAGCGAACTTTAGATAAAAATTTGCCATTTTTATTTAAGCGATAGTCCGGATCTAAAAATAAAGTACAAAGCTCACTACAGTTGGTGTGGTCATTACTTAAATATAGTGTTGGTAAAGCTTTATAAACACTTAGCGGTTCCGAGGCATGAACTTGCGTCCCTACATGAAAGTTGTACCAAGGCTCTTTTAAACCGAGTGCGACTTCAATACCGCACACACCCACCACTTTGTTGAGTTCAGTATCTTCGAGAACAAATAGATAAACCTGATCTGCCTTTGGCAACTCACCTGCCACTGTCTTGCAAGCTCGGTCGATGCGCGCTGCCAATTTTTCTATATTGGGCTGTAAAGACGTCAAGCCAAAACCTGCTTTTTGAGCCAACAGGTAAAGGTCATTAACATCTTTAGGTTCAATGTAGCGAATAATCATCATGCCGCTTGTTCATCCTTTTGAATTGCTACGAAGCGAGCAAGTGCACGGTCAAATCTTTTTAAGCCTTCATCAATATCAGCCAAAGGAATAATCAGAGATGGTGTAAAGCGCACAACATTTGGACCAGCAATAAGACTAAGTAATCCCTCTTCACCCGCAAGGTTGTTAATATCTTTTGCTTTGCCAGTGAACTCTGATTTTAAGACGCAGCCAATGAGTAAACCTTGACCGCGAATTGTTTCAAAGATTTCATATTTTTCGTTTAATTTATTTAAAGCTTTTTTATAGTAATCATGGCGCGCTTTAACACCGTTAAGCACTTCAGGCGTATTAATAAATTCAAATACGGCACCTGCAACCGCACTTGCTAACGGGTTACCACCATAAGTCGTACCGTGGGTACCGACTGAAAAATGTGGTGCATACTTATCAGTTGTTAACATTGCACCGACTGGGAAACCACCACCTAGTGCTTTTGCAGTTGTAAGAACATCTGGAATAACACCAGTGTTCATGTAGGCATAAAGTGAACCTGTACGGCCTACACCAGTTTGTACTTCATCAAAAATAAGTAAGGCACCAAACTCATCACATAGTACGCGTAAGCCTTTTAAAAATTCGATGTCAGCCGGAATAACGCCGCCTTCACCTTGTATTGGCTCAACAATAACCGCACAAGTTTGCTCATTAATTACCGCTTTTGCTGCTTCTAAATCATTAAAGGCAACATGATTGATACCATTTGGAAGCGGTGCAAAGTCTTGTGAATATTTAGGTTGACCGCCTGCTGAAACGGTAAATAAAGTACGACCATGAAAAGCATTTTTAAATGCTACAATGCCACTTTTACCAGCAACACCGCTGTCTAGACCGACTTTACGAGCTAGTTTCAATGCAGCTTCATTGGCTTCTGCACCTGAGTTACAGAAGAATACCTTGTCTGCAAATGTATTTTCAGTGAGTTGTTTTGCAAGGCGTAGAACAGGTTCATTTGTATAACCATTGCCCACATGCCAAAGTTTTTTTGCTTGTTCTGTTAAAGCATTCACTGCCACTGGATGCGCATGACCTAATGCGTTTACTGCAATCCCGCCTGCAAAATCGATATATTCTTTATTTTCTTGATCCCAGATACGTGAACCTTCACCACGTACAGGAATGAAATTTGCTGGTGCAAAAACTGGAACCATCCATTCGTTAAAGTTACTACGAGAAACTGCAAAATTATTCATCTTATCTAGTCCATTAAATTGAATTATTAGGCTTAACTGATGACCTTATTATTCAAAATCAAATTGATTCACAAAATTTGTAATTCAGTCAAAAATGAATTATTTTTTACCAATCTGATAATTGACAATTACAATATGGATAACATTGATCAAATTATTTTAGGTTTGCTTAAAGATAACGCACGGATGTCTGTTACCGAGTTAGCCGAAAAAGTTCACGTTTCAAGAGCAACGGTTAAAAAGAGAATCGAGTATTTAGAGTCTTCAGGCATCATTACCGGATACACTGTACGGTTTAAACCCAATGCAGAACGAAATGTCATCCGCGCATGGATGAGCATTATGGTCGAAGGGACCAAAGCGCAGTCTGTGATTAAAGAACTACGCCTAGAAAGTGCAGTCGAATGTTTGCATAAAACCAATGGCAAATGGGATATCTTGGTCGAGCTACGATCTGACACTTTAGAAAACTTCGATAAAGTTTTAGAAAGAATCAGGAACATTTCAGGGATTTATAATAGCGAAACCAGCATCCTGCTTGCGAGTCATAAGACCTGATATTAATGGTTTTATTATTTTTTCAAATTAATAACCTACAAACATATTCAATATACTATTCTACAGAATAGGGTATCTCTTTCTGTAGAATATATTGAAAGACTATCTATGATCAGTTTGAAATTTTCATTTCAAGAACAAACTTATGCTTTTCATTTTCACCAGTTGCCTGATCAATTGCTTTCATATCCTCTATATAATAAATAATCTCTATCCTCTTCCCTACCATAAAAAGATTTATATCTGATTCATTATTAAAAAAAATACCTTGCTTCACAATTTTACCAATATCTTTTAATTCGATATCCATAGTGTCTGGTATGTTGCCATTATCCATATCAGTTGTATAAATACGCCGAATTATTCCTGATATTTCTTGACGTGGAATTATCCCTGAATCTAAATTATTTAACCACTCGAGCGAACCATATAGCCCATATGCGCCTTTCAATCCATGCATTGGTCTTAATTCATTTAAAGTTAAAGCCTGAACTGTTTTTATATAATTAGGATCTTTTCTTATTTTATCTCTAACATGGTATACCAAATGCATAGATTCCATAACATCACTCTCATTCAAAATTATATTCTTTCAATAAATTATTACTAAAATAAATTCAAGATCATACTTAGTCTAACTAGATATTAATAATATATTGGTCATTATTAATATGAAATGAATTTTTACGGGACTTAGGTTAAGTAAGTGACTTAACTTTTGAAAATCATGCTCCCTTTCCAAAAACTTGCACCCTCCCCCTATAAAAAGGTACAGAACTATCTTGCGGTAGTGAATCAATAAAGAATAATTAAAAATCCACATAATTTTTTTATTTTTTTAAACAATCAAATCAAAAACTTAAAATCTAATTTGATTCAAATTCAAACCTTTTTCGCTCTCTCCCCTCATCAAAGCATTTGACAGAAAATTTAAAACATAATACATATAGTATTATATGTTATATGTTAAAACCTAAGGACAAGGTATAAAAAATGGCTAACACTCAACTAAAACACTTTATTAACGGCGAATATGTTGCTAGCAAAGGAAATGATTATTTTGACTTGGTAAGCCCTGTGACTGGCGAAGTTTATGGTCAATCGCCTAATGCAACCGAGGCAGAAGTTGATGCTGCTTACGCTGCTGCAAAAGAAGCTTTTAAAATTTGGGGACGCAGTACACCTTCAACTCGTCAAAAAGCATTATTGAATTTGGCAGATGCTATTGAAGCAAATGCGGAGCGTTTAATTGAGGCGCAAAGTCGTAATACGGGTCAGTTAAAACACTTAATTGCATCTGAAGAAGTGGGTGCATCAGCAGATCAGGTTCGTTTCTTTGCAGGTGCTGCTCGCCTACTGAATGGCACAGCTTCAGGTGAATATTTAGAAGGTTTAACCTCTTCTATTCGCCGCGAACCAGTCGGTGTAGTGGGTCAAGTTACACCTTGGAACTATCCACTCATGATGGCTGTTTGGAAAATTGCGCCTGCTTTAGCAGCTGGTAACACTGTGGTACTTAAACCAAGTGACACAACACCAGAAAGTACACTTTTACTGGCAGAAATTGCTGCACCATTTTTTCCTAAAGGTGCATTTAATGTGGTGTTAGGCCAAGCTCAGGTCGGTTCAAAAGTTGTATCGCATAAAACACCTGCGCTCGTTTCTATTACAGGTTCGGTTCGTGCAGGCTTACAAGTTGCAGCTTCTGCGGCAGCAAATTTAGCTAAAGCTCATCTTGAGCTTGGTGGTAAAGCACCTGTGGTGGTTTTTGAAGATGCCGACATCGATAAAGCAGTTGAAATGATTGCTTTAACGGGTTACTTCAATGCAGGACAAGACTGTACTGCTGCAACACGCGTGATTGTTGCTGAAGCAGTTCACGATGAATTTTTAGGTAAATTAATTGAAGCCGCAAAAAATACACGCTTTGGTGAACCAGATGATCAAGACGCACTTTATGGTCCACTCAACAACGCTAATCAATTAAAGAATGTTAAAACCTTTATTGACAACTTACCTGCTCACGCCAAAGTTGAAACGGGTGGCAAGCAAGCCAATCGTCCAGGCTTCTATTTTGAACCGACTGTGATTAGTGGTTTAAAACAACACGATGAAGCAATTCAAAATGAAATTTTTGGGCCCGTGATTACTGTTCAAAAATTTACAGATGAAAATGATGCCATTGAAAAAGCCAACGATATTGAATATGGCTTAGCTTCAAGTGTCTGGACTAAAGATCATGCACGCGCAACTCGCCTGTCTCGTGAACTTGATTTCGGAACCGTTTGGATTAATACCCATATTCCTCTAACCGCAGAAATGCCACACGGCGGCTTCAAAAAATCAGGTTATGGTAAAGATTTATCAGGCTACGGTTTTGAAGAATATACACGCGTTAAACATGTAATGAGTTCAAATGAATAATAAAAATCAGATTTGAAAGGAGATCAAAATGAATAAACAAGAAATGAAAGACTTTGTGAGTAAGGCGCATCACGAGTTATTTAATTTACATGACACCACTGCTCTAGACCGTTATTTTTCGGAAGACTTTATTGAGCACTCTCCACTGGTTGCCAACGGTATTTCAGGATTGCGTCAACTGGTAGAAGACTGCCCCGACATGCAACATGAAGCTGTGCGTGTATTGGCAGATGGCGACTTGGTTGCTATTCATGGGCGCTTTCAGGGATTAGATGAAAACCCGTTAGTTGGCTTTGATATTTACCGCGTTAAAGATGGAAAAATTGTGGAACATTGGGATGGTCTGGTAGCAGAAGCAGCTCCGAATGTGAGTGGCAGAACACAATTAGATGGTCCAACCGAAATCGTAACTCACCATGACCCAGAGGAAAATCGTGAGATTGTGACCTCTTTCTTTAAGAAGTCATTAATTGATGGCGATTACGAAGCATTTAAAGAATACACCCACGGCGATCAGTTCATTCAGCATAGCCCAGATATTGGGGATGGCGTTAAGGCAGTGATTGATTTTTTGAACAATATCCGTAATGAAGGGCAAGGTTTGGTATACTCCAAAACTCATCGCTCCATTGCTGATGGTCAATTTGTATTGACACATTCCGAAGGAAATATTGCTGGAAATCGACATGCCTATTTTGAATTGTGGCGTGTAGATAATGGCAAAATTGTTGAACTTTGGGATGCAATACCAGCTGTGCCTGAAGATGAACAGGCAGTCCATCAATATGGCGTGTTTTAATCATTTATCCGTTTCATTAAGCTAAGTCACTGACTTAGCTTTTAGAGAATTCGCCATGTCAGCATATACGATAATTTTTGCACCTATCGCTCAGGCAACTCGCTCGGAACAAGTTGTTGAACGCTTGGAAAATGCAATTATCTCTGGATTGCTCAAAAGCAATGAACAACTTCCTAACGAGGCGGATTTAGCTCGCTTAATGGGAGTGTCGCCGATTACCGTTCGTGAAGCGTTAAATACTTTACGGGTAAAAGGTCTGATTGATACACGACGCGGACGAAACGGCGGAAGTTTTGTTTGTGAGTTACCTTCCGATTTACTCTTAAACAAACATCCTTTGCGTCAAGCTTCAAATGAATATCTTGCTGATCTAGGTGAATTTCATAGTGCAATTTTAAGCCATGGTGCCTATTTGGCAGCACAAAGAACCACTGAATATGAACTGGGCAAAATCAAAGAATTGATTGAGCAATTTGAACAAGCCGTTGAAGCAGACACTCGTGCCCAGCTTGATTTACGTTGCTTGCTTACTCTCACCTCTTTTGCCCAATCAGCTCGACTGGCAAATCAAGAGTTAACTATACAAGCCGAATGGGCTCCGCTCATTGCTGTGCTTTATCAAGATGACCATTTTCATCAATTGGTCGTCGCGCAATACCACCAACTTTTATCATCTTTTGTTCAAGGCAATGAAGATGATGCTGTTATTCAAGCACGAAAAATTATTTCGATGCTAACAGACCAAATGCTTCGATATAAGTTATCTATCGAATAAAAATAATAAAACAGAGCGCTTATCAAATATCGAGTGAGAAATACGGAATTTTAGGAGTTATAGGAATGACCCAACATTTAGATATAGAAGAGCTTCAAAATTTGTTAAAGACGGTGGTTGAGGAAACGACAGCCATTACAGAAAAGCTGGCAACTAAAGCGAGCAAAATTCTGTCAAAACATGAACCTGAAAAAACAAAAGACATTAAGCTTTCAGGTTCAGAACGTTCAGCTTTGCAAAAAGAAATTAAAAAGGCATTACAGGAAAGCCATTACAGTCAAGGTATCGGCTTTGCAAGTTATAGCCCTGCAACGCAAGAAGAACAAGATTATTGGACACTCGAATGGTGGTATAAAAAAGAAGATCAGTTACAACAAGCCAAACTTGAAAACTATCAAAATGCTCAGCGATTTTTAGATTTTCGCTCTTTTGAGTGGTTCCATAAACCTGCTCAAAATAAAAGTCCCTGCATTCATGGGCCTTATGTCGATTATATTTGTAATGGTGCATATACCATCACCCTTGCCCATCCGGTCATGATTCGTGATCAATTTATCGGTGTGATTGCCACAGACATTTTAGTTTCTTCACTCGAAAAACTACTCATGCCGAAGCTTAAAAACATTAAGCAAAAAGCAATCGTGATCAACGATTCTTCTCGAGTCATTACGTCAAATGACGTCACGATCAGGACAGGCACATTATTTAGAGGACAAAGCCCCGAGCAGGTTCTCTCACGACCATGTCAATCTTTTCAACTGGTCGTTATCTAGAGCAAAGTCAAAAATACTAAATATTTGACCTTGCTTTAGGGCATCACCAAAGCGAAATAGCACCTGAAGCCTCTGGCTTTTGTTCAAACTTTCTTCAAACAGACTTGCTCATTCAGGTCTTGGGGAAGTTTTGGCTCAAAAATAGCATCGCTTTTCCGGATGAAAAGCAAAACAACGAAATTTGAGGTTGAAATGACATGGAAAATAAAACGTCTTCCTTAAAAAAACTGTCTCTTTGGCAAGTCACAATTATCGGTATTGCCTACATGACTCCCATGACGGTGTTTGATACTTTCGGTATTGTCTCTGGCATTACCAATGGACATGTGCCACTCGCATATTTACTCGCACTTGGTGCCATGTTACTCACCGCTTGGAGCTATGCAAGATTCAGCAAAAATTCAGAAAAATCAGGCTCAGCATATAGCTATACCGCTGAAAGTTTAGGTCCTAAAAGCGGTTTTTTTGTCGGTTGGTGTTCCCTACTCGACTATCTGTTATTACCCCTCATTAATGTTTTGCTAGCTGCAATTTATCTCACAGCTCTTATTCCAAGTCTGCCTTATTGGTTTTGGGTGTTTGTGTCGGCGGGCCTAGTCACTTTAGTAAATTGTTTCCGCATTCGGTTACTTGCCAACTTAAGTCTCGTGTTTGTATTTGCCCCCATCATACTCATGGTCATTTTTGTTTATTTAGTGATTAAGGGTATTGGCTCAACTCAAGGTTATGAGCATGTGCTTACATTAGCCCCACTCTGGCATGAGCACCAAACTATCCTACCGCTCGTTGCGGGTGCCTCAGTTTTGTGCTTTTCATTTTTGGGCTTTGATGCGGTTACCACGCTATCAAATGAAACCAAACAACCTACTAAAAATATTCCTCGAGCAGTCATGTTAACAACTCTCGCTGGCGGACTTATTTTCTTCACGGCTGCTTGGTTTATTCAGCTTTATTTTCCAAATAATCTACGCTTCCAGCACCCTACTGAAGCACTTCCTGAAATTGTGCTTTATGTCGGCGGTGCTTTTTTCCAATCCGTATTCTTATGCGGACAAATTATGAACACTGTCGCCTCTGGTCTTGCCTCTCATGCCAGCGCTTCACGTTTACTGTATATAATGGGCACCGATAATATTTTTCCTAAAAAGTATTTTGGGACAATTCACATCTCCTTAGGTACACCATTTTTTTCGGTTTTATTTGTTGGTCTTATTTCAATGTCTGCGGTTTTTCTAGATTTAGCACAAGTCGTAAGCCTGATCAGCTTTGGTGCGCTAGTCGCTTTTACAGCCGTAAATTTCTCAGTTTTTATGAAGTTTTATATTAAAGATAAACAGCGCTCAGGGTTTAAAAATAAATTTCTAAACCTCTTTTTACCGCTTTTATCCGTCATCAGCATTATTTGCCTCTGGCTTAACCTTGATTCATCTTCGCTCACTTTTGGATGTTTCTGGTTATCGTTAGGCATTCTTTTATTTATCTATAAAACGATTAAAAAACAAAGTATTGCGATTAGTAATGCTTATTAATTTTTAAGGAACTTCGTCATGAAAATTATTTCTAAACCTCAACTTTTAAAAGACGTGCAATATAAACCAAGTAAATCTCTACAAGTGGGCAAAGAGTGGAGCTGGTTAAATCCAAAACATGCAAATTTTGACACAACAAATGTAGAAGGTGCAGCGGTAGATAATCCAGCGAACTACTATGAAAGCTCACTTTCTGATTGGCATACATTTGACAGTTTACAAGCTGATATTGAATGCGATGTGGTGGTTATTGGCGGTGGTTTATTAGGTTCATCAAGTGCATTACATTTAGCTGAACAAGGCGTAGATACGGTCTTATTAGAAAAAAATCGCATTGGTAGTGCAGCTTCCGGCAGAAATGGCGGACAACTTACCCCAGGTTTAGCTCGCTGGGAAGCTCAAGAAATGGCCGATCGCTTAAGCTATGAAGATGCCAAAAAGCTCTGGCATTTTACTTCTACAGAAGCCATGCAACTTATTGATGACATCTCAGAAAAATACCAGCTCAACTTTGACCGAAAATACGGCCATATTACCGCCGCCGTTCATGAAGGACATTTAGTTGGCCTAACTCAAGGCGCCGATGCACGAAAATATTTAGGTGAAGACCATACGCGCATTGTAGGTAAACACGAACTCATGGACTATATTAAGTCTGATTATTATACGGGTGGTTTAATTGATGAGTTGGGTGGACAAATCCATCCTTTAGCTTTAAACCGTGGCTTAATTTATGGCTTTTGCCAAAATGGCGGTACTGTTTATGAACAAACAGAAGTTATTTCAATAGAAGAAAAAGCAGATGGTATTTATGTTCAAACTGCAAATGCTGTTGTAAAAGCTAAAAAGTCTGTGGTGTTAGCAGTACACCATGCTTCATTTAAACTTTTATCAGAGCAAAGCAATACTACTATTCCGTTTTATACCTATGTTGCAACGACTGCCCCACTAGAGCTTGATACAAAAGAGCTTCTGCCATTTGGACATCCAGTCTATGACACTCAGTTCCAGATTGATTACTACCGTCCCGTGTTTAACAACCGCTTATTGTTTGGTGGCCAAGGCACAGGAACGTGTTGGGGGCCAGAGAAAACTTTAAATTATCTAGAACATCGAATTCATACGGTTTTCCCTCAAATTAAAAATCTAGAAATGGATTTTGTCTGGAGTGGAACAACTGATTTAACCGTAAATGGTGCAGTCGATAGCCGTAAATTTGGTAATAAGTTCCCGATTTATGCTGTTCACGGTTGGAGTGGTCACGGCGTTGCACAGACGGTACGCATTGGTAAAGCCATTGCAAATGACTTTATTGGGCAATCTAATGACTTTGAAATGTTATCTAAAATTGACCATCAAAATATTATGTTTGGTCGTACCCTTGCTCCCGTTGTTATTCCACTCGCAAAAAGTATGTATGGCATCGGCGCAATGATTAACCCAGGCAAAATGGTGTCTTTCTAATTTATAGAATCACTAATTTTCTAAAAAAGGATTCGTATAGCTTTGTACGGATCCTTTTTTATTTAGCTGAGTAAAATCCTTTTCAAATTAGGTTATCCCTAGCCAATCTATTACAATAGCATCAGCTTTTTTATTCAGCGCATATATTTTGAGCAACTCATCTTCCCAATTAAAACGCGGACTTAAAAATCGCCACATCCAGCTAATCGCTATGGGTGGCGCTGTCGGGACAGGTTTATTTTTAGGCTCTGCCCAAGTCATCCAGTCTGCTGGCCCTTCTATTATTTTAGGTTATGCCATTGTCGGTTTGGTCGCATTTTTAATTATGCGCCAAATGGGTGAAATGATCGTAGAAGAACCTGTGGTCGGTTCCTTTAGTTACTTTGCACAAAAATATTGGGGAAGATTCCCCGGTTTTTTATCGGGCTGGAACTATTGGGTGGTTTACATTCTGGTCGCAATGACCGAACTGACAGCAGTTGCTAAATATGTGCATTACTGGTGGCCTCATATTCCTGCTTGGATATCAGCCTTATTTTTCTTTGTTTTGGTCACATGTTTGAACTTAGGCAACGTTAAATTTTATGGTGAATCTGAGTTTTGGTTAGCCATTATTAAAGTTGCGGCAGTCATTGCCATGATCGTGTTTGGCTTATATTTATTGCTCACCGCAGGTAGTGATTCTATCGCTAGCTTCTCAAACTTATGGCAGCATGGCGGATTTTTCCCACATGGGTTCTCGGGCTTGTTTTATATGCTCGCCTTCTTAATGTTTGCTTTTGGCGGTATTGAACTGATTGGGATGACTGCTGCTGAAGCCGAAAATCCTGAAAAAAGCATTCCACAAGCCATTAACCAAGTTATCTTTCGAATCTTGGTTTTCTATGTGGCTTCGCTTGCCATTATCATGTCGCTCATTCCGTGGAATCAGCTTGACCTTGGTGGTCTAGATAAAAGTCCATTTGTGATGATTTTTAGCCAGCTTGGGATTGGTTGGGCAGCGCATTTGCTTAACTTTATTATTTTAACAGCCGCACTGTCTGTTTATAACAGCGGTATGTACGCAAACAGTCGCATGTTATATGGTCTAGCAGTACAAGGCCACGCATCCAAAATTTTTACAAAAGTGAGCAAACAAGGCGTTCCAACACCGGCTGTTATCTTTTCTTCTATTCTGATTTTTGGTTGCGTGTTACTGAACTATTTTATCCCAGAAGAAGCTTTAAGCTATCTCATGTACATGGCTGTAGCAGCTTTAGTTTTAAACTGGGCAATCATTAGCTTTACTCATTTGAAGTTTAAACGTGCCATGAAACTTGAAGGTAAAGTTGTCAAATTCCCTGCACTATTTTCACCTTTAAGTAACTATATCGTTTTGATTTTTATTGGCATGATTTTATATATCATGTGGACTCAAGGTTTTGAAAAATCAGTTATTTTAATTCCAATTTGGATTGCATTTATGTTTGGATTATATAAATTTTTGAGTTGGAAAAAAACACTCTAATATTCAAAGAAGGCTTATTCAAACAGGATAAGCCTTTTATCATTTAACAGCTCGTCACCCTAAGCAACTTCAGAAAATCTACTCAAAAAACCATTCATATTCTATTCATCATTGTTGAATGGTTCTCTGCTAGGCACATTGATATGTAACCCTTAGTCATTCTAAACATTGGTATTTAATGGGATAATTATTAAAGTACAAGTGTTTACATGATCTATAAATATTTGCGCTCATGTTCAGCTAAAATCAAAGCAGACCAGTTTATTGTTGCAATCACTCAATAGGCAAAAGACACTTCATCGAAAGACAGGTTCTTTACCCACTCTCTGATTCAGCCCAATCAACTGCGTCACTCAATGATGAAAGACAGGAAATTTTATGGAAAAAACTCTGCAATGTCCTAAGTGTGGTTCTACAGAAGTTGAAGCACGTGACCATGACAAATTACTTAGAACAACTGGCGGTGTTTTACTGACAGCTGCTGGCACAACGGCAGGTACTGTAGGTGGTGCGGCAACTGGCGCTTCTGTTGGTGCAGCTATTGGTACGATTGCTGGTCCTTTAGGTGTGATTGTTGGCGGAACTGTAGGAACTTTTGTCGGTGCAATTAGTGCAGGAATCACTGGCGGTGTGGTTGGTAATATTTTTGGTAAAAAAGCGGGTGTGATGATCGACAAAAATATTTTTCAGGACTATCGCTGCTTAAAATGCAAATACCGTTTTAAACAAAAGAAGTAATATTTATCTGAGTTAAGCTTAGATTTAATTTATTTAAGAAATAAGGAAAGTAAGCAATTTGGGTTGCTTTCCTTACCTAACCAAAAAGGGAATTACCATGAATTATTATGCCTAAAATAAGACCTAAGCAAATTTAAATAAATAGAAATTACAAGAAATAGAGTAAATAATTTCGATATTAAAAGTCAACTTTTATTACTTTATTTAGCCATCATTTTTAATTTAATATAGCTTATTTTCTATAAAATATATCTTCACTTATTAATAAAAAATTATAGTTATCAGTATCTAACATAATCTTTAGCTTAGAATAAAACATTAATATTTCATTCATTTTGATGTAAATTTTTAATGATTCCGGATATAGCACATCACTTTACTAGCAGAATTAAAAGTTTTAGCATATAAATTCCAATTTAGGATTTATCCGATAATGGGAAAACCACTCTTTAATTAATTGAGGGGTATCTTCTTTATTAACAAGTTTTATTGAAATCTTATTTTCACTACTACTCAAAATATACAAATTTAAAACATATTCATTTTCTGGGAAATTAAAAGGTTGATTTATTTTCTTACATTCTTCAATAATTTTTCGATTATTTATTATTGACTCCTGCACAATGATATACAATTTACCTGAATCTTCCTTAAAATCTATAAAAAATAAGTTTTCGTTTCCAAATAGAATTCCAGTTTTTTCACTATTATTTAAATACAAATCATAATAGTAATTATTATTATAAGTTATTCTATCAACACAAACTTTGCTTGAAAGAAAACAGTCATATTTATTATCTACATTTGAAAATTTATTAATATTATATAATATAAAAATTATAAAGAAAATTACTACCAAAGATAAGATGTGTATAGCTTTCATATCCAACTCCTAAAGGGAAAAGATGCATTATCTTTTCCCCTATTTATATTAATGTGGTTTACAAGCTGGACAATAAGGTTTACCTGTAAATTTGAATTTAAATCCTTGGTTAATTACATTAGTTAAACCATTTGATGCTTCTCGTGCACCAATTACAGTACCCCAATTTCTTATCCCAGTTTTAAAATCAAAAGCACTACTAGCCTTATGTTGTTCAAAATTATAATCATTCGGTAACAATGTTCCATCTTCCCTCATCATTAATTGCCCATGAACCCAATATCCTTTCGAACTTTTGGATGGTTTACTGATTAAACCTTCATCAACCCATTGACCAAAATGATTTCTGTAACCATTTGCCCGAACAGGAAGAACATATTGCCCTGTTTTTTTAATTTTTGTCCATTCTCCATTAGGTGTTACTCTCAGCATTTCCGCATCAATTTGTACATCGGTACCTGGACCACCATTAAATAATAAATGTTGATTAGAACTAAATAAGTCCGGTAAATTAAATGATCTTAACCCCCACTCTTCGAATAAACTAGCTTTATATGCACTATCACCTTTATAAGCTTCGATAAATGAAAAGTTATAACTATCTAAACCACTCGAATCTACATGAGTTAATGGGTTATTATCTGCATACACATATGGATTTACTCCACCTTCTAATCCAATTGGATCAGGCTCCATATAGCGACCAAGTTCAGGGTTGTAGTAACGATTTAAATTGTAGTGTAAACCTGTAAATTCATCATAATACTGACCAGGGAAACGTAAATTAAATTTTACTGAACCTGTCGGTAAACCTGCACCAAAAGCATTACTTTCCCACTGCCAAACTACAGAATTTGTACTACTATCAACTAACATACGTGGCGTAGCATTACGATCTGTCACAACCGCATAGATTTTCCCAGCACCAGCGCCATAAATTGCGGCGACAAGACGATTCTCCATCCAAACATATTCGACTAGTGGAACTCCTGTTACAGTGTATTCACCAATCAAATTACTATTTTCATCGTAAACAAACTGAATAGCTCCTTCATACCATCCGCCCTTCATACCTACGGTACTATATGCACGTAGAGTACGCTCATTTTTATAATTGTATGCCATGTAGTATTGATTATTTGCACCACCAGAGTAACGCATTTGACCATTACCATCATAACTAGATAAGAAAGGAGCAAAACGGAGCTCTCCTGTAGACAAATAATTACCAGAGAGAGATCCTGACTGCACTTTACTTGTAAGCCTATTTGTAGCTGATCCTATAGTATAGGACACTGTTTGTGCATTTCCAGAACCATTTTTACTCGTTTTAGTTATTAAATTACCATTAGCATCATAACCATATGACCAGCTATTCTGAGTTGCTGCACCTATAGAAGTTGTTTCACTAGTTAATCTATCATTCCTATCATATGAGTAATTCTTAGTTTTATTATTCAGATTTTTTATTGTCAGAACTCTTCCATCTTGATCAGTACTATATTCTTCTGAATATAATGCAACATTGTTCTGACTTAAAAATTTAACTGCTTTTATAGGACTAGTTAGTGCTTTTACCTCATTATAATCTATTAAATATTTCGAATTAGTATTTGCGATACTCCATGAATTAACTTGACCAAAATTATTATAACTAACATTAGTAATAAAAGGATTACCAGATATTGATATTGAAGCAATACGCCCCTTTGTTGCTTCATAATTATAATTAATTACACGACCAGAGGGCATTGTAATAGACTTAATTTTACCAGCAATACTATAACTATATTTTACGTTTAAAGGTGAAGTAGTTCCTCCCCAAGCTGCAATAGCTTTATTAGTTTGATTTTTCCCTATAACTCGATCTAAATTATCATATGTATATGTTGTATCAACTCCAAAATTACTATTTGAAAATACTTTATCTAGGTGCCCAAAACTAGAACTATCATAGGTATATTGATAATTATAAGCATATGCAGGATCAGCATCATTTTCACTACTACAAGTAATATTTCCTATCCGCCCTATAGAGTCTATATTAGAATAATTGCATATACGACTAGCATGTGACTTACTAACCAATTGATCTGCTTGATTATATTTATAGGATTTAGTTCCATAGTCATTATTAATCTCATCCTTAACAAACTTATCATTTATATAATTAAATGGGCTTGAACCAGAATTTACTGCATCTTTAGCTGCTATTAAATTACTTGATTTATCATAATTATTTGTACTTAATTTACCTTCTGCATCGGTATGTGAAGTATTACGATTGAGTGCATCATATGTCCATTTTTCTATAAAACCTAAAGAAGATTGGGTCTGTATAAGATTTCCATTTGGATCATAACTAAGTGATTTAGAATAGTAACCTGAAACATTACCATTAGAGGTACGCGATATAAGACCTTGTGTATTTATCTCATTAGTACTTAAAAATGCTCCATCCGTTGATTTAATTACTCCATTATCAAAATATGTTTGAACATTAACAGTTCCATCAGGTAAAGTTGTTCGAACTAATTGCCCTATTGAATCATAAGCGTAAGTAGTAACTTCATTATCAGGATTAGTCTCTGAAATTTTACGTTTCAAATAATCATAAGTATAACTTGTTATAGCACCTGTAACATTTCCAGTCTCACCGCCATTTCCTGTAGCTTTTGACTGTAAAGTTCCGTCTTGATTATATATAAATTTATCTACTAATCCTGATGGGTAAATAATCCGTTCTGGCTGAGCAAAGGTATTATAGTTAAGATATTTAGTAACTACCGATCGATTATTTACGTTCTGAGTAATCGTTGCTCTATTACCAAAGGAATCATAGGTAAATGAAGATGAATCATTAACATCCGCACGTGGTCCATCAACACTACTAATAAGTCCATAATTCACATTATTAGCATTATTATAATAAGAATAGGCAATTGTTTTACTAGTACCACCTTTCGGATAAGAGATTACCTGCTGTACGATCCATCCATTTGCATTAATACTATTGGTGACCTTTTGTCCATCAGTCACAATCAGATTGGGGGTTGGATATCTATTTTCAGCACCATCTGTAAGTACTGTATAGTTATAAGTCGTCGATTGACTATCTGCTGTGCCAGAGGCAATTGTTTTTTGGCTAAGACGGTTAAGTTGATCATAATTAAATGTCGATACATTCCCATTTAAATCAGTGATTGACTTCAAACGATGCGTAAATGGATTAAACTGTACCGAGCGAATAGGAGTGGAACCACTCAACAGCCCTGGATAATTACCCTGAACCGTCATAGTTGCTGTTGCTGATAGCATAAGTCCCAATTCAGCTTGATTATAAGTTCCAGGTAGTGAAGCTCCTGTCATAGTATAATCCATAGTCTGATCTTGACCATTGACTGTAAAACGATTTGCAAATTCTCCTCGAATATCATTCCATGCAGAAATACTTCTTTGAGTTTTTTGATTATTTAGTGGCGTATAAGCTGTAATTTGTGTGGTATAAGCTAAAAATACTGATGTAGTATTATTATAAAATTGCCAAACATTTCCATATTCATACTCTCTTAAAACATTCTTGTTTTGATCAATTACTCTTTTCAAAATTGGATAATTTCCCTCACTGGAATCCGAAATTTTTCTAGATGTATTATCCAAAACATATTGAATCCAATAACCTCTAGATTGATCTTCATATTGGAAAGAAAAATTTCCTGTAACTATCGAGTTAATAGAAGAAATAGTATAACGGGTTTCTGTTTTCGAAGGGTCAATAATACTCTTGACTTGATTTTCCTGATAAGTAACGCTCGATCTCTGGACATTTGAACCACTAATGAGTTCAACACCTGTAATTAATTTACGTTCAAGATAAGTTTGATTAGATGATCCAAACTTTTTGTATTCTCTAAGAATATTTAGCGTATTATTTCTATTATCTTTAACCTGAACTAAATTATAACCATTATCATAAGATAAATTTAATTTTCGTCCATCTTGATATTGTATTTCAGTAAATTTGTATAAATAACTCGGAATAGTAGTACTACCAAAAACTGATTCCATATTTTTGTAAATTGAAGCAGTATACTTAACACCATCTTTAACAATAACAATAGAGCTATTTACCTGTTTAAAAGAGATATCACGTAAATTTTCTGAATAAAAGGTTTTAGCTTCAAATTGTCCTGCTCCACTATGATAAATACGTTTTAGCAGTTTACCTCCCTCATTCACAACTAAATATTTTTCACTACTTCCTGGTAATTGAATTATGAAAACACTCGTATTAACTGAAGGGATAGTACTAGTAATCACATAACCGGAATATTCATTCGTCCAGTCCGCGACTCCACCTTCGTCTAATTCCTGGTATAAATTTGGGCCATTCTCCCCCTCTAATCGTAAGGTTGCATGGTATTGCATGGTAAATGGCAAATTACCTTTTACTAGAGGAATATTTTGAGTAACTTTTCCACTTAGTAGGTCGTAACCTTTTGTAGCTCCCTGTATACCTGGTTCAATTGCTAAATTATTTGTAAGTGCTGAATAATCAGTACCAGCCGCAAAACAAATAGATAAAGATAGCCAAGTAATTAACAACAGAACAATTTTATTAAAAATTATCTTCAATTTTATTCATCTTCTCACCAAATATATTATATAATTTAAACAATTGTTTCAAAAATGAAAAGGTATATATGAAAAAAAAATATTTTATTATTAGCGGTGTCTTTTTATTGCTAATTGTTAGTATAATTTACTACAATTTGTATAAAAATACTGAAGATCAAAAAAATGTTAAATTTAGACCTGATACTCAGCAGGACACTCAAGTCAAAAATAATGAAATGATGATTTCTAAATCATTAACTAATTTAATGAATACGCAAACACAAGATAAATCACTGAAAGAAAGTGATTTTTCATCTAAAACCACCACTGATTCTGGTCTTTCAAATCAGTCAGGCACAATCACATTAAAAAGATAATTAATTAGATGTATTAATTATAATTAGCCCACTATATCTGGATAATTCAATTATTCAGATATAGTGGGTCTTTTAAGTTTTTCTTTCAACAACAGCTTAATTTGTACATTATTAAATCTATTTCCATTGCAATTAATTTATTAAGCTAACAAATCAATATCATCGTTATCTTCTAATAAAAAAAATACTATAATAAAAAGTAAAAAACTTAAGATATTAAATATATTATTAGAAGTTATCTTTATAAAATTTAAATATAGTTTTAAGAAAAAGTTAATATCTATCTAAATTAAGCTCAGGTTTAATTTATTTTTAAAGGTAAAAAAAGTAAGCAATTATTAGTATCTTTCCTTACCTATATCCTCATCTAACTTACCCTAAAGTAATAAAAAAATAATCTAAAAGCCTTCCTCTTTCATCTGGCTTGTTTGGATCTAAAAGCTGAACCATTGCCCCATCAATCACAAACAAGAACATGTGTGCATCTTGTTTTGAAGCATTTGCATTGGTTGTTAAAAGCAAATTATAGATTTCATTAATGAACCAATTTCGATATTCTCAACGACCACCTGATATGCGTTGGGATGTGTTTTTGAAATCTCAAAAATAGCTTTAAAAGGCAAATGATAGAGTCCTTCTAAATCGGCATGTAAAAAGTAAATTTTGCAAAGCTTTTCAAGCAAAGTTAAGTCTTTTTGAACATGAATGATTGAAAGTACCTCATGTTTTAGCCCATCTTTTTGAAAGGTTAAACTCATTTGAATTAGCCTTTCTTTTGAATGAAAGTAATTATAAAAAGTGGCTTTGGGAACTTTTGCTGACTCAATAATTCGGTCAACCCCGACATTGTGAAAGCCATAGTTATTAAAAAGATATCGGGATGTATGAAGCACACTTAAAGCACGGAATGGGAGATCTGAATGTGGCATAGTTTTACCGTTATAAAATAAATTCTTGTTGTATATAAATGAGATAAAAATGCCGCTGCCTTTTTGGGAGAAAAAAGGCATAGTAAAGCCCATAAAGACTGTGCTTGGCACATCTCAAGTTTTATTGTTGATTAAGTTTTTGGTTGAGACGATTTAAAGCCTGAAAACCTATTGGCAATCAAACTGCTTTAAACGTTTAAGTTGTGTCGATATAAACTTTGGCAAAGGCTGCCAAAAAATAATGAATGTGCAAAGCCAACTCCTTTTTATTTGGAGTTCTGCCAAAACATTAAAATTATGGTGGCAGAACGAAAGGGGGTTCGCAGACTGGAAACAAAGGAACCAGCACACCCGAAGGTGTCCCCCTTCCGCCCTACCGTAGAGAAAAAGGGGGCGAACGAGTTCCCGACACACAAAACAAGAGTTTTGCATATCGACTTTGTTTTCCCGGTCTGCGACAACCGACTGGCAATGTGGCCAGCAGGCAAAGGATAGTGCTCTACCCTATTGCACTCAAGCACACAAAACGACATTTGCATTAAAATAGATCATTAAAAAGTAAGGGTAAATAATTAAAATTTATTGTTAAATTGGGGTTTATAACGGTATTGAAATTTATATAGATATATTAGTTGCGGTGGGTAAGAATAGAATATAAAAAATGGAAAACAATGAAATGAAAATATCTTTATTAGATGTACAACAAGTATTCAATGATCTGTTAAACCATAAAATCAGCCGAGACGATGCTGAAGAATGGGCAAGAAAAAGAATGAATGCACTGGATAATAAATAATGACTTAACTTTCGATCCTCCTATTAAAGAGGAACTCCTATGGAAAGCAGTAATATATTTAAGTGGTGTTGGGTTAAAAATATCTCCTAATAAATATATGGAAGATGAAATTGGCATTAAAGAATTGTTTAGTACTTATTGGAATCAATGAGTTTTTTAGCGAAAATTTATCCCCCAAATTATAAGATGATTAAATTAAAACAACATTCTAAATAAAAAAAGCTAAGCCCGATAACCGTGACTTAGCTTTGAAAAATAATTTAACAGGCTCTATCTAGAAAATTTATGGTCTTTAGGAAGTGGAGCATCACATGGTTGATCCGTCTTTACATTGACCATTTTCACAGGCCCATCATTGTAAATGGTTACCTTACAGCCTTTTACAACATATTCCTGTTGAATGCCACCATACATTTCATCCTCAGAAACAGCAGATGCAACATCACATGCCTCGTCAGCACGGCATGCAGCCTCTTCTTCACCAACCTCTACAGCTTCTGCTCCAGCAGCTTCCATTGCGTCTCCAGCACTCTCCTGTACTTCAGCATCTACAGCCTGTATCTTTGCTGCATATGTATTTGAAAGATTCATCATAAGAAAAATTGCAAGAAATGACTTACTAAAGTGATTTATTAAATTCATGAACTATCCATATCTATTAATTTAAATTCAGCGTATACCGAGATCGATTTTACTTTGCAAGTTAGGGATGCAAAGGGGTTAGTATTATAAAGAGCTATTCTACTCATAATTATACATATACCAGCAATAGTTGACCCGAAAGAATTCTTCAAACAATTACAAGATATTGACCATTATGAGGGTGCAATTAACTACAAAATATAAAATTAAGCTGCATCTAATTCTGCCCAACTCAATCCAAATTTTTATACGGGTTTCTAAGCACTAAAAAACATACACATAAAAAAAGCCCCTGCTTTTAACAGGGGCTTTTCGAATTTGGCAGAAGCGGTGAAATCCTAATTCAAACTAAGTATTGATAACATGGCTTTGTGCAATTCATTGTCCGCCGACTCAATGTTGTTGCTTTGCCAAGCAATATAGCCATCTGGCCTGATCACTATGCAAGCATTTTCATCATTCCCCCAAAAGCGAGAAAGTTCTCCATAAGAGTCTTCAACCTCTCTTTTTGGACCTACCTGTATAACTTTAATATCTAAGTTGAGCTGGCTATTAATGTTATCTACTGCAAACTTCCATTTGTCACCTTGTAACCAACAGAAAAGCGTAAACTTTCCATTTCCGATTAAGTCTAAGGTTGATATTTTTTTATGATTTTTGACTAACCATGTATGAGGGAGTTTATGACCAGGAGTAAATGAGGGATAATAATGAAGATCTTCATCTCTACTAGAATCTATTTTATTTTCAATATTGTACGCTGCTCCAATAATTGCAGACGAATGATACCGTACATTAGTTTCTACTCCTAAAGCAGCAAATTCATAAGCTTTATATTCAATTGCAGATCTTAAATCACGGCGCTTAATAGCACCTTTTTCATTACCTTCACTTAAGGCATTTATGCTTCCTTGCATCGTCTCTGTACTGTACTTTCCATCTAACTCTAAAGCAGAAAATATTGTAGAGAATTCTCTAACACTTTGATTTGCTCGTTTAACAATTCTCTCACCAACAGGCGCTCTTTCATCATTAAAACTGTCTAATAAACCACTACCCGCTTTGCCATTTAATACAAATGCTAATTTCCAACATAAGTTATAAGCATCTTGTATAGATGAGTTTGAACCTAATCCATTAGAAGGTGGATGACGATGGACAGCATCACCAATACAGAAAACTCGACCTTTCGAATACTGCTCTGCATACATTTCATTTACGGTCCATAACGACTTACTACTTATGCTTATTTCAATGTCGTTATCACCAATAAGCTGTTTGCAAATTGCAATCGCCTCATCATCGTTGAGAGATGGTTCTTCTTTTTCAATGTCATACCCCCAAACAATCTGCCATTCATTCCAAGGTCTGACCATACGCAACAACCCTAACCCAATCCCGCCAATGTTTGCTCCAGGTTGTATGATCCACCAGAGGTATCCAGGTCGATGCGAAACTAATTTTGTTAAATCGGCTTTAAAAATAATGCTTATACTGCCACTTTTCCCCATTTTACCAGCCATAGGTAAATCTAAATCTTTTACAACTTTGCTACTCGCCCCATCAGCTCCGATTAAATACTTACATCGAATTAGGTATGTTTGTTTAGTCAGTCTATCTAGAACAGTAACTGTTACACCCTTCTCATCTTGTACATGAGATAAATATTCCGTATCAAATCTTGGATGGCTTCCTCGTGATGCTGCATTTGAAAGTAAAATAGGTTCAAATAGGTGTTGAGGAAGATCACACTGTTCACAGGGACTCGCTTTAGCATACTCTGACATTCTTTCTGGATGATTCATTCCATAAGGAAAACGTCCAATTTCATCACCCGTTAAAGATGTGCAATAAACAACATCACCCATAACTTCCTTGGGTGCTGCTTTTGCGATTACTTCATCAGATATTCCTAAATCTCGAACAATTTCCATAGTTCTTTGACTTATATAATGAGCACGAGGGCTGTTTGCCAGCCATCTATATTTAGTTATTATGATATTTCTAATTCCATAACTACTTAACATAAGTGCAGCAGAAGAACCAGCTGGACCACTTCCAACAATTAAAACATCAGTTTCTAACATTTTTATCCTATTAATTACATATTCTTGGTAGCTAAATCGCTATTGCATAAAATTAATGAAATAACCATTTTGGATATAATAGTGCTTCTAAAAACTCTTTTAGATCATGCAGGTAAAAACTTCACAATATTAAGTATTAAATAAGTCTATAAAAGTTATAAAGCATATTTTTAATCAAGATTTCTTATATCAACATAGTTCAGTCTTTTAATAAATATGGCAAAGTTTAAAGAAACCAATGATCTAGAGCCAAAAACAAATATAACATTTGAGATTTATTGGTTGCATTGGCAAATCTCTGCATATTTTATAACTCGCAAAAAATAAAATTTAGCTAACTTTTATAAGTTCTTTACTAATAAATAAAATTTATGTTGTCAATTTTTTAAAATTTCTTTCGATACTACCAGACTTAAAATCACAAAATCATTAAATAAAATTAAAAAATTCTGCTGAAAATATGATGAACGCACTCATTTATAATATTAATTTTTTAATAATACAAAGATTACAAATTATCCGATTACTTATTACTCCATCGTTAGGCATTCTTCCCTTACATTAACTACATATAGATAATTTCATTGTTCAAAATAATCTAGTGAATTACTCATAAGTAAAACTAAGTTTTTCTTTCGATCTTTCTTCTAACAATTACAGATTCATTAAAGAGAACTATTTGCTGAAGAGAGTCATATTCAAGTTTTATATTTACCAATTTATATTTAATCAATATTGAAAATATAGAAATAAAAAAAGCCCCTGCTATTAACAGGGGCTTTTCGAATTTGGCGGAAGCGGTGTCCGTCTAACAGCAGTCTTATATAGTCCAATGAAATAAATAATAACCATATAATTCATTGTCTTAAAATAAAACACATCCAATACAGTCTTGCACAATCTAGCTCTTTCCAATATTCTTTGAGGGGTAGGTTGTGGGGTAAAAGGTTAGATGCCAAAAAAATCTAAAGAGCTTTCAGCACTCAGCGTATCAAAAATTAAAGAGACTGGACGACATTCTGTAGGGGGTGTTGATGGCTTATGTTTGAATGTTGAAGGTAATTCTCGTGTATGGATTCTACGCGCTACTTTTGGAAAGCACTTTGGTAAAGATGGAAAGCTAAAACCACATCGCCATGATATTGGTCTTGGTCCCTACCCTGAAGTTTCTTTAGCTGAAGCACGAGCAAAAGCTACTGAATTAAGATTACAAATCCGAAACGGAATTGATCCTATTCAACATAAACAGGAACAACGCGAAGCTTTACTTCTTAAACAACGACGTGACAAAACTTTTCGTGAATGCGCCAAGATTGTAATTGAGAAGAAAACATTAGAACTTAAAAATGAGAAACATATTGCGCAGTGGTCATCTACCTTAGAAACCTATATCTATCCTGTCATAGGGGATCTTGTGATTGGCTCTATTACTAAAACAGATATTGTTACAGCACTTGAGCCTATCTGGATAGAAATACATGAAACGGCAAAACGGATTCGTGGTCGAATAGAAACTATTTTCGATTATGCTAAGGCTATGGAATATTTTGTTGGAGATAATCCAGCTGCATGGAAAGGCAATTTAGAACCCATTCTTGGAAATTTAAAGCAAGAATCTAGACCACATCCATCATTACCCTATATGGAAGTAGCTAGTTTCATTCATGACTTACGACAAAGAAATGGAATTTCTCCCAAAGCATTAGAATTTGCCATATTAACAGCTTGTCGTTCAGGTGAGGTATTTGGTGCTTTATGGAAAGAAATCGACTTTAAAAATAAAATCTGGATTATTCCAAAAGAACGAATGAAAGCAGATAAAGAACATCGAGTTCCTTTATCTGAAGCAGCAATTAGATTACTTAAACAGCTTTATCAAGAAACTCATCCTCAACTCGATGACTTTATTTTCCCTGCTCCACGCGGTGGCATGTTGTCAGACATGTCTTTAACCACTTTAATTAAGCGTATGCATGATAAGAAATTAAAAGAAGATGGTATTGGCTATATTGATCCGAAACAAAATCGAGTGATCACGACACATGGTTTCCGTTCAACTTTCCGTGATTGGTCAGCAGATAAAACAGATTATCCTCGTGAAGTCTGTGAACATGTATTAGCACACAAGCTACCAGACGAAGTTGAAGCAGCTTACTTACGTGGAGCTTATCTTGAAAAGCGTAAAGGATTAATGGAAGATTGGGCTAATTTCTGTAATACATAACAGAATAAATTTAGACTCTGACTTAATAAGGTAGGAGTCTGGTTGAATTTATTACCTTGAAGGTTAAAAATTATTTATAAAGGTGGAATCTACACAAGAATTTGCCTCTCCAATTATTTACTCAGCGAAAATTTAGTGTAGGCTCTTAAACAATAAAATTGAATTTATATAACCTTATTCACATCCAGTAGTATTTAATTAAACACCTGCATGAGCAGAAACTCAAAAAATCAAAATTTTTCTTAAGTAAAAAGGTTCAGATTTCATTTATCTCTTAGTTAAATACAATTAGAACTATCAATAATAGATATTGATAGTTCTTTGAAAATTTTTATTGAGTGATCATTGGCAAGTTTAAGCCTTGCTCTTTCGCACAGTTAATCGCGATTTCATAACCGGCATTGGCATGATGCATACCTGTTGCAGAGTCATTGGTCAGTACGCGAGCAATACGTGCAGCAGCTTCATCTGTACCATCACACAATCACAACACCTGAGTGTCGAGAGAAGCCCATACCTACACCACCACCGTGATGAGACACCCAAGTTTCGCCGCCTGCTGTATTGAGCAACGCATTTAATAAAGGCCAGTCTGATCCGTCTTGCATTGCTTCAGTTTCACGGTTTGGACTCGCAACCGAACCTGAGTCTAAATGGTCACGACCAATGACAACTGGAGCTGATAATTCACCGCTACGAACCATTTCATTAAATGCCAAACCAAGTTTTGCACGTAAGCCTAAACCTACCCAGCAAATGCGCGCTGGTAAACCTTGGAACCTAATGCGTTCACGTGCCATGTCTAACCAGTGATGTAAATGTTCATCATCAGGAATTAACTCTTTCACTTTGGCATCTGTTTTATAAATATCTTCTGGGTCACCAGAAAGCGCTGCTCAACGGAATGGACCAATACCGCGGCAGAATAATGGACGGATGTATGCAGGTACGAAGCCTGGGAAATCAAAAGCGTTTGCTACGCCTTCATCTTTCGCCATTTGACGGATGTTATTACCATAGTCAAATGTTGGCACGCCCATTTTTTGGAAATCTAGCATCGCTTGTACGTGCTTCGCCATCGACTGTATCGATCTCACTTACTTCCCTACCGATGCAGATCGATATCATGGTTCCAATGCTGAAGCATCACGCTACACAGCAAATTATATTAAAACTGATGATTCCCAACTAACTAGTCTTGAAGAAAAGAACATGTGGGTGGGTCGAATTAACCAAGATTTAAATATTTTTAAAAATGACCACTTAAAAACCTCAGTTGGAGCATCATATTGGTATTCGGATATCGAAAATAAGCGCGATGGAAATAATGGTCATAGAAAAGCATGGTCTGCATTCAGTCAAATTGCTTATGATGATTTACAACTTCTTTTAATTGGTGGGTAAAATCATGTTTCAACAGGAGATGCAATAAATCCAGATGTATCGACAATGGGGGCCGCAAAAATACTAGCAGAGAACAAGAAGAAACTTGCGGGTACCGTAGTTTTTTGTTTTCCAACCTTCCGAAGAAGGCGCGGCTGATCTAACTGGTTTTAACCAATGGAATCAAATTGGTTCAAGAAAAATGATTACAGATGGAGCTCTAAAAAATCCTAAACCTGAAGTCATGTTTGGTATCCATGTAGTCGCAGGTATACCAAGTGGCAATATTTTCTATAAAGATGCAGCTATGTTGAATAGTGCTGATGAATTTCGTATTAAATTAACCGGACAGCAAGTACATGCCTCTATACCATGGGTTGGTCGAGATCCGATTGTTGCTTCTGCAGCCGTAATTAACAATATACAAACTATAATTAGCCGTCGCTCTGATCTGACAAAAGGTATGGCTGTGATTACGGTAGGACACATTTCTGGCGGTACTGCTACCAATATTATTCCTAAAGATGTTGAGATGGAGGGAACTATTCGTACAAATAACGAAGATATTCGTCAAAATATTCTTCAGCAATTACCAGAAATAATCACGCATACTGCGCTCGCAAACAACGTCAAAGCTGATATTGAACTCTCCCCTTATGCGCCTGTGACATACAATGATAAAACACTCACTAGGTTAATCTTACCTACCTTAGAAAATACAGTAGGCAAAATCATCTGCATCTAATGGAGAATAACGCAAGTGCAAGTGATGACTTTGCACATTATGGCAAACTTATGCCTTCGCTTTATATTTCACTCGGTGCAACTCCACCAAATCAAGATATGAGTAAAGCAGCTCCAAACCATAGCCCTGAATTTATTGTAGATGATGCAACTTTAAAAACGGTCGTTGAATCTCATATACGTTTTGTTATGGACTACCCTACTATTGATGATCAGGTACAGCTATCTTGGAAAAATAATAATAAGTAATAAATAATTGGCAAAATTCAACTAAGTGTTGAATTTTACCAGTTGATATTATTTCACTAAATCTCATAAAAACTGCTTATATTTTAACAATAGCAATTGACTATATTCTCGCCTGAATGCAGAGAGACATAAAATCTGCATTATTTTTTGATATTTAAATAAAGATAATCACAGAATAAAATTCCAATTCATTCTGGAGTATAACCAGTAAGCTTTAATTAGTAAGTTAAATACTTCTATAATTTCAATAATAGCTATTATTGATTTTTAAATTAGTAGAAACCAATCGAGTTCTCTAGGATCTTAAATTTAAGGGAAATGATCAGCACGAATCATATCAATCAATGCTCGCAACGCATTAGAAACATGCCTATGGC
>NZ_JAVQNR010000033.1:0-245161 GCF_031799005.1 Acinetobacter sp. V102_4 | reverse complement strand
TCCCATGTGAGAGTAAGTCATCGCCAGCTCATTATTCTAAACACCCTCAACTTAACAGTTGAGGGTGTTTTTTTATGTCTGGGAAATTGAAAATGATAGAGTAATTTTGGAATGAATTATGATATAAACCAAATACCTTAAAATGATAACAAGAGTATAAATAATGAAATTCGTAGGATTAAAAATATTTGTCTGTATGCTAGCTATAGCACTTGGTAGTAAATCTATCTATGCTAATGAAGCTGTAGAAAGTTTATTTAGCATAAAAGCTTTTTTAAATATTTGTGTGAGTTCTAGAGGAAATCCAGAAATAATAAATAAACAAGCAAAAAATATGGGTTTTATTCAAATGCCTAATGAGTATGCTGCACATTTTTTAAAAGATTATAATGGGAACGCTTGGATGATAAGCTCTTTAGAAGGAAAGTTTGTTATTACTCAACTCGATAATGGCGTATGTTCATTATTTATAAATAAAGGAAACTCAACTGAAATTCAGAAGAGTTTAGAAAGCTGGTTGCCCCCTAAATCTACTGGTTTAACTTATAAAAAGGAAATATCTAAAGATAAAAATTTGACTACAACAAATTATATTATTTCTAAAGATGGAAAGGCTTTAGAGACATGGATATATACTGGTTCATCTAAAAAGAATGCTTCACTAGTTGCAGTTATTTCCCATCAAATGAATTAATTAAAACAATTTAATGTATAGAAGGGCCAACTTTTATTAAAAGAGCTCTTCTAAGATTGATTATTTCAACTGTCTACGTGCATGTTTTAAAGCAGTTCGAAGACCTTCTTCTAGAGTTGGATGATAAAAGGGTTTCTCTAAAATGTCATTTAAGGTTAAACCTTCGCCTATTATCCAGCTTAATAGGTGAGCCATATGTTCTGTTGCTTCTGTAAATAACTCAGCACCCAGAAGCTTTTGACTTTCTTTATCTATATAAATCTCAATGCCTCCTTTGTTTTTTCCAAGAACGATAGCTCTGCCTTGTCGTTCATAAGAAGCTTCACCTGTAATAAAGTCTATACCAGTGTCTTTTAGTTGTTTATAGCTTTGTCCAACAATCGCCATTTCTGGATCACTAAATACAATTCCTAATGGAGTAAGAGTCTTAACTGGATTGACTTGTGGATAGTTCAAACAGTTATGAACAACTTTTTTCCCCTCATGTGCTGCTTCATGTTGTAATGGTGTTGAGGTATAAGCATCACCGACAATAAAAATTGGATAGATCTCTAATTGCTTGGTTTTTGCATTTATAGGTAATGACTTAATATCTTTAAAAGAACTATCAATATTTTCTAGTTTTAAAGTATCAAGCAAACTTGAACGGCCTGTTGCAACTAGAACATATTCAACTTTGATAGTTTTCTCTTTTTCTTCTAGTTTATAATTTAATATGACACCCTCAGAATTACACTTAACTTCACTTGGTAAAGTCTCGAATAGAATTTTTAATTCTTTCCCTAGCTCTTTTTGCGCAAATTGTTGAAGTTTCGAGCTAGTTAGTATTCCAATTCGTTTGCTGCGAGCAAATATAGTGGTTTCTACACCTAAACGATGCAAGGCTTGTGCGATCTCAAGGGCAATCACACCACTACCAATGACGGCAATAGATTTAGGTAGTGTTTCTAATTCGAATATTTGATCTGTTGTTATAAGTCGATTACCGAGTTTTTGCTTCCAGGCTTGATCATAATTAGGAGTTGAACCAACCGCCAGAATAAAACTTTTTGATTGGTAATGTTTCCCGTTAACTTCTACAGTCTGTGCATCAATAAAGTGTGCTTTACCAGAAATTTTATGTTTAGCAGGCCATTGTTCTACATCTTTTAAAGTTGCTTGTGTAAAACGATCACGCAATGTTTGTACGTGCTGCATAACCTGAGTCGTATTAATTTTTGCAGATACATTCAAAGCAACCTCTTGAGCATTTTGAATGTCAAACATACGGTTTGCTGTAGAGATGAGGATTTTACTCGGCATACAGCCTACACGAGCGCATGTCGTATCCCAAGGTCCATCATTTATAATTAAAAGATTCTTAGTATATTTAACTGCTTCTTTGTAGGCGCTGATGCCTGCTGTACCTGCGCCAATGATAATAATATCGAACATTTTTCATTAAGCTATTTTAATAGATATTTAGAATATATAGAAAAACCCTCTTGAACAGAGGGTTTAGTTCTAATTATTTAGCTTTAAAATGTAAATTTTTGCATAAAAGGTGTTTTTAAAGTAGTGGAAACAGTTCCATTCTGATTAATAGACTGACCTTCAATACTTATGCCATTAATTAAATGTTTAAAGTTCAAAGTAGTTCCGTTCATACTTTGTTTAAAGGTAAATATATCTTTTCCTTCTAGATAAATACTGCCATTAAATTTTTGTGTATTAGTCGCTGGAGCTTCGTTTTCAACGCGACTTCCTTCAAGGCTACTAATATTAGGTAAGCTTAGGATTTGATTACCAGATTGACTCACCTTATATGTCGCATTATTTGTATTTCCTGCTGTTGAGTTCACGACAAATGAGATTGGTTCTGCAAAAGGAACATTAGAGTTATCATTGATAAGTACGTTGAAACCAGAACCACCCTGAACTACGTAGAGATCACCATCTGTTGATGTATTATCTTTATATACACTCATTGCACCAGTAGTAACTTCTTTTTCAGTGGGTTGACCCGTTTCCGGATCTTGAACAATAGTAGTTGTAGTAATTTTATAATCACTTGTTGTTGAATTAATTAACACAAATCTTTTTTGCTTGGTTTGTTCAAGTCCCCATGACTGTTGAAATGGATACGCAAAGGCTCCAGTAATTGTTACATCCTGGAAGTTCTTATCATTATTTTCGTTTTCAAAAATATAAATTCTGGTATTTGATTGATAATCCTCTAAATTTGGAGATATGTTATCGCTTGCCAGTTTAATATTCTTTAAATCATCTGCTGTAATATCAAAGTCCCAATCATTATAACCAGAAAGCAAGGTTTTAATTTCTTCACCTTTAAATACATAGCAGGCGCGGTAGTCTGTAGTACTCTTAATAAAGCATTTATCACGATAGTGGTCGGAGTACTTGGTAAGATCTACTTTTCGAATATCTAATGTTAACTTTAGTGGACCTTGTGCGAAGGTATCTAATGCGTGATCAATATAACCTTTTGATAATTTTTCATCATTAAGATCATATGCACCAAATAAATATTTCCCTTCTTGCTTTACGCTATTTAAAACAGAAGTTGCTAACTCTTGATCTGTTGATGGTGTGGTTGGTGTTGTTGTAGAGCCAGAATTTGAATTTTGGTTATAGTAGCCATCACTGCCACCCCCACCACAAGCTGTCAAAAAAGCAGCCAAAGTAACCCCACATACCCCATGAGTAAGTTTCATCATTATCCCCAATTAAAATGATAAGTTATTTAAAATAATTTTTTAGATTTATAAAATAACATATATTTCATGAGGTTGCTCATTATATTTGTGGGGAAGCTATCCGATTAAATTCGTGTACCCATAGTTACTCCAACTGTAGGCTTTACTTGCATTGATGAGCATGCTGTAAGAATTAAGCAGGTTAAAAGAGCAAATATAAATTTATTCATAAAAATTAATAAATGATTCAAAAAGATTTAAATACTTTAGATCAATATTATTTTTAGTTCTGTTGAATTCGTGCAGAGATATGCAAATAAGTTATCAAAAAACCCTACTTTAAAGAGGAAATAGGGTTTTATAAAATATTAATTTTTTTTAAATTAATCGTCTAGCAAATCCATTTGTTTTGCTAATTGATATAGATTGTTTGAACGGTTTCCAGTACGGCAGAACATAAGTACAGGTTTTGGCAACTCATTGTAATGATTTGCGAAAGTACGTACATCGAGTTCTGTAATCTGTCCAGCTACAACAGGTTGATAAACGTAGTCTAAGCCTACTTGGCGTGCTGCTTCTTCAATTTGAGCACTTGTAGGTTGTTCTGGGCCGCCTTCCATATCTGGTCGATTATTAATAATCGATTTAAATCCTTTTTCTACAACTTGGCCAACATGCTCTGGACCAATTTGACCTGCGAAACCAACATTCTTTGACATTTCGTCACTCCAAAATTTAACAAAACCTCTTATGCTGTATCATAGCATTAAGCTTAACCTGAGATACAAGACACTCGTGTGTTGTTCTGACTGAGAAAGTTATGCCTTATAGCTAAGTTATAAATTTTAAAAATGATCATCAAGCTATTTTAAAATTGGTTATTCATATTCTATTTCAACGGAGCACATATGCACGCTTATACGGTTGAGCCCTTATATGTTCCATGTGGTCAGGAAACGATCGCAGCTGATTTTTATATTCCAAAAACAAATAAAAAATCTGCCGTAATTATTATGGCCCATGGTTTTGCTGCGTTGCGTCAATTTAAATTAATCCAATATGCTCAGCGGTTCGCTCAAGCAGGTTACGCTGTTATTCTGTTTGATTATCGCTATTGGGGTGGGAGCACTGGCAAGCCAAGAGAAATGGTCTCCATCAACTCACAGTTAGAAGATTGGAAGACAGTAATTCAATATGCTTCTACCTGTAAGCTTGTGGATAATCGAAGGATCGTGTTATGGGGGACTTCATTAAGTGGGGGATATGCGCTAAGTCTGGCGTCTGAATTAAAAAATATTCAGGCAATTTTAGTACAAATTCCTTATGTCGATGGAGCTGAAACTGCCAAGCTTTATCCTTTACAGCGCTATCCTCAAGCATTGAAGTTATCGAGTCAGGACTATATGGGATCAAAAATGGGACTTAATCCCAAAAGATTGCCTGTCGTCGATCAACATAATTTATGTTTTATGCCTACAGCTGATAGTTATTATGGTTACTTATCGATTGTAAATCCTGACTATTATTGGAGTGGGGAAGTCCCAGCCCGTGTCTTTTTTAATTTGATGAGATACCGTCCAATTCAAGTTGTACGCCAGATTAATATTCCGGTTTTATTTATTGCAGCCCAAAAAGATTCCCTTATTCCTATTGAATCAAGCCGCGAAGCTGCCACAAATATTGCGCCTTTTGTGAGTTATCATGAGTGGGATATGAAACATTTTGATATTTATCACGGTTCATGGTTTGAAAAAGCAGTGATAACCCAATTAGAATTTTTACATCAGCATATAGGAGTGGTGTAAATGATTATTGTATGTGCATCGTGCGGTGCAAAAAACCGAGTTCCGGAAGAAAAACTTCCTGAGCAACCAAGCTGTGGGCAATGTCATCAGCCATTACTACCGCTTGCACCTATTGAGTTAAATGAGCAAAATTTTAGTAACTACATCACGAATAGTGATCTACCTATTTTCATAGACTTATGGGCAGAGTGGTGTGGACCTTGTAAAATGATGGCGCCACATTTTGCGCAGGTCGCAAAACAGAATCCAGGCGTTATTTTTGCCAAGATTAATACCGAAGAATCTCCTCGCTTGAGCCAAGCTTTTCATGTGAGAAGTATTCCGACACTTGTCTTAATGAACAAAACGACAGAGGTCGCGCGTATTAGCGGCGCATTACGTGCGCCTGAATTGCAGCAGTGGCTTGATCAACAACTTCAAACGAATTTCGGGAGCTAAGGTGTCAGAAGCTTATACCAAACCAGAAGGGGTTTTATCCTTACAAACGATTGCCATGCCAGCCGATACAAACTGGAGTGGTGATGTATTTGGTGGATGGATTGTGTCACAAATGGACTTGGCTGGAGCAATTCACGCAGAACGTTTCAGTCGTGGTCGCTGTGCTACGATTTCCATTAATCAAATGACCTTTTTGGTTCCGGTAAAGGTTGGCTTTGTCATTAGCTGCTATACCAAAATCTTAAAAGTTGGAAATACTTCTATTCAAATGCAAATTGAAGTTTGGGATAGTCATGATGACTCTCGTGAACCAATACGCATTACTGAAGGAGTCTTTACCTTTGTGGCAGTTGATGTAAAAGGTAATAAGCGTCAGATTCCCGAAGAAGCGAGACAAAAGTTTTTAGTATCTTGTGAATAATAAAAAAGCCCAAATTCAAATTTGGGCTTTTATATATTTTTATTTCTTACGTTTAGGTAACCATGCCCACAGCATTTGGCACTGGATTGGTTCATTGCCTGCATCATCAATCACAGTAACCGGAATCACAAGTTCACCTTTCTCATTATCCGCAATAAACTTTTGCTGTTCAGCAGATAATGTTGCTGTGGCAGTCAAACCACCTTCAACCACTTTTAAATAATCTACATGCAATGATTTGATTAATAAAATGCGGTTATCAGGAATGTGTAAACCCGTTAGGAAACCAGTTGCAGTTTCTGCTAAAAGAGCCATAGCAGCAGCATGGACTCCTTTAATATGATTCTGCATATTTTTTTGGTTTTCTAAACGGACAGTAACGTGGTTTGAGTCTACTTCCAGATAGCGAATATTTGCTGTACCCACCATTGGTACGATACGACCAAACGCCTTGCTCCAAAGTGTACTCCGAATACCTTTAGGGAATTTTGAAGTCGCTTTTACCAGTTTTGATAGACGATTGGATTGAGACATGGAATTACCTTAGCTTTAAATGTCACGACAAGAGATTAATCTTTAAAGTTATTAAACTGTAATGGCACACCAAATTGTTGTTCACGTAAAAAATTCATCACTTGTTGTAAAGTGTCGCGCTTTTTATCCGTTACACGAATTTTGTCGCCTTGGATAGAAGATTGCACTTTAACGCCACTTTCTTTAATGGCTTTATTAATTTTTTTTGCAGTATCTGAGTCAAGACCGTCTTTCAGTTTAATGACCTGTACAAAATTTTTGCCTGAAGCAGCAGCTTTTTGCGGGTCTAGAGCTTGTATATCAATTTTACGTTTGTAAAAATGATTTTCTAACATGTTGTAAACTTGTTCACACTGGAAATCACTTTCGGTACTGATTTTAATTTCTTTATTTTTTTCGTTTATTTCGACTGAAACATCATGACCACGAAAGTCAAAACGTGTTGCAATCTCTTTTTGTGTGTTCTGTACAGCATGATTAACTTCAAAAATCTCTAATTCAGAGACAATATCGAAAGAAGGCATAGTTTAGACCTTTACAAAGGGAAAGAATATTTGAGATGCTAAGAGGGTTTTCTTCATTTGCCAAGTGTTGTTTACATCAAAGGAGTGCACAATGATCCGTAAACAAGAAATTACAACATTTGAATTCCCAGAAAATGCTGTTATCTGGGATGTCCGTGATACAAATGCTTATGCAGAAGGGCATGTTAAAGGTGCGGTAAATCGCCCGATTAATGATTTGAATGCTGATATTTTGAACCAGGTCTCTGCGGGTCAGCCGATTTATATTTTATGTGGTGGTGGTAGCAAAGCTCCTCGTGCAGCTGAGACACTAGAAGGATTCGATGCCTCGCGTGAATATGTCGTGCTGATGGGGGGGACACGTGCAGCTCGTGATGCCGGCTTGCCTCTAGAGCAGGGCGCATAAAAAAAAGCACCTTCGGGTGCTTTTTTATGGAATTGAACTATTGTGGTTTGAAATAAGGCTTTTTAGGTTTTACTTTTTTTTGGAATCGTTGCGGATTCAATTTTTGTAATAAGCGGTCCGGTACTGGACAAGCTTCTCCTAACGTTTGGGCAACTAAGATCTCACTGCATAGCGGAGCAAATAAGAAGCCCTTAGAACCAAGACCAGCAAAAGTAGCAATTCGGCTATTCTCCTGCATTTTTCCAACGAGAGGAAAATAATCTAAGCTTTGTGCGCGGATAGATGCTCGGCCTTGCCAAGTAGTTGTAGAAGGCAATTGTTGTGCATATTCAGGGAATACGCTGTGGATTAATTCAAAGTTATGCACATGGTCTTCTGGCACTACTTCTTGATCCTCACGATTTGGGTAGAAAGACGCACCTAAAATCATCTGTGAAGCATTAAGTTGCATACAGTAGCCGCCATAGCTATAAGCTTCCTGTAAAGGCAGGGGAGCAAAAGTATTGTCAACCCAGCTTACTTGCCCACGTATTGGTTTTAACTGTGGATAGCTTTCAAAAAAAGTCGCGCTTTGACGTGCACAGCACACAACAACATTGTCTGCCTCTGCAATAACTTCATTGCCAGTCTTCAATTGAACTTTATTTTCACAAGATACAAGCTCTGTAATATTGAGAATTTTTAAATCGATCAAAGGATGTTGCAAAATTTCATCACGTAGTTGATATGGTGAAACAGAACCCGCTTGGGTAAGTAAAACACTTGAATATTCAGTTTCAAGTGAGTTCGTGGAGTGGGTAACAACCTGAGCTGGATATTGATTTACAAGATCGAGAAGTTCGTCTGCATTTTTCAAGGCGATTTGTTGTATTTGAAGTGGACGAAATGCTTGAAAATTTTTATAAAAATTCAAGGCATGTTGCCAACTTAAGGTCATCAGATGTTCATGACTTTGCTCAATTGGGCATAGCTTTGGATTAAGCAGGGCTAAAGGGTTTCCAGAGGCGCCAGATAATGCCTCTGTTCGCTCATATAAGGTGACTTGATGCCCACGCGCTGCAAATGCCCACGCCGTAGTTAAACCTGCTATACCGGCCCCAATAATCGCAATATGCTGTTGTCCCTTACTCAATGAGTGAACTAGGTCTGATGGTGAGGACTCATCATCAGATTGAGGTGAATTCCAGATTGCTTTGAGCATTTCCCGTTTATGCCGAAAACCACGTGGACGAGAAATATTAATACCATGCGCTTTTAGCCCACGTTTTAAAACACCCGCGACACTAAAAGAGGAAAATGTACTGCCATAGTCAGAAAGACGAACAATATGGTTTAAAACGTTTTGTTCCCACATGTCTGGATTGCAAGAGGGCGCAAAGCCATCTAAAAACCAAGCATTTACTGCTTTAGTTTTAGCCATGCTTGGGAAAATATCTTGTGCATCTCCTAGCCATAAGTCGATGCTAAAACGCTCTTCAGGGAAACTTAAACGATGACATCCGGCAATAGGTAGCGGATATTGTTCAATTAACTGGTCTGCAAGTGGTTTAAGCTCATCCCAGACATTTAAAGCGCGAATGAGGTCAGTTTTACTTAATGGAAATTTTTCAACACTAATGGCGTGTAAATGGCTTTGATTATCAGGACGGACTTGTTGCCAAAGTTGCCAAAGTGCAAGAATGTTTAAACCCGTACCAAAACCGGTTTCTCCTACACTGAAATATTCAAAATCTTTTAGATTGGCTAAGCGTTCTGATAAGTCGTTACCATTTAGAAAAACATGCCGTGTTTCAAGCAAGCCATTATCTTTAGAGAAATAGACATCACCAAATTGTTTGGAAATGGGAACCTCGATACCATCGATTAATTCCCAGTCCAGTTCTGCTGTTTGTATACGGTTTGATACGTTCATTTAGTTTAATAGATCGCTTGGATTTACCACTGGCGTCGACGTTTTGTATGAATATAACTAGAGATAAAGAAACCTAGTAATACGCCACCAGCTAAGGTAACCGCGCCATATAAAAACATTTGCGCACTACGTTCGCTTTGTAAGACTTGAACCTGAACAGAGAGGCTATCATTTTTTAACTGTAACTCTTGGTTCTGGGCGAGTGCTTCAAGATTGGCATGTTCTAACTGTTTTAAACGAGATGCCTGATCTTGAACTAAAGCTTTGATTTTCGCATCTTGCTGTTGTTTATTCTTTGCAAGTTGCTCAGCCGTGAGTGGTTTTGTTGCGGTCGACGCCGTTGTACCAGCTGTTGGAACTGGCTTGTTCGCAGTCTGAGTTGAAGGAGCACTTGGAGGAGTCGTTGCTGGTGTGGCAGCAGGTTCAACTGCATTAGCAGTTGAACAGATCAAACACAAGCCGAGAAAGCTTTTGATTGCAGGGTGCATATGATTACCCTTTTGGAAATGCTTTATTAAACGGTTTTACATCAATATGAGCATAAATGCCTTCTTTGAGAAATGGTTCTTCTTTTAACCATTCGTCTAATGCTTCGCGACTGTCGAATTCAACAATCATGGTGCTGCCATAAAAACCTGCTTGAGGATCATTCGGGTCTTTTGGCATAGCTCCCGCTGTAACAAGGCGGCCTTCATCATCAAGTTTTTGCAAACGTTCGATATGCTGAGGGCGTACTGCCAAGCGTTTTTCTAAAGTTCCTTCGTTATCGGTACAGCTTAGAACAAAAAAAGGCATGTAATCGTATCTCTGTAATCAATCAGGAATCATTTTAAGCTTCAGGTGACTTAAAATGTTTACGTAAAATAATGAACTGAATAATGATAAATGAAAACATGACAATCATGTCACCAAATGCAGTGAATTCACCCCAATATTTTCCGCCATGAAATAAAAACGCGAAGAAGATATGTAAACAAGACATCACCACAAACATGACTGCCCAAGCGAAATTTAGATTTTTCCAACCTTTTTCACTTAAATCTAAAATAGGATCAAATAAACGTCGTATGAGTGGCTTACGGTCTTTACCAAACCAAGGTGAAACCAAGAATGCGCCTGCGAAAACCAAATTTAAAATTGCAGCTTTTAGACGAATATAGAAATCATCACTTAACATGAGTGTGATGCCACCAAAAATGACAGTCATAAACAATACAAACCACTGTTGTTTATCTAGACGGAATTTTTGGAAAACAAATAGGGCACCATATACCACAAGCATTGAAATAATTAAGCCTGTAGTCGCTACAAGAATATTATTATTATCGGCACCACCAGCAGACCCGATCAGTTTAAGTAAAGGATGCTGTGTATCGGTTGGATCAACTGTTTTATATAAATAGAAGAAAATAATTAATGGAACAAAGTCCAGAAGTGCTTTCATGTTAGAGTATCTGATCAGGTTTGGTGAATGGCATAGTATAAAAGATGCAAGGCATAGATTTACATACACATAGCAATATTTCTGATGGAACTTTGTCTCCGGAATTACTGGTGCAAGCTGCTATAGATGTGAATTTGCATACTTTGGCTTTAACTGACCACGATACAATGGATGGGTTGCAGCGAGCTAGAATTGCTGCACAAGGTCATGATTTAAAAATCATTTCTGGTACAGAGATTTCAAGTCAGTGGTCACGTCCAACAACGAAGAAGAGTTATGGCGTACATATTGTGGCTTTAAATATGCAAAATGAAGCGCCAATTTTAGAAGCATTAGAACAACAAAAAAGAGTACGAGCGCAAAGAGCTAAAGTAATTTGCGATTTATTAGAAAAATGTATTGGTTTTCAGATTTATGAAGATGTTCTTGCCAAAGTAGAAGATCTGGCAGACCGCATCACCAGAACACACATTGCTAAAACACTGGTCGAGAAAAAAGTTGTAACCCGTCCTCAACAAGCATTTGATCGTTTCTTAAAAGAGGGAAGACGTGCTTTTGTAAAGTTTGAAGGATTAGGGTTAAAAGAAACAATTGACATGATTCACGAAAGTAAAGGGTTGGCAGTTTTAGCACATCCGACTCGTTATGATTTATCTGCAACTAACGTTCGATATTTAATTGAATTGTTCGCAACTTCAGGTGGAGATGCAATTGAGTTACCTCCACCGATGGAAACTTTATCTACTCGCCAGATGATTGATCGGATGATTGAGCAATATCAATTAGCCGTGTCGATTGGTAGTGATTTTCATGGTGACAATATGCCATGGATTAAGCTGGGAAATACACCTAAACCAACGGCTAATCAGCAAGGTGTTTGGGAACGTTTTCTCTAAGACATTACAACAAGTTATTATCTTGAGCTTGAATTGGTGGTGGGGTAGGTTTCCCCAAAGTCCCTAAAAGTTCAATTTCGATACTACGTACCATGGCATCTAAAGGTAAATCATTACTTTGAGTACCGAAGGGCTCTTCAATTTCCGAGCTGAGTGCATCAAGTCCTAAGAATGTATATGCCAAAATTCCCACCAGTAAAGGTGTTGCTAATCCAAGCAATGAACCAAGACTGAATGGCAACATAAAACAGAAAAAATAGACCGTGCGGTTGAGCAAAACTGAATAGGCAAATGGAATGGGTGTATTGGCGATTCGGTCACAGCCAGTTTGCACGACACTTAAATCTGCAACATTTCTATTCATCTGTGCATAGATGATGTCTGAGATTTCACCTTCTTTAAGCGCTTGCAATAATTCCCAGTGAATGAGGCTAAGTGTGTACTGAGGGGCATTATTTTGCTGATAGAGCTGGGTGAGTGCTTGCTGGCTCATACCGCTGGTTTGTATTAACTCAGTTGGGTTCGCAGTCTGACGACGTAAACGATCACGTAACACATTAGCAAAAACAATCACATGCTGAATAACACGTTCACGGCGGGCTTGAGTCAAAATTCGGCAGTCACGGTCAAAATGGCGTGAAGTTGCAATTAAAACACCCCATAATTTTCGGGCTTCCCACCAACGGTCATAACATGCAGTATTTTTAAATCCTAAGAAAATAGAAAGTACGACGCCAATAAGAGTAAAGCCAACCAAAGGAATCTCTGGAAAGCGATAAAGATTGATATATTCTACGCCCCCAATGATTGCTGAAATCAGCATAACGACCCCTAGAGAGGGTAAAATTTTGGGTAAAATTGTCCCTCGCCAAGAGAATAATACTTTGAAAATACTAGGCTGCTCACGAACAATCATTTTATTTTTAACGTCACTATTTTTGCTTTGATCTTCTAGGCTTAGTGCCCCTTTGTCAATATCATTGAACTGATATTATTGCTGGGTTGAGCAGTTGTTGTTCAGCAAATGAAAAGCTTCCTTCTGGTGAGATAATAAAATGATCCAAAAGGCGTATTTCGACAAGCTGACAGGCATGTTCCAGTTGTTGAGTTAAGGCAATATCTTCGTTAGAAGGCTGTGCTGAACCAAATGGATGATTGTGTGCAATGACCAGTTGGCAAGCATGTTGTTGTAGGGCGTAGCGTAGGGTTTGATTGACTGAAACTGCACAATGTTGAACTGACCCAAAAAATAACTTTTTAAAGTGAAGTTTTCTTAATTCTGGATATAGACAGAGCACTGCAAAGACTTCTTGTTTCTCGCCTTTTAATTCGTAGCGCAAATAATCCAAAACTAAATCAGAAGTGTGAAGGCTGATATTATTTTTCTGAAAGTGATGATCGAGATAACGCCGTCCGAGTTCTTTGACTGCTAGTAATTGTGAATATTTCGTCGCTCCAATTCCATTAAATTGAGTTAACTCACTTAACGATGAATCAAATACTGCATTTAGGCTACCAAAGTGCTGAATGAGTAAACGTGATAGTTCGACTGCTGAATGTTGTCGTGAACCTGATCGAAGAAAAATCGCGAGCAGCTCTGCATCTGATAGACTTTGCGGACCTTGTTGTAATAACCGTTCTCTTGGCCGTTCTTGTTCGGGCCAATTTTTAATAGAAGTATTCATATTCCCCAGCATAATTCGCTTAAAATTTTATTTTGTTTGCCCAATCAATCTTGGGTCTGCGCGTATTTAATGCTATTGTGAGCGCCACTGCAACAGTAAGGTATCCTGTTCGTGAGCTTTGATCTAAGTGTTATTCCTCATAAAAACATTGTTTTAGCTGTCACTGGCGGAATTGCTGCCTATAAAAGTGCCATTTTAGTCCGTCGCCTTAAAGATTATGGCTTTGATGTGCGTGTGGTCATGACACATGGTGCTCAGGCATTTATTACCCCACTAACGTTTCAGGCTCTTTCTGGTAATCCTGTTCATACTGAACTTTTAGATCCTGCGGCTGAAGCTGGGATGGGACATATTGAATTAGCACGTTGGGCTGATTTATTACTGGTTGCGCCTGCAAGCTGCGATACTTTGGCAAAATTTGCGCATGGTTTAGCAGATGACTTGCTCAGTACAGTGTTTTTGGCAACAAAATCTCCTGTGTGGGTTGCACCTGCCATGAACCAGCAAATGTGGGCGGCCAAAGCAACGCAACGAAATTTACAAACCTTGGTCGAAGATGGCGTACACGTGATTATGCCAGATGCGGGTGAGCAGGCGTGTGGTGATGTCGGTTTAGGCCGTATGCCAGAGCCAGAAGAAATTGCAAGGCAAGTGGCTGGCTATTTCCATCAGGCTCAACGTGCAATCGCTGAAAAATTTGGCTTGTTGGCTGGAAAGCGGGTGGTTATTACCGCTGGGCCAACGCGTGAAGCGATTGACCCTGTTCGTTATATCTCGAACCACAGTACTGGTAAAATGGGCTTTGCTTTAGCTGCTGCTTGTTACGCTGCTGGTGCACAAGTGACGTTAATTGCTGGACCTGTAAGTTTAGATACACCGAATGGTGTAAAAAGAGTAAATGTTGCCTCTGCAAGACAAATGTTAGATATCAGCATGAACTCGTTAGAAACAGGCTGTGATATCTTCATTGCAACTGCCGCAGTCGCAGACTATCGCGTAGCAGAAGTTGCCGAGCATAAAATTAAGAAGGCAGGGGATGAGTTGAGTGTTTCCCTTGTGAAAAATCCGGATATTGTGGCAACCATTGCGGGTCAGGAAAAACGTCCATTTATGGTGGGCTTTGCAGCCGAAACACAAAATGTTGAAGAATATGCAGCAGGAAAACTGGTCGCTAAAAAACTAGATATGATTGCATGTAACGATGTGTCACGTGCAGATATTGGTTTTGCTTCTGATGAAAATGCCATGACGGTTTTCTTTGCTGAAAACTATCACATGAAAAAGCGTGAGTTAGAGAAAGCATCTAAACAAGAAATTTCTCAACAGTTAGTTGAAGCAATTTCGGATGCATTGCGCCGTAAATAATATGTTTTAAATAAAAAAACCGCGAATGAATCGCGGTTTTTTTATATGTCTTACTTTAGACAACTTAAGGAATTTCATCCTCAAATTCAGGTTTAACCTGAACGATGAAGTCCTGACGGTTAAGTCCACGCCATAAGGCAAAAGCTGTACCGATATAAATTGAAGAGTAAGTACCTACAAAGACACCAACAAACATTGCAACAGCGAACCAGTGTAGACCATCACCACCTAAGAACATCATTGCTAGAACTACAAGCAATAAGGTCATTGATGTATGAATGGTACGACGTAAAGTCTCGGTTAAAGCAATATCGATAATTTCACGAGGAGTCGCTCCGCGAATTTTACGGAAATTTTCACGGATACGGTCTGACACTACGATGTTATCGTTAAGCGAGAAGCCAATAACAGCAAGTACCGCAGCTAAAACCGTAAGGTCAAATGGCCACTGGAATAATGCAAAAGCACCAATAATAATGATGATGTCGTGGAATAAAGACATCACGGCACCCATCGCGAGTTTGAACTCGAAACGGATCGTCACGTAAATCAACATTAAGATAAGTGCAAGTGCAACTGCACCAGCAGAGCGAACATAAAGCTCGTTACCAACTTGACCACCTACAGAGTCCACTTTGTGAACTTCTGCGGCATTGTTTGGCAACTGTACAGCCTTAGTAATCGCGTTATTAAGGTCTTCAACCTTAACTTCTTGTACAGGCATGCGTACAAGTAAGTCTTTATTGCTACCAAGTGTCTGTACTACAGCATCTTTAAAGCCAGCTTTGTCGAGTGCCTGAATAACTTCAGACTGATTTGCTGGTTGAGCATAGTTAAGCTCAGCTGAAACACCACCTGTAAAGTCCAAACCGAGGTTAAGACCTTTAGTTACAATAAAGAAAATACTCGCTAACGTAATAAGGATCGAGAAGATTGCCGCAGGTTTGGCAATCTTCATGAACGGGATGATTTTTGCATCATCCGGACGTCCATATTGTTTTGAATCTTGTTGAGTCACTTTAGTCATCATCGATCTCCTTAAATGCTCAACTTTTTCAAATTACGGCGTTTACCATAAATGATTTGTACAATTGCGCGAGTCACTGTAATTGCAGTAAACATCGAACACACGATACCAATCATTAATGTTACGGCGAAACCTTTGATCGGGCCTGTACCAATTGCAAACAGAATGAATGCAACGAGGAACGTCGTTAAGTTCGAGTCAAAAATGGTGTTGTAGGCTCGATCATAACCGGCCACAATGGCCTGTTTGGGCGATGCACCCCAGAGCATTTCTTCTCGAATACGCTCACATATCAATACGTTTGCATCGACGGCCATACCAATGGTAATAACGATACCCGCAATACCAGGTAAGGTGAGGGAAGCCCCAATCCATGACATAACCGTTAAAATCATTGCCAAGTTAACAACGAGTGCAAAGTTAGCGATTAAACCGAATAGACGGAAGAAAACCACCATCCAGATTGCAACAAGCAAGAAGCCGATTTGAGTTGATAATACGCCCTTATCAATGTTTTCTTGACCAAGGCTAGGACCAACTACACGTTCTTCAACAAAATACATTGGCGCAGCCAAAGCACCTGCACGTAGCATTAATGCAAGTTCTGATGCTTCTTGAGGAGAACTTAAACCGGTAATACGGAAAGTTGAACCTAAAACAGCCTGAACTGTTGCAGCATTGATGACTACAGATTCAGTGTATGGAGTACGAACTTCTGTTTGTGCACCAGTTTTAGGATCTGTGACATAAGTAATTTTTTGCTTATTTTCGATGAACAATACCGCCATGCGTTTACCAACAGCATTACGAGTTGCATCGGACATAAGCTTACCGCCAGCACTGTCGAGAGTAATATTTACTTCGGCACCACCAGAGTCTTGGCTAAAGCCAGAACTTGCATTTTGAACACGCTCACCCGTCAAGATACGGTTACGTTGCAACAAAAGTTGACGACCGCTGTCTAAAGACTCATAAGCAAAAACTTCTGTGCCCGGAGGTAAAGGTTGACCATTATATTTACCTGTATATGGGTCAATATATTGATCATTTGCGTCAGAAACCAAACGGAATTCGAGGTTTGCAGTACGGCCTAAAACACGTTTCGCTTCAGCTGTATCTTGCACACCCGGTAATTCAACGACAATACGGTTGCTACCCTGACTTTGTACCAATGCTTCTGCAACACCAAGTTCGTTAATACGATTACGTAATGTTGTTAAGTTTTGATTCACCGCATATGACTGAATTTCTTGGCGACGTACATCAGTATAAGAAAGCTTTAAAGTAGAACCTGTAGAGCTTGCTAATGCCTGTTGGGTATATTCATTCCCATTACGACGTAAAAAATCCATTGCTGCATCACGGTCAGCATTGTCAGCAAATTGAACAGTGATTACATTGTTTGTTAATGCAAGACTATTAAATTTGATCTTGTTTTCACGGAACTGACGACGCAAATCGGTGGCAGAGGTTTCCATACGTTGGGCAACGGCTTTGTCCATATCTACTTCAAGCAAGAAGTGAACACCACCACGTAAGTCCAAACCAAGTTTCATTGGTTTTGCCCCAATCTTTTGCAACCATTCCGGTGTGGTTGGTGCAAGGTTTAGGGCGACAACATATTGATCACCTAAGTCACGGCGTAATACTTCTTTTGCTTTCAATTGCGCTTCAGAAGAGCTGACACGCAATAGGGCAGCATTATTTGTAAAAGTATTATCGTGACTTGCAATATTTGCTGTTTTTAAAATTTGCTCTGCTTTTTGCACCACACTTTGATCAATTTGGGTGCCAGCTTTGGCACCGGAAATTTGAACGGCGGGCTCATCCGGATATAGACTAGGCAGTGCGTATAATGTACTGATTACCAGAACAACCAGAATCAGTAAATATTTCCATGCAGGGTAACGCATTCGCTTTCTTCTTAAATGAAAAAGCCGTGCTAAAGCACGACTGTTTTATGATTAAAGGTTATTTAGAGTGCCTTCAGGTAATACTGAAATTACGCTGGCACGCTGAATTTTTACTTCTACACCACGGCTAAGTTCAACAACTGCATAGTCACCTTCAATTTTGGTCACTTTGCCCATTAAACCACCAGCGAACACAACTTCACTACCTACACCTAAGCTCTCGATTAAAGAACGGTGCTCTTTAGCACGTTTTGCTTGAGGGCGCCAAATTAAGAAATAAAAGATTGCAACGAATACGACAATCATCAAGATGTTTGGCAAAATACCTGTAGTTGGGCCAGCTGCCGGTGCTGCATGTGCAGCAGAAATTAAAAAGCTCATTTTGATTTCCTAAAGTTAAAAATATGAGTCAGATACCTGACATAATCCTAATTCGTTTTGCAATTTACCTTGTCTTGAGGTTGAGCGCAAATCGGGCTTATTCATCAACCGGACATGGTGGAACTTCTAAACCACGACGGGCATAAAAGTCCTGAACAAATTCATCAAATGTGCCATTCTCTAATGCATCACGCATACCTTCAGTTAAACGTTGGTAATAACGTAAGTTATGAATAGTACCGAGCATAGACGCTAACATCTCTCCACATTTTTCAAGATGGAATAGATAAGCACGGGTAAAGTTCTTACAAGTGTAGCAATCGCAATGTGGATCGAGCGGGCTCTGGTCATGGCGATATTTACTATTACGAATACGTACCAGACCATCAGTGACAAAATAATGACCGTTTCGCGCATTACGGGTTGGCATTACACAGTCGAACATATCGACACCGCGGCGCACCGCTTCAACGATATCTTCCGGTTTACCAACACCCATCAAGTAACGCGGTTTATCTTGTGGCATTTTGCTTGGTAGATAATCTAAAACTTTGATCATCTCATCTTTAGGTTCACCTACAGATAAGCCGCCAATCGCATAACCGTCAAAGCCAATTTCAAGAAGGCCATTTAAAGACTCATCACGTAAGTCTTCATACATACCGCCTTGAATAATGCCAAATAACGCATTCTTATTTTTGAGTTCATCATGATGATGGGTTTTACAACGTTTTGCCCAGCGTAAAGAAAGCTGCAATGATTTTTGTGCTTCTTCATGCGTTGCAGGATAAGGTGTACATTCATCAAAAATCATGACGATGTCAGAGTTCAAAACCTGCTGAATTTCCATAGAAATTTCAGGTGATAAAAATACTTTTGAACCATCAATCGGTGAGCGGAAAGTAACACCTTCCTCTTTGATTTTGCGCATTGCGCCAAGACTAAAAACCTGGAAACCGCCAGAGTCAGTCAAAATTGGCTTATCCCATTTAATAAAGTTATGCAAACCGCCGTGTTCTTTAATCACTTCAAGACCCGGACGCAAATATAAATGGAAGGTATTTCCTAAAATAATTTGTGCCTGAATGTCTTCGATATCACGCGGTAACATACCTTTGACTGTACCGTAAGTCCCCACTGGCATAAAAACAGGTGTTTCAACAACACCATGCTCTAAAGTTAAACGACCACGACGGGCGCGCCCCGACTGACCTAATTTTTCAAACTTCATCTAAAAATCCTGAACACGAGCAGAGGCGAAGAAACAGTTCGCTGCTAAAAAGAGAGCTATTTTCCTTGATTCTGCGATGTAGTTCTACTACTAAATGTAGCCGTTATATAAAAAGATGGGAGAAACTAAGGATAGGTTTTATGGCATAGATATTTTAATGAAGGAAATATCTAAAATTCAGGCTTATAAAAATTATAATCGACTTGGTAAAGCTAATCGATATTGCTAAATATTTGCATCCTTATCATAGAAGATGTGTATAGATGATTAACAATATCGATCAGAATTTTAATTTTTAAACTTCTACCTTATCAATCAGCATTGCATCGCCATAGCTAAAGAAACGATAGCGGCTTTTAACTGCATGTTCATAGGCAGCCAAAATGTTGTCTCGATTTGATAGCGCTGATACCAACATGAGCAGGGTAGATTCTGGTAAATGGAAGTTCGTAATTAAACGGTCTACGATGCAGAACTGGTAGCCTGGATAGATAAAGATTTGCGTGTCGCCAGTCCAAGCCGCAATTTTACCGCTATGGGCTTGAGCTGCACTTTCCAAAGCACGTGTTGCAGTTGTACCTATGGCAATCACTTTATTTCCGCGTGCTTTAGTCGCCAAAATCAGATCAATTGTTTCTTGAGGAACATCACACCATTCACTGTGCATGATATGGTTGGTAATGTCATCAGTACGAACGGGCATAAATGTGCCAGCACCAACGTGAAGAGTCACAAAGGTTTTTTGAACATTTTTTTGTTCTAACTTTGCTAATAATTCTTCATCAAAATGTAAGCTTGCAGTAGGTGCGGCAACACTGGCAATTTTTTCAGGATTATGAAAAACCGTTTGATAACGTTCGGTGTCAATTTCTTCTGCTTCACGGTTAAAGTAAGGCGGAATAGGTAATTGACCATATTGCTCAAGGACAGGCAAGATTGGCTGTGAAAACTCAACCACAAATAAATTTTCGTGACGACCACGTACAATCACAGGAATGTTATCTGCACCAACAAAAAGCTCAGCACCCGCTTTAGGTGAGTTGCTTGATTTAATATGACAATACGCTGTGGTGTGGTTCAGCATACGCTCAACCAAAATCTCAATAGTACCGCCTGTAGAGCGTTTTCCTTTTAGTCGTGCTTTCATGACTTTGGTATCATTGAGCACTAGCAGATCACCTTCTTCGAACAGATCGATAATGTCTGTGAACATGTGATCGTGATATTGACCCTTTGAGTCTAAGTGCAATAACCGCGAAGCACTACGTGATTCGAGAGGGTAACGGGCAATAAGTTCATCAGGTAATTCAAAGGAAAAGTCAGACAGTTGCATATTTGAGAAAAAACACCGCAAAAATTGCGCCTAGTATAAACTTTTTCGCTTTTTTATGGCTGTGCTTCTGGCTTAAATCATGAAAAATGTTTAAGTGGTCTAAAAGTGAACGATAATATTCACTTAGGGTTTGACAAGTTTTACAAACGCGCTAATATACGCAACACAAACATACTTCCTCTCCCGAGGTGGTGAAATTGGTAGACGCGGCGGACTCAAAATCCGCTGTCAGAGATGACGTGTCGGTTCGAGTCCGACCCTCGGGACCATATTCAGAATCGTAAGATTCTACGAAAACCCCTAAGCTAACGGCTTTAGGGGTTTTTTGTTGGTGATAGGAAAGTCGATAGAATTTAAGAAATTAATAGCTCATGATTTGGTTCCGAGGGTCGGACTCGAATTATGAGCTAAGCTTGAGCTTCTAAGAAGCTTTAATTTTCTAAACTTAAGATGTACTGAGGCAAATTCAAAACAAGTTTAATAAAAGCTCAGTAATAATTGACCCTAAGTATGACTGAACATAAAAATCTTTAAACCAAGTTGTACTTTTTTACTAGTATTCTGAACTCGCATTTCTAACATCTTACAATTCTCTACCTTCAAACATTTGTTGTATTTTCCTCAAACATACCCACTTTATGTATCTAAAAACCTTTAATTGAAACTTCACATTTCTATTTTGAAAAGAAAGTTGCTCTTTTAATGTACTGTGTTAAAGTTTGTAGTAGATCATAATGATTATAAGTACATTTCTTTTAAGAGCGGTTCCGACCAAAAACGACAAAATCTGTGAGGCGGGCAATGACATTCCAACATTTAGAACTAAACCAGATTGAGCAGTTAAGTGCTTGTAGAATATCGCTTTTGCTTGGATTAAATGCCGAGCAGAACTATATCGAGCAATTTTTCCGGTTTAGTCTTCGTCTTTTGAAGTGTAAAAAAGCCTTATTGACTTTTAATCAAGAACCTTACTTTTGGCATCGTTGCCCAGATGGTATGACCGCCATTTCGTTTAAACCTTCAAAACATTTAAAACAGTGCTTTGCTAAACAACAGGTGATTAATCACTTACATCCTTCCTATCAAAATTTAACCAACTATTTAAAAGAATTAAATATTGAGTGCAGTAGGGCGTTGGCCGTACATCTTCTACATCCCGATAAAACCTCTATGGGCTTTGCCGTTTTTTTTGATGACGATGCAGCAACATTTGAAGATGAAGACATCCAGTTATTGCTCGATTACTGCTCTACTTTTATGCAACAGGTTGAGTTGAAGTTTAACTATGAAGAGTTAAACGAACTGTATGAGCAACAAGTCGCGATTAATTCAAGTAAAACAAAATTCTTTTCAATCATTTCACATGATCTCCGAGCGCCATTTCATGGTCTGCTAGGTTTTTCAGAAGTACTCGCCAAAGAGCGTGAAACTTTAGATGAATCGAGCATTCAAAACATTGCAGACTATCTATATGACACTTCTCAATCGACCTATAACTTGCTCGAAAGCTTACTGACATGGGCGATGGCTGAGGGTGGGCGTTTTGTTTATCACCCGATTAACTTTAACCTTAGACAAGTCAGTAATATCGTTTTTGATGTTTTATATACCTTAGCTTTAAAGAAAAATATTGAATTGGTGAATGCTGTTCCAGAAGATTTAAAAATCTATGCTGATATCAATATGATGACCTCAGTGATTCAAAACTTGGTGTCAAACGCGCTGAAATTTACAGATGTTGATGGTTCGGGCAAAGTCTTTATTGAAGCCAAACAAACTGGCGAAAATATTGAAATAACAGTGCGAGACACAGGTCTCGGTATGACCAAGCAACAAATGGCGAATTTGTTCCATCCACGTATTACTGCCAGCTTTAAAGGTACCGCAGGTGAAAAAGGTGCGGGTTTAGGTTTGAGCTTGTGTAAACGTTTTGTCGAGATTAATCAGGGGAAAATTAATGTCAGCTCCAAAGAGGGTGTTGGAACTACATTTAAAGTTTTATTACCTTCGGCTCAAGACAGTCATGATCCTCATATCGAATATCAATCATCATCGGAAGCAAAATTAGTCTAATCCCTTTTCCTACCACTACTCGAACTGCTATAACTAAAAAGAGAGTACGAGGAAAAGAGCTTTTTATATGAATGCGGAGCAGTTACAAAAAACATTGCGTGCTAGTCAGTATGCAGAACAAGTTTTAGGCCTGCATCAGGCTGTTTTAGAACAAGATTACCAAATAGATCAATTTACTGCACCGCTCTCAACTGATCAAATTTATCAATTTGTACAAACCACATTAGATGGAATTGGTGACGAAATATCTTGGATGCGCGCACTTCGTATTTTGCGTGGTCGTTTAATGTTTCGCTGGATCTGGCAAGATGCCAATCAGCTTACCGATGTTGTCACACTTACTCGTGAACTTTCTGATTTTGCCGATGCCAGTATTTGTGCGGCAAAGGCTTTTGCGCGTGTAGCACTCGTAGCGAAACACGGTGAACCTGTGGGTTACTCTGGCAAAGTTCAAGATTTGATTGTAGTTGCCATGGGTAAGCTGGGTGCACAAGAGCTTAACCTCTCGAGTGATATCGACCTGATTTTTGCCTTTGATGAACAAGGTGAAACCAATGGTCGTAAATGCATTGATGTTCAGCAGTTCTGTATTTTATGGGGACAAAAACTCATTTATTTGCTTGAGCACATTACCGCAGATGGTTTTGTGTTTCGAGTAGACATGCGCTTGCGTCCTTGGGGAGATGGCTCGGCATTGGCGATTAGTCATGCAGCTTTGGAAAAATATTTAAGTCAGCATGGTCGTGAATGGGAACGCTATGCATGGATTAAGGCACGTGTTGTAACTGGAGATAAAGAAGGGCAAGACTTGTTAGAAATGACACGTCCTTTTGTATTCCGTCGTTATGTCGATTACACCGCTTTTGCTGCTATGCGCGATATGAAAGCCATGATTGAGCGAGAAGTTCTACGCCGTCATATCGAGGATGATATTAAACTCGGCGCGGGTGGTATTCGCGAAATTGAATTTATTGTTCAGGTGTTCCAGCTTATTTATGGCGGGTCTAAGCGTGAGTTACAAGACCGCCAATGTTTAGTCAGCCTTGAGCACATTGGCGAAGCAGGTTTGTTAGAAAAACAGGCCGTTTTAGAATTAGAAGATGCCTATCTGTTTTTACGCCGTGTTGAACATGCAATTCAAGCCCTTAACGATCAGCAAACTCAGCTATTGCCCGAAGAAATTGACCTAAGACAACGCATTATAGATACCTTGGGCTTTGCGAGCTGGAATAAATTTATTGATGTTCTCAATGAGAAACGCCAGAAAGTAAAAGTTCAATTTAAGCAATTGATTGAAGATACAAGTTCAAATGCCGCAACTGAAAACTTTGGACAGTTAGAGCAGCAGTTAGATGAAGTGTTGGATGACAATGCGAAAAATCTGATTCATGAGTTTTGGCACGGTCATGCACTTAAAAAACTACCTTCAAATGCAGTCCAGCGTTTAAAAACATTCTGGCCTCATTTAATTGAAGTGATCTTACAGTCCGAACAACCTCAAACAGCACTTTTACGTTTAATGCCGCTGATTGAATCGGTCATGCGCCGGACAGTGTACTTAGTCATGCTGATTGAAAGTAAAGGGGCATTACAACGCTTAGTTAAAATGGCGACCGTAAGTCCATGGATTTGTGAAGAGCTAACGCAATATCCAGTACTGCTTGATGAGTTTTTATCGATGGACTTTGAATTACCAAAACGTAAGGACTTGGAAGACTCATTACGTCAGCAATTACTTCGTATCGAAATTGATCAGGTTGAAGATCAAATGCGGGTACTTCGCCTGTTTAAAAAGAGTAATGTGTTAACGGTCGCTGCAAGCGATGTGTTAGCTGAAAGCCCACTAATGAAAGTATCCGATGCGTTAACCGATATTGCTGAAGTGAGTGTGAATGCAACCCTTAATTTGGCTTATCAGACCGTAGCAAAACGTCATGGTTATCCATGTGATGCCGATGGGAAACGTTGCTCACTCGATTACAAAGCCTTTGCTGTCATTGGTTATGGCAAGGTAGGTGGAATTGAGCTGGGTTATGGCTCCGATTTAGATCTTGTCTTTATTCATTATCTGGATGAACAAGCCGATACGGATGGAACGAAGTCTATTAGTGGCTTTGAGTTTGCGATGCGTGTCGCCCAAAAGTTTATGTCACTCATGACCACTCAAACCCTTGATGGCCGTGTCTATGAAATTGATACGCGGTTAAGACCTTCAGGTGAGGCGGGTTTATTGGTGACAAGTCTTAAGGCCTACGAACACTATCAGTTGAAAAGTGCATGGCTTTGGGAGCATCAGGCACTCGTTCGAGCACGCTCTATTGCTGGTGATGAGGTGCTTTGCCAGAAATTTGAAATATTTCGCCGTGAGATATTGACTCAATCTAGAGATGAGGCTTATGTTCGTGAAGAAGTGTTGAAAATGCGTCAGAAAATGAAAGACCACCTAGGTTCGTCTTCTGAACAAAAAAAACATGGTATTTTTCATTTAAAACAGGACGCAGGTGGTATCGTCGATATCGAATTTATGGCACAGTATGCTGTACTTGCATGGAGCGGGACGAAACCCGATCTCGCCCATTATTCTGATAATGTAAGAATATTAGAAGATGCTGCTAAAGCAGACTGCTTATCCAGTGAAGATGCCACAGCATTAATTCGAGCCTATCTTAGTGAACGTGCCGAAAGCCACCGTTTAGCCCTTGCAAATCAATCCATGCAAGTCAGCGCAGCGGACTGGCGTAGTACCCGTGCGGTCGTTTGCAATTTATGGCAAAGATTAATAGACCCAACCGCTTCGGTTGAGTTGGATAGTGAATGATTTTATAACAATTTGGAGTGTTCCATGAATTTGGCTGATCGTGATGGTTTTATTTGGCAAGATGGAAAATTAATTGATTGGCGTGATGCAAAGATTCACGTATTAACCCATACTTTACACTACAGTATGGGCGTATTTGAGGGTGTTCGTGCTTATGAAACTCCTAAAGGTACTGCCATTTTCCGTCTGCAAGACCACACAAAACGTTTGTTAAATTCAGCAAAAATTTATCAAATGAAAGTACCGTATGACCAAGCAACGCTTGAACAAGCACAAATTGATGTTGTACGTGAAAATAAATTAGCTTCTTGCTATTTACGTCCCCTCATCTGGATCGGTTCAGAAAAACTTGGTATTGCAGCAACAAATAACACCATTCATGCTGCAGTTGCAGCATGGGCATGGGGCGCATACCTTGGTGATGAAGCAATGGCGAATGGTATTCGTGTTAAAACTTCATCATTTACTCACCATCATCCAAACGTGACCATGTGTAAAGCAAAAGCATCTGGTAACTACACGTTGTCAATTCTTGCTCATCAAGAAGTTGCACATTCTGGTTACGATGAAGCAATGTTAATGGACCCACAAGGCTATGTGTGCCAAGGTTCTGGTGAAAACGTATTCTTAATTAAAGATGGCGTTTTACACACTCCAGATATCGCTGGTGGTGCGCTTGATGGCATTACACGTCAAACAGTAATGACGATTGCTAGAGATCTTGGTTATCAAGTTGTTGAGCGTCGTATTACACGTGATGAATTCTACATTGCAGATGAAGCATTCTTTACTGGTACTGCTGCGGAAGTAACACCAATTCGTGAATACGATGACCGTCCAATTGGTTCAGGTGGCCGTGGCCCAATTACTACTGAAATTCAAAAGACTTACTTTGATGCAGTTCAAGGTAGAAATCCGAAATATGAACACTGGTTAACTTACGTAAAATAAGTTAATCCGTTAACATAAAAAGGCGAACTTTGGTTTCGCCTTTTTATTTTTGGCTTATGGAGCTTTTATGCATATTGTCTATGTCTCTGATGGTAAGGCAGGACATCGCTCACAAGCATTAGGCTTGTTTCAGGCGATGCAAAGACAACAGGCAGATACAACTTTTGAAGAAATCCTTATTTCTGATTTACCTATTATTTCTTTAATTCAGGTACTTTTCTCTTCAAAAACCTCCTTATTTCAACAAGCCCCCGATTTTATATTTGGAGTGGGCAGTCACACTCATTTTCGGGTCTGGTTACTCGGTAAAATTTTTAGAAAAGCTAAAACTATTATTTTGATGAAACCTAACTTACCTGTGGTTTGCTTTGATTATGCTGTTATTCCAGAACATGATGGCATTCATGCCGATAGCCATGTGATTGTCACGCGTGGTGCACTCAATCCAATTCGTAATGAAGATCGCCATCAAGCAGCCAGAATTTTAATAGCCTTAGGTGGCTCATCTAAACGACATCAATGGAACCCAGATAAAGTATTAAGCAGTGTTCAAAAAATTGTTGAGAATAATCCAGACGCTGAAATTATTCTGACGACTTCACGCCGAACGCCAGCAGGATTTATCGATATTTTAAGACAGCAAAGCTTTGCCACACATTTGCAAATATTTCCGGTTGAGCAAACACCTCAAGGCTGGATTTTTGAAGAAATGCAAAAAGCAGAAGCTGTTTGGGTGACAGAAGATAGCGTATCTATGATTTTTGAGGCACTTACTGCGGGTTGTCGAGTAGGGGTAATGGCAATGGACCGTTTGAAAGACGACCGCATTACCTACTCAGTTGATCAAATGTTAGAATCAAAATTAATTTCACAGCAGACTTGTGTTGTACAGTTACCACAACCTTATGCTTTTAAAGAAGCAGACCGTGTGGCAACATATCTTTTAGCGAAAAATTAAATTTTTTATTTTGAGTAAATAAATGAAAATATTGCATATTGCGAATTTTGGCTTTAATAAACAAGGCGCCCATTTTTACTGCACAGACCGTAAAATTTCTGCCGGATTAATTGAAAATGGCCATTTCGTTTATGACTTTAGTTTTCGTGACATGGCTCGCATGGGAACCATTTTTAAAACAAAAAAACTGGGTGCCAGTTGGGCCAATAAAGAAGTACTAAAAGTCGTTAATAATATTGAACCTGATCTGGTACTCATCGGGCATAGTGATTTAATGAGTCCAGATGTTCTCAGACAGATTAAAGAATCTTATCCAAATACTAAAATTGCATTTTGGTATGTTGACCCGCTTTATCTCGAAAGCAAACTCGATTTCGTAAAAGCATTTTCGCCTTACCTAGATGCTATTTTCTGCACAACAGGTGGCGAATATCTACAAAAATTAAAGCAGCCTCATTTAAGCGTCGCCTATTTGCCAAATGTTGGTCACCGTAATGTAGAAACGCTACAACAATTTTCAAACGCTAACACAGACAAGACTTTTATTTTCTGTGGCGTGGTTTATAAAGAACCTGAGCGTGAGAAGTTCTTAAAAGATTTGGCAGATGCATTGAAACAAGGCCATGTGAACTATCAATATTATGGTTGCTTTGAACAGCCAGGTGTTTACGGTAAAGGTTATTATAAGGTTCTGTCTGAGACAAAAATGGGACTCAATTACTCACGCCGTAATGATGTAACCTTGTATAGTTCTGACCGTATTGTACAACTGACCGGTAATGGTTTACTCACCTTTAGCCCAAGAATTCCTGGCTTTGAAAAACTCTACACTGAGCAGGAAGTGGTTTACTTTGATGATCAGTTCGACTTGGCCAAGAAGATACAATTCTTTGATCAGAATCCAGAGCAAGCTGAAAAAATAGCGAAAGAGGGATGGGAGAAAACACGTAAATCTTTCAATGCTAAGCGCATCACCCAATTTATGGTTGAAGTGACATTTAAGCAGCCTCTTTCAGAAAATTATGAATGGTCACATGAGGTTTATGCATGATGTGGTTTTTGTACGTTGCGGTAGGCCTACTAGTACTTGCTGCACTGTTATATGTGCTGGGTAATTATACTTTCTGGCTTCCGTTTCGTTCGAGCAAACTACCACGTATTGTCATGCTGCATCAGGTGACCCCTAAAGATGCGGCCTCTGGCATGAATATGCCTCCTGAAAAGTTTGAACAACTCTTACAGTTGTTGACGCGTAAAAAAGTTACTTTTTGCTTTGTCTCTGAGCTTGAACAATATCGTGGTCAAAAGAACGTTGTTGCTTTAAGTTTTGATGATGGATTTATGGATAATTATCTATATGCCTATCCATTACTTAAAAAATATAATGCAAAGGCAACCATTTATTTGGCTACGCAAATTGAAGGAATTGAAAAGCTAACTCATGAGCAAATCCATGAAATGGCAAGTTCTGGCTTCATAGAGTTTGGTGCGCATACACAACATCATGTGAATTTACTTAAGCTTGATGATCAAACCGCTTATGATGAAATGCTTCAATCTAAAAAAGATGTTGAAGCTTTGGTTGGAAAATGTCCTAGCTTTGCCTATCCATTTGGTCGATTTAACGAAAAGCACCAGAAAATGGCGCAAGAGATTGGCTTTAAAAACGCCGTATCAACTCGTAAAAAAATCGAAGCGTACGAAGCAATTAATCAATTTAATATTCCACGTGTCAGCACGCATGGTGCCATGAATGCTTTACAGATGCGTATCGCCCTTGCTAAAGGACGTTATAAGTTATGAATAAAATTCCATGTAGTGTCTATGTTGTCACTTTAAATTGTGGTGCTTGGTTAGAGCGAACTTTGCAAAGTGTCAGTGATTTTGATGAAGTCATTATTTTAGACTCTGGCAGTACTGACAATACTTATGAAATTGCACAGCGCTTTGAAAATACGCATATTTCTCATCAAGATTGGCAAGGTTATGCTGGGCAAAAAAGTTTGGCTTTAGCAAAATGCCGAAATGATTGGGTACTCAATCTAGATGGTGATGAAGTCTTATCTAACGAGTTAAAACAAGAGATTGTTGAGACCATTCAACAGAACAAGCTTGATGCATTAATCACACCGATTAATGATGTGTTCTTAGGTGTTCCCAACAGCAAACATACTAAAAAGCATGCAAAAGTGCGTTTTTTTCGCAAGTCTAAAGGGCATTACGACCTTGCCAATAAAGTCCATGAAAATGTGATTGTAGATGGTGAATCTCAACGCGCTCAACATGATATTTATCATTATGGCGAGTCGAGCATTTTTGTTAAAGTCGAAAAAAATAATCAATATTCCAACCTCAAAGCACTAGAGAAATACCAAAAAGGAAAGTCTCCAAGCGTTGCAAAATTGGTTTTGGTAATGCCAGTGACTTTCATGAAGTCTTATTTTATTCGCCGTAGTTTCTTAAATGGTTGGCGCGGTTTCGTTAATAGTATGATCAACGCGTTTTATGCATTTCTAAAAGAAGCAAAACTATTTGAACAGACTATGAATAAAGATAAAAATAAGTAGGCAAGCTATGAAAATTGTTCAGGTATTGGCAACGAGTGGCGGAATTGGTGGCTTAGAGCAGCACACTTTTAACTTAGTTAATGAGCTTGCTTTGAACCATGAAGTGCACGTGATCGCACATCCTTGCTACGTAGACAAGTTTAGCCAACAGGTACATTTTCATGCTGTCGACTTTGCTCGTAGCCGTTGGAATATCTTTTTACTTTGGCAACTTAAAAATCTGATCCAGCAAATTCAACCTGTTATTGTTCATGCACAAGCTGGAAAGGCGGCTGAGCTGATTGCCCGCATTAAGCCATTTTTATCTGGCCCGAAATTTGTAACGACGGTACATGGTACTAAAAAGAATAAATCTGCCTATTTGGCAGGTGATGCGGTTATTGCTGTGAGCCAAGCACTCACACAAGGGATTCCCGAGTCGAAAGCACACGTGGTTTATAATGGAGTGTATCCTCAACCTGCTCTTACAGCTGAAAATAAAGAAAAATTACTTCAATCGATTCAAAAAGATTTTGCTGAGTTAGACCCTAGCAAAAAAGTTGTCATGTGTATTGGACGTCTAGAACCAGTAAAAAATATCAGTTTATTGATTGAGTCGATGCAACATATCGATGCCAATTTATGGATTGTAGGCGATGGTTCACTTAGAGCAAGTTTAGAGAAACAAGTCAGTGAATTAAACATGCAAAATCGGGTCGCTTTTCTCGGCTTTAGAACTGATGCTCGAGATTTGGTTCAGTTGGCAGATGTTGTAGTTTTATCTTCTGACCGTGAAGGTTTTCCGTTAGTGATGGTAGAAGCTTTACAGGCCGATAAAGCTATGGCTTCAACTAAAGTGAATGGTGTGATCGAGTGGCTGCCAGAACAATATCTAGCAGAAATTGGAGAGGCAGAGGGCCTAGCAAGTGCAATTCAAGCTGCACTTAAGCCAGATGCACAAAATGACTTTAGCCCTCTGTATGAAAAAGCCAAAGCTGAACTAACTGTGCCAGCCATGGCTGAGCAGACGCTTAATATTTATAAGCAGCTGTTGAAAACTTAATTATTTTTTGGCGTAAGGCGGATGGCATCAAGTACCACGAAGTTATCTTCGACATTAATGGTATGGCAACCGTCATCTGCCTGATTCCAGTCTGGTAAAACCACTTCTAGTAATTTTTCTTCATAGGCTGTTGGGCTAAGCTGAGTAATCGCTTTTAATTCGATATTGCCGCCATAACGTTTTAAAGAATCTTGGCTTGGTCGAACCAGTTGTCCTTTATAAATAAAAGGTTTGCCTGCCATACGAAACTGCTGACTGCCTCGATACACTGGATTCATTGGGTGCTCTTGCCATTCAGGATTCAAAATATCTTCAGTAAAGAATAGATCTAAACGGTCACCAAACTTCTTACAATCACGACGCGTTGAAGTAAAAAGATACCATAAGCCTTCATGATAAAAAGGTGTGCTGTCGACTGCTTCGATATTCTCGATCAGATTAGAATGCTTTTCCCATTTCAGTGGAAACTCATTACATTTCCAAAGCTCAATAGTTTTATTAGCCGAAGTCTCAGGAATCATGTACCAAGTGTCTTCTACTTTAAATACGCAAGGATATGAGAGGTGATAGTCGAGTTTTAAAATAGTCTCAGGTGGGGGGTAGGTGCCATCCTTAAAGACTTCTAAAACAGAAAGAAAGCCTACTGGATGCTGATCATCGACTTCTTCAAAAAAAATGAAATGACGGCCATTTTCATAAGCATAAAAGCTATCTGCAAATGTAAACTTTTTAGGGGAATGGATCTCAAAGAGTGAATCTAATTGCTCAAGTGTTGTAAAAGGTTGTTCTAACCAGCCGAAACGCATATACCAATGAGAGTCAAAAGATTTTGCTTTTTTTGCTTGTTGATATTTGTACCATTTTTTTTGAATTGAACGAATCATGACAATACAAGAAAATAAAAAAGATATATTAACTCTATTTTACATTAGATATGATACTCGCTGTTTAAAAGGGGAATAGCTTAATGAAGATTTATGTTGTAACTATCGAAGATGAAAAATCACCTCGTTTAAGTAAGTTCCTCAATCAGAATTTTTTTAAACAAGGAAATTTACCTATAACAAAGGTAGGAATTAAAGGGGGAGAGCTTTCAGCAAAAGAATATTTTGAAAAAGCTGTAAAAGGGCGCTCCAAACCATTAACTCCAGCAGAGTTAGGCTGTACCTTGTCTCATCTTTTAGCTTTAGAAAAATTCCTAGAAACAGATGAGCAATTTGCTTTGATTTTTGAAGATGATGCTATCTTACCCAACGATTTAAATCGCGAAAATTTGGAAAAAGAACTCAAAAAAATTAATTTGCCTAAAAATATTTTACTTAGTTTAGGCGGTATACAGATGAAAGAAAGTTTAAAAGTTAGGGGGATATTAAAAACTGAAAAACTGTTTAATAAAGATATATTAGAAGTACATCCTCACTTTTATAATCGAGTAAATTATGCTGTTGCGTATGTGGTTGATCGTGAAATGGCTAAAAATTTAATTGCTTATCATCATTTAATTAGAAAAGCAGATGACTGGAGTTATTTGTTCGACTTCAATGAAAATTCCCATATCTTAATGACATATCTAGTAGATCATCCCATAATTAATGTGGGTGAAAAGGATACGCAATTAAGTGCGATCGAGGGAGAGCGTGCAAAATCCTTGGATTTGCCTAAAAGTCGCTATGGTGAATCTATAAATTATAATTTTGCAAAATTAATATATAAAAAATATCCCTTAAATAGATAAATTTTTCAAAAAAAAAGAGGTAATTTAATTACCTCTTTTTTGAAAATCTAAAAAAGAATTATTTTTAAATTTATTTTTAAGTACATATGGCGTTAAAAGAGCTCGATCAGATCCGATTAATTTAATTAGGAGGGGCATTTGATCAGGTCTATGTTTTAAAACTAAAGCTTCAATGAAATAAATGTTGCATTTTAAATCAATATTTTGATATAAAAATGCATTTTTATCACAATTAATCAGCGAGATACTGATTGGCATTTCTCGTAAGACTTTTTGACAAACCACATAAGCGATTAGATACTCAAGTAGACCTATATTTTGAAAGTATTCGGAATAATTTGGCTTTGTATTTTTGATTTCAGAAATATAGTTTTTAACTCCAAGTTTTAAAGCATAAGATAATTCATCTAACCATTTTTTAAAGAAAATATTTCCTTTTTCTGAGGCAAGTAACCAATTCTCGATAACAGGATATTCTTTTACAGTCGTATTAGCAGCTCGATAATATGCAAAAGCAGATGTTTTATTTTTTTTACAAACATCGGTAATCCAATTAAGATTAGTGTAAGTAATAATACTTGCATCTAACCATATCCCCCCATAATAATAGAGAAGATAGAATCTTAATAAATCTGATTTTTGTTGAGGCGTTAAGTTCTTATAAACTGAAAAATCAAAATCACAAAATTCTGATATATTGTCAGAATTTAAAATATGAATTTGATATTCTGGGTTTAATTGTTTTACTTGATTAAAACATCTTTTTACCAGTTCAGGTATCTCTGAGTCCCAATACATCCAAATTATTTTGGGTATAATAATTTGGCAATTATCCAAAGGATTTAAAATAATAGGATCTGCAAAGTTTTCTGAATCAATATTTTTAAATCTTATATCTTTGTAAAACCTTAAATTAAATGACAAATAACGAAAAATTTTTCTTGTAGATTTTCGTAAACCCATAACAACCTCAAATGATAAATAAAAAGAATTTTTATTTATCCGTATTTCCTTTTAAAACCATATAAATCAGGGCAACAAAAATAAGCAATGCACCTGCTAAGCTACTTACGCAGAAATAAAGAATACGTTGATTTGTATTGATGTTAAATAACTCATTGGCAAGGATATAGCGCATGAAAAACCATTGCGCAAGAGAGAATACAATTACGATTAAAGCATGTCGACGTACATCAGGGCGCATTGCCATAATGAATCACCAAGGGAGAAAAAGTGGAGGTATTATGCCATTTGCCCACTCTCATCTCAATAGAGCCTTAATTGAGTAAAATTATGTAGAAAAACTAAAATTATGAATAGATTGTGAATTTTTATTAACATTAATAAACTTTGAGGTCCATTTTTTATCTGAAATTTTCTAGTAAATTTCTGTACTTATTTGGATATATGTTTAATGCAGCCTGTTGATTTTGTAATGATTTGGGTGGATTCAACCGATACGAAATGGCAGCAACAATACATATATTATAAATCCAGAGAAACTAAAACAAAGGCGGTTGAATCTGTTGATCAATGTCGCTATCGCGACTGGAATAATCTTCATTACTGGTTTCGATCTGTTGAGAAATTTTGTCCGTGGGTCAGAAAGATCCATCTGGTGACTTGTGGGCATTTCCCTGAATTTTTAGTCAAAAATCATCCTAAGTTAAATTTGGTCACACACGATCAAATTATAGAACCAAACTGCTTACCGACATTTAACTCACATGCCATTGAAATCAATATTCATAAAATTGAGGGGTTAGCAGAGCATTTTGTCTATTTTAATGATGATACCTTTATCAATAGACCGTTAGAGCCTGAGTTCTTTTTTAAAAATGGTTTACCTTGTGATGGTGTGCGTTTACAGCCACTCATGGTAGTAGGTGAAGAGAACTTTTTAGGCGCAGTTGCTTTGACTGATGTTGCAATTATTAATAAACATTTTGATAAGCGAAAATTATTTCATAAAAATCCCTATGCTCTTTTTAATTATCGTTATTCTATGAGCAGTAATTTGGGGAATTTTTTAAGTTTATATAATCGAAAATTTTCAAGCTTTTATAGTACTCATTTGCCTCAACCATTTTTGAAGTCAGTCTTTGACGAAGTGTGGAAAACTGAAGAGGCTTACTTAAAAGAAGTATCAAGTCATCGGTTTAGACAGCCTTTAGATGTTAACCAATATCTTTTCCGATTATGGCAATTGTGCTCAGGCCGCTTTTATCCTGTAAATATATTTGAACGTGGTCAAAACTTTAACTTAAGGCTACAAAATCTTCCTGAAATTAATAATGTTATTAAGAATGAAAGGCTTCCACAAATTTGTCTAAATGATGATGAACACGTGGTCGATTTTGAAAAGCTTAAAACAGAAATTATTCAAATTTTTGATCAAAAATTTAAAACGCTCTCAAGTTTTGAAAAAGAAATATCTCATTAAAATTTGAAAGTTACTTAATAAAAAACCCTGCATAAGCAGGGTTTTTTAATTTGAAAATCTAAAAATTATTTAGTTTCTTCAGCTTTTGGCTTTTCACGTAAGCGGATGCCCAAGTCACGAAGCTGATTTGCTTCAACAGGAGCAGGTGCTTGAGTAAGTGGACATTCAGCAGTCTTAGTTTTAGGGAATGCAATAACGTCACGAATAGAAGTCGCGCCAGTCATTAACATCACTAAACGGTCAAGACCAAATGCTAAACCACCGTGAGGAGGAGCACCGTAACGAAGCGCATTTAGTAAGAAGCTGAATTTCTCTTCTGCTTCTTCATCAGAAATACCAAGTGCTTCAAAAATCGCTTTTTGCATTTCTAATGTATAAATACGAAGTGAACCACCACCAACTTCAGTACCGTTCAATACCATGTCGTAAGCAACAGAAAGTGCTTCACCTGGATTGCTCTTCACTTCTTCTACGCTTGATTTTGGTAGCGTGAACGGATGGTGAACAGAAGTCCATTTGCCATCGTCAGTTTCTTCAAACATTGGGAAGTCAACAACCCAAAGTGGAGCCCACTCACAAGTTGAAAGGTTCAAATCATGGCCAATCTTCACACGAAGAGCACCCATTGCATCATTTACAACTTTAGCTTTATCTGCACCGAAGAATACGATATCGCCATCTTGCGCACCAACACGTGCCAACAATTCAAGTACGATCGGTTCAATGAATTTCACGATTGGAGATTGAAGACCTTCAATTCCTTTAGCGAGTTCATTAACTTTGATATAAGCCAAACCTTTTGCACCATAGATGCCAACGAATTTGGTGTATTCATCGATTGCACTACGTGGCAATGACGCTGCACCTGGAACACGTAAAGCAACAATACGACCTTTAGGATCTTTTGCAGGACCCGCAAATACTTTGAACTCTACTTCTTGCATTAAGTCTGCAACGTCAACGAGTTTCAACGGAATACGCATGTCAGGTTTGTCTGATGCATAGTCACGCATTGCATCTGCGTAAGTCATACGTTGGAATTTATCGAATTTAACGCCAAGAAGTTCATCGAACATCTTCACAGTTAGGACTTCCATTAAGTCCATAATGTCATCGTCACTCATGAACGATGTTTCAACGTCGATTTGAGTAAATTCTGGTTGACGATCGGCACGTAAGTCTTCGTCACGGAAACATTTCGCGATTTGGTAGTAACGATCAATACCACCCACCATCAACAATTGTTTGAATAATTGTGGTGATTGTGGAAGTGCATAGAAACTGCCATTTTGTACACGACTTGGTACTAAATAGTCACGCGCACCTTCAGGAGTTGCACGTGTCAAAATAGGTGTTTCAACGTCTAAGAAACCATTGTCTTCGAAATAATTACGAATAAGATTAGTCAATTTAGAACGGAAGCGTAAACGATCCAACATTTCAGGACGACGAATATCTAAGAAACGATATTTCAAACGAATTTCTTCAGAAATATTGGTATTTTCATCATTTAACGGGAATGGAGGTGTTTCTGAAGCAGCAAGAACTTCGATGTCTTTACCCAAAACTTCAATTTGACCACTCACCATGTTGGCATTTTCAGTACCTTCATAACGGCGACGAACACGACCTGTAATTTTTAATACATATTCAGAACGTGCTTTATCAGCAGTTGCAAATGCTTCTGGAGTATCTGGGTCAATAACTACTTGAACGAGACCATCACGGTCACGCATATCAAGGAAAATAACACCGCCATGGTCACGGCGACGATGTACCCAACCGCATAGTGTAACGGTTTGGTCGATTTGGGCTTCAGTTAAAGAGCCACAGTAATGAGTTCGCATCATAATGAAGATTATCCAAACTATATTGGCTGAAAAGACGGATGCGTAAACCGCGCACCGTCAAAAAAAATAAGTTTTCGATTATGCCTTGTTGCATGGTTTGTCACAAGAAGTAGATCAAAAAACCGCAGAAATTAACCTGAAAATGAGCAATTTGGCAGCAAGTTTCCCGATTCATCCCATTCTTTGTTGCCGATCTAAAAACAAGAATAATAAGCATCCTAAGCTGAAGGTACTTAACCAGCCCTGCATAAACTCATTAATCGAACGGCCTGTAAAATAATAGGTATCAGCATGCCAAACCTCATGAGGAATGTAGCGAGCATAATCCCAAAAAGAAAATAAACCCAAGAGCGTAGATAGAATAAATAAAGACCATGCAAAAATTTTAATTTTTCTACTTACTTTCCAATGCTGTTTATAACGCTGGTAATAGTGAATACACATCCAAGCGAGAAAAGGTAAAGCAAGAGCGGAGGAACCTAGTTGCAAAAGACGATGTAATGGATATGGACGTCCAAAAAGATGAACTGTTGTCGCTAATACATCTTTAAATACAAAAGTCCGAAAGTCTGCATGCGTTAAACCATCCCAAATCAGATGAGTCGCTATGCCGATGATGAGTGCAAATATGATTCCAATAAAAAATATAGAAATACGTTTTAAAGAATTGAGCGCAAGATCATGTTGTACACCAAAAAAACGGTACACCACTGGACGGTAAAGAAAATACCAAACAGCACAAAACAGTAAGCCTAATGCAAGATTGGGATAGATCAGTCCTTTCCATTGGTGAGTCAGCATGCTGGCATGAACTGTAAATAAGCGGTAAAGATCGGGTGTCATACTCCCAATGGCTAACGCAGCAATCGGTAAAGTGTTTTGGCTAAGCTTGGATAGAGGAGGAGCGATAACGGCATGAGAGATTGTAAAAGGCATTAGAAATCAAAAATTACTCACATCATTTAATTGACCAGTCTAACGAATCGTCTAATTAAAAATGTTTTTTATTGCAAAACAAACGAAATGTTATAATATAACAAAAATAAAACATATCGTGATTCGGGACACATCCAATGCAGTTTTATAAAAATATTTTGACCTTATCCATTTTAGCTGTCATATCCGTTCCTTTGTTTGCAGCAGAAAGTGAAAATGTTGAAAAGTTAGAAACCATTCGAATTAAGGCTCATCCACTTGAGCAAACTTCACAGGATTTTGCTGTTGCAGATACTGTCGTTGACCAAAAGCATTTATCGCAAGGTGCTGCGACCATTGGGGATGCGCTGAGTAGCGAAGTGGGAATTTACGCTAATCAGTTTGGGGCTGGTTCGAGTCGTCCTGTTATCCGTGGACAAGATGGGCCACGCGTTAAAGTACTGCAAAATTCATCAGAAAATATTGATGTCTCGACGTTGTCTCCTGACCACGCTGTCACTGTAGATCCTGTGCTGGCGAAACAAGTCGAAGTAATTCGCGGCCCTTCAACTTTACTGTTTGGTGCGGGGACCGTCGGTGGTTTAGTCAACGTCATTGATAACAAGATCCCTACGCAAATGCCTGAAAACGGTTATGAAGGACAAGTTGGCTTACGTTACAACACTGGAAGTGATGAAAAACTGGCGAGTGCTGGTGTAACTGTTGGCTTGGGTAGCCAAGTTGCTTTACGTATTGAGGGGTTAACACGTGACGCGAATAACTACATTGCGCCGAATTATATTCATGAAGGTGAAAAAGAGCGCCGTGTAGACAATACTTTTGCTCAGGGCGATTCAGTTAACGTTGGGTTGTCTTGGATTTATGACCGTGGTTATACAGGTATTTCTTATAGCAACCGTCGAGACCAATATGGTTTGCCTGGGCATAGCCATGAATATGAAAGTTGTAGTGCTCATCTAACAGGAATACCGCATTTACATTGTGGCGATCATGAGCATGAAGATGGTGAAGAAGCTCATGACCATGGAAATGAAGAACATGAGCACGAACATGGTGGTCCATGGATTGATTTAAAATCTGAGCGTTATGATTTTAAAACTGAGTTAAATGATCCATTTGCAGGCTTTCAAAAGTTACGCGCACAAGCAAGCTATACCGACTATCAGCATGATGAAATTGAAGAAGGGGCAATTGCAACCCGATTCCAAAACAAAGGCTATGACGGGCGTATTGAGTTAGTACATAACCCTATTGCTGATTGGGAAGGGGTCATTGGCGCGCAGTTAGGCCAGCAAAAATTAGATTTGACTGGCGAAGAAGCTTTTATGGCTCCGACCACTACCAAAAAGTGGAGTGTATTTGCCTTAGAACATAAACAATGGAAAGACGTACATTTTGAGCTTTCTGCACGTGCAGATCAGCAAGAAATTGATGTAGACGACAACTCAAAACAAGATTTTGATGGTTCGGCATTTTCTTACGCAGGTGCTGCGAACTGGGAGTTTGCGCCAAACTACAAACTCTCTTTTGTAGCTTCACATCAAGAACGTCTGCCTTTAGCTCAAGAGTTATATGCAAATGGTGGGCACTTTGCGACAAATACTTATGAGTTAGGAAATGATCAACTCAGTAAGGAAAAATCGAATAATGTTGAGTTAGGTTTGCATTTTGATAAGGACAAACTCGACTATCATCTTCATGTTTACCATAACTGGTTTGATGACTACATCTATGCGCAAACCCTTGACCGCTATAAAGACTTCCGTTTAGTTCAATACACTCAAGATAAAGCACGTTTCTATGGTGCAGAGGGTGAAATTGGTTATCAAATTACCCCAATGTACAAGATCAGTGCTTTTGGTGACTATGTGCGCGGTAAAATTGATGCAGAAGGTAATGCTCCACGTATTCCAGCAGGACGTTTAGGGACTAAAATCGACGCAGACTTCGGTGATGGATTTAGCGGTTCTGCCGAGTATTATCATGTTTTTAACCAAGACAAAATCGCGGCCTATGAGACCGAAACTGAAGGCTATAATATGCTAAACCTTGGTGTGGCATATTCAGGGCAATATGCTGCAAAAACAGATTATCGCGTCTATATGAAAGCGAACAATTTGTTAGATGACACCGTTTATCAACATGCTTCGTTCTTATCCAATATTCCACAAGTTGGACGCAATTTTACAGTAGGTGTTGATTTTAAATTTTAAGGGTTTAACACGAAACTAAACTTGAAAAATCATACCAAAAGACCTAACTTGAAACTATCAAGTTAGGTCTTTTTTATGCGTATTTTTCAACGAATTCATCAAAAAATAAATTGGTCAGGGCGTCGTTATATGGCGATATTACTTTGCGTTGTTGCTATTGCATATCTTGCATCGGCAATTTACCACACAGTAAAACCATTGCCACAAGGGATTAACTTTAGTGGCAAGCTTAGACATGCCGATGTCAAATTTTTAGCAGATAAAACCTACCTTGATGCAAAAGGGCAACAACAGGTTGATCAGCACATCTTTGATGAAATCTTGAAAATGATTGATGAGGCCAAAACCACGATTGTGGTGGATATGTTCTTGTTTAATTCAGAAGTTGGCGATTCAAAAATAAAGCAAAGACCACTCATGCAAGAGTTAACTGATGCATTGGTAAGTAAAAAAAGACAAAATCGCCAAATTCAGATTGTAATGATTACTGACCCGATTAACTCGGTCTATGGGGGCTTAAAACCTGAAAATTACCGTCAGTTACGTCAAGCAGGTGTTGATGTGATTGAAACCAATTTAGGCCCATTACGTGCGTCTAACCCATTCTGGTCCGGCTTATGGTACATCTGCTGCCAGAATGTTGGAAATAATCCTGAAAAAGGCTGGTTACCAAATCCGTTCGGTGATGAAAAAATTACACTGCGTAGCTATTTAAACTTATTTAACTTTAAGGCGAATCACCGTAAAACCGTGGTAGTTGATACCGATGCTGGCTGGAAATCACTTGTAACTTCTGCAAACCCACATGATGGTAGTTCTAGACACTCAAATGTTGCATTGGTTGTAACGGGAGCCACAGCAGCTGATGTTCTACAAACTGAAGCAGCGGTTGCAAGAATGTCGGGAAGTAGTGCACCCTCGCTCATTTTAGGTGATTTTGAAAAAGACGTAACCAAACCTCAAGTCCAAGTCTTAACTGAAGGGGCGATTTATCAATCTGTATTAAAATTGATTAACTCAGCTAAGCCTAAAGAGCACCTTGATTTAAGTATGTTCTATTTATCTGAACGTAAGATTATTCAGGCTCTAAAAAGTGCTCAAGATAGAGAGGTTATTGTTCGCGTTTTGCTTGATCCAAATAAAGATGCTTTTGGCCGACAAAAAAATGGTATTCCAAACCGTCAGGTGGCCTCAGAGCTTCATGCTGTAGGTATTCCAATCCGTTGGTGTGATACCCATGGCGAGCAGAACCATAGCAAAATGATCTTAAAATATAACGCTCAGCAAGCTGAGTTGATTGTAGGATCGGCTAATTTTACAGCCCGTAATTTAAAAAATTATAACCTTGAAACTGACATGCTGGTCATTGGAAAAGTTCAAGATCAAGTCTTTAAAGATGCTCAAAATTACTTCAATACATCGTGGTCAAACCTGCAAGGTAGACAGATGAGCGTGGACTATGCGAAGTATGCCGATGAGTCTAAAGTGAAGTATTGGATTTATCGTTTTATGGAATGGTCTGGATTGTCGACTTTTTAATTCTATTTTATATAAACGTTGAGGCTATATGTTCACGACGGAGTCTTACCTAGTCTCACCCTAAACCTAGAGCTCATTCGTTACTTTGGTTTTGCCCAAAGTAACCAAAGGCATTTGTCATCCACAAAACCTGTTCAATATCTCCATTTAACCGATTTTATTGCAAAAACAATATATTCATAAATTCGGGCAGGTTGTGGATGACATTTAGCACCAGCGAATATTGGAAAATATTTAATTTCTATATCACTTAGCCTATCCCATCATTGAAATAATTTAAGGTGTTGGCGGAATCAACTGATCCAAAGTCTTATCATCTAACTTTTCCAATTCACTCAAATCAGTCTTAATTTTCCACTGTGACTCATCATCAACAGGATTTGGCAAACGCGCTTCAAGCCAATCACAGACTACATCTGGAGAAAACTCCGGATGATTACACTGAATAATCCACGATAAAAAATCTTTTGCTTCACCATTCATATACGGAGGTGGAGAAACAGGAAAGAATAAGGTCGGTAGGCGTTCGTTTGTTGATAGGTAGTTTAAAACATGCCCTAACTCTTGAACTGTTTGCCATGCAAGTGGGTGTTCTACATCAATACTGAACTTAAACCACCAAGCGTGTTCGCCATCTGCTCCATTCGCCATGATACGTGCTTCTTGCACACTTGGAACTTTGCAGAAAAACTGATGAAGACGTTCAAAACTGATTTCAGACACAGCAATTGACCTAGCTAGAAAAAAGCTAATGTTAGCATAGATACAGATTCTTCATATTTTCTTTATAGTCATTACAAACCTTAGCAATGTTATCTGTTTTATTCATGGTTTCTCCTTGACTGTCTTCTAATCTAGTTTCATATCAAGATTAAAAGGAAATAGGGCATGAAAAAGCCAATCGTTCTTGTACTTTCGACGTTAATGTTAGGTATATCAGCTACCGCGATGGCCGATACAAATCATCGTTGGGATAATAATCATGGTAGAGACCATGACCGATATGAACATCGTGATCGTGATGACCGTCGCCATGATTATCGTAATGATCATCGGGCGCCAAGTTGGTCAAATGCCGATCGTGGAAAGCACTATGGTCGATATGTAGCATTTAAACGCGGTGATCGTATTCCTGCGGAATACCGTAATAGTCGCTATTATGTTTCAGACTGGAGATCGCATCGTTTGTATGAGCCGCCACGTGGATACCGTTGGGTTAAAACACCTAACCAATATTTACTCGTAGACTCAAAACATCAAATTTATCGTGTCCGTTAATTTTGAAATATAGAATATATAAATGGCCTCAATGTTGAGGCCATTTTTCTATGCTAATTCATCATCTTGAGGTTGAGGGGGCTTTAAGGTTGTGGGTGTTTTTGCATGCTTTTCTTTCATCACTGAAGGATAATTCCAAGATGCAAAACGAACGACTAAGATAGAAAGGGCTAAAATAAGAATTGAGCCTGTAATAATGACTTGGTCCATATCCGCTTTATGGTCATGTTGGATATCTGAAATGAGTAAACGGGTTAATGCCGTAATCGCAACATAAATAAGAAAGCGTACAGGCATATGATTGGTTTTAAAGTAAATCCCAACCATTGCTCCAAGCTCTAAGTATATAAATAATAATAAAATATCATCAATTGAAGCATACTTTTTGACTGTCAAAATTTCAAAAACAGTATTGGCTGCGGACCACGCCACCATACAGCCAATAATAAACAAGGCTAAATAATGAAAAGCTTCAACGGCATAATGACCAAATCGGTCCAGAATACGCTCATACTTTTTGGGATCAGGCATAGTAAAATCTTTTGTTTGCTTCGTAATGTTTAGAAATTAAACAAATTTCATGCCAATTGAAATAGTAGATACAAAATAAAAAACGCCTGATTTTTCAGGCGTTTTTTATAAAGAACTTAATTAAGCTTGGTTCGTAAAGTAATCTTCACTAAAGCCCATAATTAAGTCAGAACCTGCTTTGATTTTAGCAATACGCGCATCAATATCTGGCAAGATACGTTCAACAAAGTATTGAGCTAAAGCAAGTTTGTTTTGATAGAAATCACCAGATTTATCTTTGGCAGCAGCAGCAATTTTCGCAAACATATAAGCGAAGCTGAGTAAACCAACTGCATGTAAGTAATCAACCGCAGCTGAGTTCGGGAAGTCTACATTTTCAGCAGCTTGTTCAATAATAAACTGAGTGATTGCTTCAATTTCAGTTGCAGCATCTAAAGTGGCATCTTTAATGAAGTTCAAGTCTGTGTCTAAGTCATTTGCAAAGTCACGGATTTCAGTGATGTATTCAGCAATGAACGCACCGCCACATTTAATGGTTTTACGACCAATTAAATCTTGAGATTGAACGCCGTTTGTTCCTTCGTAGATTTGAGCAATACGAAGATCACGGATACATTGTTCCATACCCCATTCACGAATATAACCGTGGCCACCAAATACCATCTGAGCATCTAAAGTTGCTTGGAATGCTGTATCTGTAAGGTAAGCTTTAGCAATAGGTGTTAAAAGCGCAACGCGATTATTGGCTTTTTTCACAGCTTCGGCATCAGTTGAGAATTTAGTGATATCGAGCTGTTGACCTACATAGACCGCAAATGCACGTGATGCTTCATTGTTTGCACGTACGTTTAACAACATACGACGCACGTCACCATGTACCAAAATGCTATCTGCTGGTTTGTTTGGTGATTGAACACCTAAAGCACTACGGCCTTGTAAGCGGTCAGTCGCATATTGTGCTGCATTTTGATATGCAAACTCAGATGCACCTAAACCTTGAATACCCATAGATAAACGTTCGTAGTTCATCATGACAAACATGGCAGCAAGACCTTCGTTTTCTTTACCAACGAGGTAACCTTTTGCTCCATCAAAGTTCATCACACAAGTGGCAGATGCTTTAATCCCCATTTTATGTTCGATAGAACCTGGACCAACTAGATTGCGTTCACCTAATGAACCATCTTCATTCACAAAGTACTTAGGTACGATGAACAAAGAAATACCACGTGAACCAGCAGGTGCATCTGGAGTTTTAGCAAGTACCAAGTGAATGATGTTTTCTGCTAAATCGTTGTCACCACCAGTGATGAAGATTTTAGTACCTGTAATGTTATAAGTACCATCTTCATTAGGTTCAGCTTTAGTTTTGATAATACCTAAGTCAGTACCTGCATGTGGTTCTGTCAAACACATCGTGCCTGACCATTCGCCTGAATAAATCTTAGGTAAGTAAGTTTCTTTTTGTTCTTGAGATGCATAGCTGCTTAAAGCCATGCCTGCACCCACAGAAAGAAGCGGGTAGAGCATAAATGATGGGTTAGTTGCAAATAACATTTCATCAGAAAGAACGGTGAGCATTTTTGGCATGCCTTGACCGCCCCATTCTTCGTCGGCCCCTAAGCCAATCCAACCGCCTTCTGCATATTGACGGAATGCATCTTTAAAACCTGCTGGAGTGAACACCTCGCCGTTTTCATAGCGAGCGCCTTCTTCATCACCGGTACGGTTTAATGGATGAGTCACGTTCTGAGCAAATTTAGCCATTTCTTCTAAAATTGCTTCAGCAGTTGCGGCATCTACATGAGCGAGTTTCTCATTAGACTGCCAAAATTGTTCTGCTTTGAATACATCATTTAAGATGAATTTCATATCAGCTAAAGGAGCATTGTAAATTGGCATAATCGTTCACCTTTTTTGTGCACATTGGCCTGTGCTAGATATCCTGTTAAACGAAATGGATATGGAATTTAAAGTGTAAATTTATCATTGATTTTATAAAAAAAGGACCGTCAAAACTGAGCAGTCCTTTTTCGTTTTTTAACATTGCATATCGCAACTAACTATGGTTAGAAAGCGAAATGTTCAGCATCTAATGACATTAATGGATCTAAGCCACCAGCAATAACATCTACATGTGAGCGAACACGTGGCAAGATTTTTTTGAAGTAGAATCGAGCAGTTGTTACTTTTGCATTGTAGAAATCAACTTCGCTAGTACCTTCTGCTAATTTCTCTTGTGCAACAAGTGCCATACGAGCCCATAGGTACGCTAAAGTGATATAACCTGAGAAGTAGAGGTAGTCTACAGCAGCAGCACCTACTTCATCTGGGTTTTGCATTGCACGCATACCAATTTGCATAGTGAGATCGCCCCATTCTTTGTTAAGCGCTGCAAGCGGCTCAACAAATTCTTTCATGGCAGCGTTGTCTTTGTTTGCTTCAACAAATTTGTGAACCATTTTGGTAAAGTCTTTCAGCATTGCACCTTGAGTTTGCAATACTTTACGACCTAACAAATCAAGTGCCTGAATTTCAGTTGTACCTTCATACAAACATGAAATACGTGTATCACGTACGATTTGTTCCATGCCATGCTCAGAAATGAAACCATGACCACCGAAGACTTGAACACCGTGCTTAGCAGACTCAGAACCAGTTTCAGTTAAGAATGCTTTTGCAATTGGAGTCAATAAAGACAAGATGTTGTCAGCAAACTTACGCTCTTCTTCTGTTTCGCCTTTTTCAACGATGTCAGCGTATTGAGCAAGTAAGTAAACAAGTGCACGGCCGCCTTCAGCAAACGCTTTTTGAGTTAAAAGCATATTACGTACAGCAGGGTGAACGATAATCGGATCTGCATCTTTTTCTGGAGCTTTCGGACCAGAAAGTGAACGCATTGCTAAACGTTCTTTCGCGTAAGTTAACGCACCTTGGAAAGATGATTCAGATGCTGCTAAACCTTGAACAGCAGTACCAATACGTGCTGTGTTCATGAAGGTGAACATACAGTTCAAACCACGGTTTTCAGGTCCAATCAAGTAACCTTTAGCTTGGTCAAAATTGATGACACAAGTTGCGTTACCATGAATACCCATTTTGTGTTCGATAGAACCACAACGTACCGCATTACGCTCGCCAATAGTTCCATCTGCACTTACATGGAATTTAGGAACGATGAATAATGAGATACCTTTAGTACCTTTCGGTGCACCTGGTAAACGTGCAAGAACGATATGGATGATGTTTTCAGCCATGTCGTGTTCACCAGCAGAGATAAAGATTTTCTCGCCAGAGATTGCATAACTACCATCAGCATTTGGTTCTGCTTTAGAGCGGATAATACCTAAGTCCGAACCTGCATGAGATTCAGTTAAGCACATCGTACCTGTCCAAACACCTGAAACAAGGTTTGGTAAATAAGTATCTTTCTGTTCATCAGAACCATGATGTTCTAATGTACGTACAGCTCCGTGAGACAAGCCTGGGTACATACCCCAAGACCAGTTTGCTGTACCAACCATTTCAGAAATTGCAATACCTAGAGAGTTAGGTAAAGCCTGACCACCGTATTGTTCTTCTGCTGATAAAGACGGGAAGCCAAGTTCAATATATTTTTGATAAGCTTCTTTAAAGCCTGTTGGAGTGGTAACTACGCCATCATTCCAAGTACAACCTTCGCGGTCGCCAACTTGGTTTAAAGGAGAAAGTTCATTTTCACAAAAGTCTGCCGCAGCTTCTAAATATTGATCAACCAATTCACGGCTTACGTTACCTTGGAAATCAGGTAATTTTGCATAGTGTTCTTCAGCATTTAATAATTCATGCAAAACGAATTGCATATCACGTAAGGGCGCTTTGTATTGTGGCATATCGGGTTCCTCAATACTGGTGAAACCAGAGTTATAATCTTAATCTATGATAATGTGCCATGAGGCACCTTGGACTATTACATCGTGCAACAACTTGCATAACTGCACAAGCACCTCAGGACCTTTACTTTGTGACTGCAAAGTCAAGAAAAAAATGCTTAAACTAGCTAAGTGCTTTGAGTGTAAACACTTTTGGTTATGTTTATATGATACAAATAGTCAAAATCGTAAATAGTTATGTATAAACAAAAGGCGCCTATAGGCGCCTTTTGTTTCATGATTTTTAGAATTATTTTGCTTGAGCTGATGCAGGAGCAGGGGCGTTAACTGGTGGTTGAGGGCGCTTTGGTTCAAAACGAAGGTTACAAGTACCTTCAAGTGTCTTATCTCCAACTTGAACATTTACTGCTTGTCCGTTGGCCTTACCATCACATGCTTTTTGGATTTGTTCAAAGCGAGCTTGACGTTCTGCACGGTGCTGTTCCCATGCTGCTTTTTGTTCTGGTGTGAACTCACGATGTTTCATACGGTGGTGGCCTTCACGTGGGCCATCTTGCATCATGCCACGTTCTGGCTTAGGTGGTTGAGTCGTCGATTGACAAGCCGCTAAACTTCCCATTGTTACAATTGCCGCACTGAATAATGCAATTTTTGCCGTCATTTTCATATTTAAAGCCTTTTAATGTTGTGTTTACCATTGGCTTAAAGATTAGATAATAAAGATGTAGAAACAATGGAGAGTTTTTCTTTTCGTTGTTGGTTACAATGCCAAATATAGGGTAAAAATGAGAGAGTGCTTTTGAACGTTCTACGTGTTCCCATTGCATTACGGTTATTTTTAACAGTCTTGCTCACCACATTGCTTATTGCGACTGCAAGCTTGAGTGTTTTGCACTGGACAATGCAAAAGAACTTTGCCAAATATGTGGCCGACGTTGAAATGCAAAAGCTCGACCGTCTCATTACTAATCTTGGCAATGTCTATACGGTGTACCATGATTGGGGAAATGCGATTCAGGCACAAATTTTACAAATCGAAGGGACTGCGGCTCCCGATGATTATGATCGCCTCTCGCAGTGGTGGCTTCGTCGTCAATATGATATTGCCATACAACAGCACTCTTTCGATGAACATGCCCTCATCAATATTTCACCCGAAGTTACGCCAACAAATAAAAATACTATTTTTAGCGATGAAGAGTTAAAAACGCTTGAGCAAAATTTACCTTCTCAATATCAACCGTTTGAAGGTCTACGTTTCCCTTTAAGTGCAAACCAGTTTCGTCCAAGTGATGATAAAAATAAGTCAAAGAAGGGGAGCTTAAAAGATATTGAAACTCAAAATGGTAAGAAGCGTTTTATTGCTTTACCTGACCGTTTGGGTTTAAGTTCTCGTTTATCTTTATATGATGCAAATCACCAGTTTGTGGTTGGTGAACCGCCTTCTTCAGATCAGATGTCATTTCGCCCGATTATCTTAAACAATCAAGTCGTGGGATATTTGGGCTTAAAACCCGTTTTAGATAAAGAAGATGCTTTAAGTATTAATTTCTTTAGTAATCAAAAGCGTTATTTACTCTTAATTTATGCTTTAACCTTGCTCTCAAGTTTAGTTGCAGCACTATTGATGGCGACTTATTTTAAGAAACCGATTCAGCGTTTATTAAATGCGACAAATGAGTTAACTAAAGGAAATTATCAGCATCAAGTTGTTATTAAACGAAATGACGAATTAGGTGATTTATCCACCCAATTGAACCATTTGGCAGAGATTTTACATCGGCATGAAGAATCACGTCGTCAATGGGTAGCGGATACTTCCCATGAATTAAAAACGCCATTGGCTGTATTGCAAGCACAAATTGAAGCAATGCAAGATGGAATTCGAAAGGCAACCCCTGAACATCTTGAAGCGATGATGCGTCAGGTTTCAAGCCTGAAAAAATTAACACAAGACCTTGCAGACTTGGCGCAGGCAGATGCCCAGCAGCTTAAGTGTTATTTGAGTTCTGTCAATCCATGGGAAGTTGTATTACAAGAGGTTGAGAACTTTAAACCGAAACTTGAGCAAGCTGGTCTCGAAATTCAAGTTGAAGGAACAAGTTCTCCGCTATTATTAGATCGTGATCGGTTTAAACAGATTATTGTTAATTTAATTAGTAATAGTATTCGTTACACAGAAACAGGTGGCAAAATTCATATTCATACAGCTCAAACTCCGCAGGAGTGGACTTTGTATGTTGATGACAGCCCATTTGGTTTAAATGATGAGCAGTTATCTCGTTTAGGTGAACGATTCTATCGCGTAGATGATTCGCGTACGCGTAGTACAGGTGGAACAGGGCTAGGCTTGGCTTTGTCTTGTAAAATTGCGCAGGCGCTCGGTGGTACACTCAGTTTTGAACATTCACCCTTAGGTGGTTTACGTTGTGTACTCACTTTTAAAAAGCAGAGTTAAATATAAAAGGAAAAATATCTCATGAAACATGTGATGTTGGTTGAAGATGAAGTCGAATTGGCGCATTTAGTGCGTGATTATCTTGAAGCTGCCGGTTTTGAAGTAAGTATGTTTCATGATGGTCAAGATGCTTATGCGAGTTTCCAGCAACGTAAACCTAATTTAATGGTTCTGGACTTAATGGTTCCACGAATGGATGGTTTGACCATTTGCCGTAAGGTTCGTGAACAGTCAGATTTGCCGATTATTATGGTGACTGCTCGTACCGAAGAAATCGACCGCGTCTTGGGTCTGAATATGGGCGCTGATGATTATGTATGTAAACCGTTTAGCCCAAAAGAGTTGGTTGCTCGCGTACAGGCCGTTTTACGTCGTTTAGAACGTAAGGCAGAGCCTGAACAAAATGATTCTTTCCGAATTGATAAAGCACAGCAAAGAATTTGGTATCAACAAAAATCGTTGAGCTTAACACCAACCGAATTTCGTTTACTTGAGCTATTTTTAGAGCATGTTGGACAAGTCTATTCACGAGCACAATTATTGGATCATATTAATCCAGATAGTTTTGACGTTGCCGATCGTGTGATTGACAGTCATATCAAAAACTTGCGTCGAAAAATTAGTGAAGCGGCTGAAACTGGTAACCGCCATGAGTGGATTCAAGCAGTTTACGGTGTAGGTTACCGCTTCGAATATCCAGAAGAATAAGCACTCACAAAAGTTATTCTGTGGATAACCACAATGTTATCCACAGAAAATGTGGATAATTTTAAAGATTTTATGGATAAATTATAATCTTTGTATGATTTGGCACGAATTGCCAAATCTCGTCTATATCTGAATTTCTAACGGCGATACATCCTAAAGTCCAATCCTTATGTGGCATATAAGTCGAGCTAAAAGGTATAGATAAAAAGGACTTTGGAACAGATCCATGAATCATGATATCTCCACCAGTTGGTTGATTATGTTGCTTGGCATAAGCAATATCTTTCGCATCGGGATAGGAGATATGCAAAGATTTATAGTACGCACTTTGTGAGTTTCGCCAATCTATAGAATAAACCCCTTCAGGTGTTTTACCGTCATTTTCAAAGTGTTTATGTCCTTTAGGATTAAAGCCTAGACGAATAGGATAACGACGGATTACTTCCTCATTATTTTTGAGTAGAAGTACGCGTTGATTTTTAAATACTTCAATTGAGGTGATGGGCTTGGTCTTGATTAGTTCTAAGATCTCTTCGGTTGAAAGAGCTTTATGGGATGAGGTAAAAGTCGGTAAATATTTTTCATAATTATAAAAAGCGATTCCCAATGGAATCATGAGAAGTGTACAAATAATGATAGGTCTAATTTTCATATATTATTCTTTAATGTTTAAGAAACTCTCTAAGCTATCACTGAAGCGGCTTAAGAGAGTTTTAGTCTTTTAAAATATTAAGAAGAACAGCTTACCGCTACATCTGGTACGTCACTGGGTAAAGGACCTAAATCTTGTGGCTGTTCAAGTTCTGGTTGTCTTGTATACGGCTGATCAAGCAGCTTAAACAAACGGTCTACTTCGCTAAAATCATCTCGTTCAGCTGCTTCAATAGCACGTTGAGCCATGTGATTCCGTAATATATAAACTGGATTAGCTTTTTGCATATTCGCATCAAGCTCATCTGTATCTTGATGTTCACGAATGCTTTGATATTGGCTAAGAAACTCATCAAACTGTCGAATATCAAGGCAATCATCTCGTAGAGTTTTATATTCTTTATTTTGAAGTCGGATAAAGCTCTGAGTGTAGTCGAGTTGTTCAGTCTGTAAGATTTTTAAAAAACTAAAACTACAATCAAGGCTGTCTTTATGAAAATGAGGTAATCCCATTTTTTTACATAAACCAGTTGTGTAATGTTCCATGAAGGTTGGTTCAAATTGTTCTAAGCAACGCGCTAACTCTTCTTTGAACTGATCCTTTTGTTCAGGCTCAGCGAGAGGGATTAAGTTGTTTAACCACGTCCATAAATTCCAATGACCTATACTTGGTTGATTTTGGTAAGTATAACGGCCTTGATAATCCGAGTGGTTATTGATCCAGTTCGGACGGAAGCGTTCCATGAAGCCATATGGACCAAAATCAAGTGTAGAACCAGTAATGTTAAGATTGTCTGTATTCATCACACCATGAGCAAATCCAACCAACTGCCATTTTGCAATCATGATTGCAGTACGCTCAACCACCTTTTTGGCAAAGGATAAAATAGGGTTCTCAGTTTCTAGACACTCAGGATAATGCCACTCAATACATTTTTGAGTGAATTCTGGCAGCAACTCTGGAGCGTATTGATTAATCCATTCAAAATGCCCTAAACGGATATGACATTCAGATGTTCTTAGTAACATTGCTCCCAATTCTAGTTTTTCGCGCTGTACCCCTTGAGTGGAGGTTGTAAAACCTACCGCGTGACTAGAAGCGACTCCTAAAGCATTTAAAGCATGCCCAGCTAAATATTCACGAACCACAGAACGCAACACTGCGCGTCCATCTCCCATTCTTGAATAGGGTGTCGGGCCTGCACCTTTTAGATGTAGATCTATGGTTTGACCCTTTGTATTAAGTATTTGCGCAATCAGTAAGCCACGACCATCACCGAGTTGTCCCGCCCATTGTCCGAATTGGTGACCAGCATAGACCATAGCAAGAGAAGGAAATTCAGAGAAAGTACGCTGTCCGCTACAGATTTCAACCCATGCATTTTTTTCGTCTTCTGACCATTGCAGCTCATTAGCCAAAGCAGTATTGAAATGGCCTGCTTTTGCACCACGTAAAGGTGATGGTTGCTGAACATGGAATAATTTAGACGGAAGTGAAGAGTAAAGCGGATTAAATTGCATGGGCTTGGCAAAATAGAGAAAGCAGATTTCACTATACCATAGTTAAAAAGCGGGCATAAAAATAGCTCCCGAAAGAGCTATTTTAGATAAGAACTTATTTTAGTCTGATACTACATTAGTGTTCTTTTTAATGTTACGCATTAAAGTTTCTAAACACTCACGATGATGACTTAAACGGTGTTCAAGCAATTGAAAATCAACTTTAAGCTTGTGATCCATTCTATGAATCTTTTCAGCCATTGCTGCTTTTTTCGCTTGTAGTTCTTGCTCTTTTAGCTTTGCCCAGTCATTTAATGTATGGGTAAAAGCTTCGTATTCCTGAGCAATACGTTGTTTCATCTGAGTCATATCAGCATTTACATTGTGACCATAAATAGCAAGGTCTTGTTCAGCGTATTTAAATTTCATCGCCAATTCTGCTTTTTTAATATTAAAGCTTGGAATACGACGTAAATTTTTAGCTAAACCAAGTTTAGAACATGACCAGATCAACCATTTTGTTGGATCATATTGCCACCATTTCACACCATTACGATAATCGTATTGGAAGATGTGATGATAGTTATGGTAACCCTCGCCCCAGGTAGCAATGGCTAACCAGAAATTATCACGTGCAGTGTTTTCGTCTGTATAAGGACGTTTACCCCACATGTGGCAAAGCGAGTTAATAAAGAAAGTCACTTGATGGCTAATGATTAAACGTAATAGACCACCTATGAGGACTACACCCCACAAATCGCCAGTTGCCCAACCAATTAAGCCTAAAATTCCAACATGAACTGCAACTACGAGTAAACCATAGTATTTATGCTGGAACATGACCAGTTTATCGTTCAATAAGTCTGGTGCATTTTTAAAATCTGGCTCAGATGGTGAATGATCACGGATCATCCAACCCATATGGGCATACCAAAAACCACGATTAATTGAATATGGATCTTCATCAACATGATCAACATGTCGATGGTGTGTACGGTGACCAGATGCCCAGAACAAAATACTATTTTGTACGGCAAATGTACCACCAATCATTAAAAGAATTTTAAGTGGTAACGACGCTTCATAAGCTCGGTGAGCCCAAAGGCGGTGGTAACCAGCAGTAATCCCCATACTACTTAGAGCTAAAAGAAAAAATAAGCTTACCCATGCACTTACACTAAAATCATAATAATACGCATAAATCGGGATTATGATTGCAGCAAGAATTGGTAAACCAATTAAGGTAATGCTAGCGGTCCAGTTAATTGGGGCTTTGAGTGGGGCGGAAGTCATATCCGGCAGCGCTCCTAGAAACCTTGTCAGACAAGGTACAAAGACAAAACGACATAGCAAAACCAATCATCAAGATATATTGCTATTCTATCCTTCATATTAGCACGTGCTTAGTGAGAATCACTAACATTATTGTACAGATGTATTGAAAGAACGGTAACAGATTTAAACCATGTCACAGAGTTTTTCAAGTAGGAGAAGTTGTTTAATGAACGTACAACGATTGAAAAAAAAGAACAGCATTGATATTGCAAGAAAATTATCATTGAAGTGTGTCTTGGTCACAATCAGTCTTGTATTAGCCGCATGTCAAAGTACCCCACAACAAAATATTCAGAAAGGCCAGAAAGCTCAAGTAAAACCAGTCCATCGCGTACAACCTCCTGTAGTAAAAAAGAGAGTAAGTCCTGATGGGATTCAAGATATTGATTGGCAGATTACCCAGATTAATGGTCACAAGGCTAAGTTTTTTAATCAATGGCCAGTTCTTTCTTTAAATTCTGCTGTCAAAACAGTATCAGGCCATACGGGCTGCAATGGCGTTTTTGGTCGATATACTTTTGATTTCAGTCAACAGAAGCTTGATATGCAGGTCAATGCAGGACATTCAAGTTGTGATGGCGCATTGGCTCAAGAGGCAGAGTTGATTGATTCTTTACAGCGTATTCAAAAGTTTCAGTTGGTAGGGAATACACTCTATTTGCTTGACCAAAGCGGTCAGCGATTGATTCAGGCACAAAAGAAATAATAAAAGGTGGTTTTACCACCTTTTTTATATTTACAGAGCTTGTAACATCGTAGTTGGAATATCTGTAATTAGCCCCTGTACATCTAAATCCCGTAAAAATTTAGCTCGTTCAATGTCATTTACTGTCCAAACACTAATATTTAGGTTTGCTTGTTGTGAAAGCTGAATCATTTCATCTATTGCGAGTTGATCATGCCAGCCAATATGACAGCAACCATATTGATGAGCGAGTTCAATTGCGATTGCACCCACTGGAAGTTCAACCAATAAGCCTCGTTTAAATTGAGAATTCATCTCACGTAAAGCAGTTAAAATTTGAAGGTCAAAACTTGTGATTGTTACGACTTTCTCATAACCCTGCAATTCAGTCTCAAGCTTTTGAACGAGTCTTTCTGCTAAAGCCATGTCTCTTACCGCTTTTACTTCAACTTCAATATGATCGAAGTTATCAAGTAAGTTTAAAACGCCTGTAAGTGTAGGTGTTGGTTCAGAGTTTGGCCAATTGGGCCAGTTTTGACGATGATCAAATGATAATGCTTGAGACAAATTAGATTGCTCAACAATTTGATCTATTCCTGCGGTACGTAAAAAGTTGTCATCATGGATCACAACTAATTCTTGATCTTGAAGCTGACGAATATCAAATTCGACACCACGAATACCTAGATTTTTTATGTGCTGAAAACCACCTAGCGTGTTTTCAGGAGCTTCTTTGCGTGCACCACGATGACCAATAATGCGCATAATTTTCTTCTATCAACTATTTTTAATGATGGTCTCTTCAAAAGAGCAGAGACCATTCTTAATCTAATCTATTTTTAAATAATCTCATTAATATTTTTTTGCCAAAGCACTTCTTGTCCACCTTCAGCACGTTGTAAAGCGCGGGATGCAACAAACAACCAGTCAGACAGACGGTTTAAAAGCTGGAGCGCTGTGGTTTGAATATTTTGGTCGCGTGTTTGTACTGACATTAGCGATCTTTCTGCACGACGGCAAACAGCACGTGCCTGATGGGCATAACTGCAAGTTAAAGAGCCTGATGGTAGAATAAACTCTTTCAGCATCGGTAAGTCTTCATTCATACGGTCAATTTCTTTTTCAAGAAATTCAATGCAAACAGGCTGAAGTAAATTGTAGTTTGGAATACAAACCTCGCCGCCTAAGTCAAAAAGCCAGTGTTGAACTAAGCTCAAACTCTTATCCCAATTTGCTTTGTCGGTCACTTGACTGGCTGTGATTTGAGCTCGAAGAACGCCAATAATGGCATTTAGTTCATCGACATCACCAAGTGCTGCAATCCGTAAATCATCTTTGGCAACACGAGAACCATCGCCTAAACCTGTTGTACCTGAGTCGCCTGTGCGTGTATAGATTTTGCTTAAACGGTGTCCCATGATGGATATCCTGAACATAAAAAAGGGGATAATGTCGGTCAGAACATTACCCCGAAACTGGAGTTAAGAAAATATTTTTATAATAAAGTTTTGCTTAGTAGCTTAAGGTCACACCAGCTGATGCAAGGCGGCCGCCGTTAATATAATAGCTTCCACTACCATATGCGGTGCGATATTTAGAGTCACTTATGTTTTGAATATTAGCAAAAACATTTATATTCTTATTGATCTTATATTGGCCATGCATATCTACACGGAAATGTCCTGGAATTTGGACATCGTCAAAGGCACTATTGTCGTAATCGCCATTTGCAAGCATCGTAGTTGAGAAGGTATAACGTTCATCTGTCCAACCTGCTGTTAGAGCAATATTTTGACGTGGACGACGGCTTAAATCATCATTATTAGTCTTATTTTTAGCACGGACATAGTTATAGCTTAAATTTGTAAATAGGTTTTCACCTTGCCATTTTATATAAAGTTCACTGCCTTCCATTTTAGCTTTATCAAGATTTCTCATTTGATTAAGAACACCATCAAAATCAATGAGATTATCGACTTCAGTTGTATATAGCGATAGACCAGTTGAAATATTATAGGCTAGTTTCTGGTCTAGACCAATTTCATATGAAAAGCTTTCTTCTGGTTTTAAGTCCGGATTGCCACCATAAGCATACATGTCATTAAGTGTCGGTGCTTTAAAGGCTGAACCAATATTTGCATAAATACTAGTTAATGGTAGAACTTGATAGCGGACAGAGCCTTGAGCAACGGTGTGTGTGCCGAATTTTTCATTGTCTTCCACACGAAGACCAACCTGTGTATTTAATCCTGCCTGATCATATTTATGTTGAATATAATAGCCTGTTGAATCAATATCTTCCTGATATGGCGTACCGTATGAGATAACGTCACCATCAATATTTCGATGTGTTACACCTAATAATAATTTTTGATTTGGTGTAAAGCCCCATTGGCCATAAATTTCAGCTTCTTGGGTTTTGCTATGTACATAATCTGGCGAATTATTTTGATCGATATCATCTTTAAATTGAGAGACGCGTGCGTGTAACGCTAAATTCTCAAGAATATTTACACGTCCTTTGACATTAATGATTTCATTTTTAAAATCTTGAGAAATGAGGTTGCCATTATTGTCATAATCGCTATAGCCTTCATTTTCACTATAATCAACAGAAGCGGCATAATTCTCTTTATCAACGCCTACCTTTGCACTATAACCTTTTTGATCAAATGAGGCATTGGGAGCATTTTTTATATCTTTTACAGGTGTCCCATCGGTTTCTAGGCGTTGACCACGAATTTGTGCATAAAAACCATCCTCTGCTAAATCAGCACCGATAACAGATTTATAAGTTTTATCTTCACCAATCTCACCTGTAACAAAAGCTGAGGTTTTTTCAGGTGTTTTTGAAATTAGCTGTACAACACCAGAAATTGCATCAGTGCCGTACAAAACAGAGGCAGGACCCTTAAGTATTTCAATTTGCTTAATATCAGTTGTATCAATAAATGCGAGTGATGCTGTACCGGACGTTGCTGAATTTAGACGGACACCATCTCTTAATATAAGAGCTTGTTCCGATTTGCCGCCACGCAAGAAAATTGAAGCTATTTGTCCATAACCACCACTTTGCACCATATTAATGGATGCATCTGTTTGTAATAATTGTGGTAAAGATGCGATAGGTGATTGTTCGAGAACTTTTGGCTCAATAATATTGATTCGAGCCGGAACTTCACTCGCTTTTTCAGCACTTTTTGAAGCAGTCACTACAATTGGATCAAGCTGAGTTGCGTTGGTTGTATCTTCAGCAAAAATAACAGGTGAAAACCCCATCGCAATAGCGATAGCCCCTACCAGACGAGTAGGTTGAAAAGTCTTAGACATAACATGCTCCATACATTCACCCCACGTGAATGATCGGGTAGATAGATGAAACAAGTAGGTCTCCGGACTTCAGCGCCATATTTAAGTTATGGACATATTCACCTTCCCACATCATTGCAGTGGTGTAAGTCGAGAACGACTTAAAAAATATGCTTTACATTGTTACCGTTGCGGGGGCAGTGCCGGACTTTCACCAGCTTCCCTAAAGCATTAATTGCTTACACTTGCTTCCAATTTTACGCAGTATAAAGTGGCGATTTATTTCATACAATGTCATTTAGCCCAATTCCCAGAGAACTTTTACGCAAGGGACAAAAATTGCATTACAATGGCGCTTATTTTAAGAAATGGTTGTAGTTTAGGCAGATCATGAGCCCATCAAACCAAAAACGTACACGAGCGAAAATCTGTGGAATTACTCGCCCTCAAGATGTTCAGTCAGTAGTTGCGGCTGGAGCTGACGCAATTGGTTTTGTATTTTTTCCGCCAAGTCCAAGACATGTCACACTCGAGCAGGCACAAGAACTAGTTAAACTTATTCCTCCTTATGTACAACTTGTTGGTTTGTTTGTGAATGCAAGTGCTACTGAGATTCAGTCAGTACTTGATTGTGTTCCCCTAGATGTATTACAACTACATGGCGATGAAACTCCAGAACAATGTCAGGAGATAGCTCACCATTGTAAACGTCGCTGGTATAAAGCGATTCAGGTTAAGCCTGACCTTGATGTTATTGCTGAAATTCAAAAATATCAGGCAGCTGGTGCCAGTGCTGTCTTGCTCGATGCATGGCATCCTGAGCTTAAAGGGGGCACAGGACATCAGTTTGACTGGTCTAAATTCCCAAAACTTGATATTCCATTAATCTTGGCAGGTGGTTTAACTCCTGACAATGTCATTGACGCTATTCATACTACCGGTGCTTTTGCAGTAGATGTGAGCGGAGGCGTAGAGTCCGCAAAAGGTATAAAAGACCAACAACTCATTGAACGATTTATGCAAGGAGTCCAACGTGGATCAGCAAAATAATGTGATTGACTATACACAGTACCCAGATGCTGCAGGGCATTTCGGTATCCATGGCGGACGTTTTGTGTCAGAAACTCTAATGGCGGCATTAGAAGATTTAGAAAATCTATATTCCCGCATGAAAAATGATGAACAGTTTCTGGCAGAATTCGACCGCGATCTCGCCTACTATGTAGGTCGTCCTAGTCCACTTTATTATGCTGAGCGATGGTCAAAAGAGTTAGGTGGTGCGCAAATTTACCTGAAACGTGAAGACTTGAACCATACAGGCTCACATAAGGTAAACAACACGATTGGTCAGGCGCTATTGGCAAAGCTTTCTGGTAAAAAACGTATTATTGCTGAAACTGGTGCAGGGCAGCATGGTGTGGCAACTGCAACAATTGCAGCGCGTTTGGGCCTTGAGTGTGTTGTTTATATGGGTGCTGAAGACGTTAAGCGTCAAGCTATGAACGTTTATCGTATGCGTTTATTGGGTGCGACTGTTGTGCCGGTGCAAAGTGGCTCTAAAACACTTAAAGATGCCATGAACGAAGCGATGCGTGACTGGGTGACCAATGTTGATAGTACTTACTATGTGATTGGTACGGTGGCAGGTCCTCACCCATACCCACAACTTGTACGTGATTTCCAGTCAATTATTGGGCGTGAAGCGCGTAAACAGATTTTGGAACAAGCGGGTCGCTTACCAGATGCATTGGTTGCTTGTGTCGGTGGCGGTTCAAATGCAATGGGCTTGTTCTATCCGTTCTTAAACGATGCCAATGTGAAAATGTATGGTGTTGAAGCTGCTGGTTTTGGTATTGAAACTGGTAAACACTCTGCGCCGTTAAATGCGGGTCACGTTGGTGTGTTACATGGTAACCGTACTTACTTGATGAGTGATGAGCAAGGTCAGATTATCGAAACACACAGTATCTCTGCTGGGTTAGATTATCCGGGTGTTGGTCCTGAACATAGTTTCTTGAAAGATATGAAGCGTGTTGAGTATGTGCCGATTAATGATACAGAAGCTCTACAAGGCTTCCGTGATTTAACCAAAATCGAAGGAATTATTCCTGCTCTTGAAAGCTCACATGCCATGGCTTATGTCTCTAAGCTTGCACCAACGATGTCTAAAGATCAGATTATTATTGCGACCGTTTCAGGTCGTGGTGATAAAGATTTAATGACTGTTGCACGCATTGATGGCGTAGAAATGGTTGAGATGTAAGCGGGAATAAAAATGCCAAGTCTGTTTATGGTAATGTTGGGTGGGCGTCATGCACGCGCAAATACAGAAGTTCATGATGTTGTCATGGCTGTAGGAGATACTTTGGAAGAAGTTTATCCTCAACTTAAACAGGCTTGGTTTGGTGAGGCTCAAGGATTACATATTGATGCTTGGGCTAAGCTTTCTGGAGTAAAATCTCAAGAGCAAAATTATCAAATTCATTTTACTGATGCAGCACCAAAACCAGATGACTTAAAGTTATATTTAATTAATCTGGGCGGATATAATGCTCATGAGTTCGGTGAGCTCCATCGTTATGAGTTTGTTGTTGCACCTAATGCGGTTATTGCAAAACAATTGGGTAAACAATTTATAGATCAACAGTGGCAAAAAGCGCATACAGATCGAGTCATTGATATTGATGACTGCTTAGCGATAGATTGTGTAGCAGGGCGCTATATTCATTTAATAAAAGGCGATTTTGCTGCAACAGTTTGGGAAAATACGTATTTGACCGTGGTATAGGTCATTTGAAATCTAATATTCATATGGAAGTGGGTAAATGGATTTAATTCAAGAAAATGGACAGCCTCGCTATGGGCGTTTTGAATCTGTACCGTCAACCATTCATGTACAACATTATATTTATAAAACCCCTTATGGTAAGGTCTTAAAAGGCTGGCGTAAGCAATTAAAATACAAGAAATTTAAATTCTGTGGCATTCAACATAAGCACTATAGTATTGGTCTAGCAATTGCAGATATTGGCTGGGTCGGTCACGGTTTTTTCTATATTTATGATCATGAAACCCAGCAGGTCATTGAATGGAATGCGATTCAGCCTTTAGGGCATAAAACCTATCTTGATGAACAGCCGTTGTTTAATCAAAGCTATTTTTCTAAATCGCCTTATCAATTTGATATTCAGCATGCGAATGGTGTGCGGTACATTCGAGTCACTAAATATGGTGAGATTCAACTCAGTGCTCGGATTTTTTGTGCTGGCACCGATATATTAAGTTTATGTACACCGACAGGAATTAATGGTTGGACCTATACTCAAAAGCAGACCACGCTGGGTGTAGAGGGGATGTTTATTAATAAACAAAACCAAGTTGTACAATTTGATGAAAAGACTTTTGCATCTTTAGATGATACTTGTGGTTTTTTGCGACCTGAAACAGCTTGGTTTTGGCTTTCATGTAATTTTTGGGATGAACAAGGCAGACGTATTGGTCTAAATTTAGCTTCTGGTGTTAATGAAAGTTTTGGTAATGAAAACTGTTTATGGATTAATGGGGTTTTATTTCCATTAACTGATGTTTTATTTGAAAAAGTAAATGATGAACTTTGGCAAATTAGTTCTCTAGATCAAAAGCTTAATCTACAAATCCATATTGGTTGGTGTAGATACGAAAATATTAATTTAAGAATGATTGGAAGCCAGTTCAATCAGTGGCAAGCTAAAATTAGTGGCACGATTGAGCATGAGACGAATGATGTCATCACTTGCAATGAGCAATACGGTTTACTAGAACAACATTACGCAAAATGGTAACAAGCAGGTTATAAACCTGCTTGCCAGAATGCCTCACCAGCTGCAATAGGGTCATTTGTCTTTTCGAGTGTTTCAATCCAAATAGGATATTGACGAATTACCGGATGCTGACTTGGGTGGAAGTCTTTTTTAAACCAGTCCAGATATTGGCTTTTCATGGCTGTTAATGTGCCATTTTTACCAAAAAACCAAGGTAAACCCTTAAGGCTCATTAAGAGTCTTTCTCTAGAACTAAAACCATCACATTTCAACATGACATTGGTACGATAAAGTGTAAAACCAAACATTAATACTGTTGTAGCAACTAATACAAAGCGACGTGTTGACTCAGGCACTTCACCTACCTGCTTCATTACGTCAAATGCAACATCTCGATGCTCCATCTCTTCAATGGCATGCCATGCAAACAGTGCTCGAACATACGGATGTGCATTTTCCAATGTTTTTTTGTTGCTATAAAACGTCTCTGCCATTAAAGCTGTTAAATGTTCAGCAGCAGCAGTCATGGCAATGTTGTATTGAGGTGAGCGTTTTGTCAGTTCAAAACGGAAAATCCTTTTCAGCGTGGTCGTGAACTGGTCAACAGGCATGCCTTGCTCTTTCATGATCTGATTCATTTTGTCATGAGCAATACCATGTTGAGCTTCTTGTTTAATAAAGTCCACAACTCGTCTTTGTAGTTCTGGATCATCAATTTTGTCACGGAACATACGAACACATTCAATAAAATAACGCTCTCCATCTGGAAAGGTTAAGCTGAGTGCATCGAACATACGAGTCAAAAAAGGATCATTATTAAACCAAAAGCGAGGTGCTTCGTTTAAATGAAAATCTAGATCTTTACGAACCACTGGATCGACCTGATAAGAAACATGTGCGTTCATATTTTTATTTCTCGCATCTAACATGTTCACTAGTATGTCGCGACTGGTCGGCTTTGTTTTGACAGTTATTGCCAATTTTTATACAGTTTACGACAAGGTGGCAGTAAAAAAAGGATGCGCCATGCAGGAGTTTACGATTTCAAATGGTTATTTTTACCTTTGGAATACTTACTTAAAAGAAAAGGGGATGGACTGGCAGGCATTAAATCTAACAGATGTTCAAGTTCGCCAAGTTCAAAACATTTTATCTGCATCTATCGATGCTCAATCACCTTTAACTTTTTTTCTTGAGCTTTTAGAGCTGACCGAATCTCGATTACAAGTTTCCAATTTAGCTTTGGAAATGGCAACTTGTATTACACCTGCCAATTTTGGTGTATTGGGATATATGGCATCCCGAAGTGGTAGCTTTGCAGAGGTTCTTGAATATATCATGAAGTTTCACCGTCTGGTGATTGACGGTGAGCAAGTCGTGCCTATGCAAATCGAGCAAGATGCTTCTAAAATTCGTTTGTATTGGCCGTTGGTTGATGACAGTAATATCATACTTTGTGAATTGACCTTGGCAGCTATGGTACAACTTGCTAAACAAATAGCCCCACTGCATGATTTTCTCTTGCAACAAGTTGAGTTTGTGCACAGCGCACGTGGTCCGTTAGTGCACTATCAGCGTTTCTTTCAATGCAAATTATCATTTGGGAAACCTTACTATGCATTAACTTTTGCAAGTGAGGGACTAAGTATTCGCCCTCAACATGCAGACCCGACCTTAATGCAACTTTTGGTGAAACAGGCAGAAGAGGCGTTAGCTCAGCGTAAAATACAAACAGATTTAGCTCAGCAAATACATTGGATCGTGCATGAATGTTTTAAGCAAAGACAGCAAGCGCCTAAAATAGAAGATATTGCCATCGAGTTGAATATTTCAGTACGAAGCTTACAGCGCCAGCTACAGTCATTAAACACTTCATTTAAATTAATTTTAGATGCAGAGCGCATGAGACGTTGTGAGATATTACTCAACCAAAATGCAAGCCTTACTTTAATTGCTGAGCAGTTGGGATATTCGGACCAGTCAGCACTTGCACGGGCCCATAAAAATTTGACAGGACAAACCTTGCTGACAAGAAAAAGACAATTACAGCTAACCAATAAAAATGCAGTGAAATAGGCATTTTTGGATGGTTTTCTATTCAGATGACGATCTAATAATGGCTCGAAAATAGGAAGCTTTGATCATTGAGAAAAGTTTCAAAATATTGATAAATGTACGCCATGGGTTGTATGAATCATACAATCGAATATCGCCATAACGTTAGACCTGTTCAATGGACAAAAAATAGCGTTAAAATGCGATGTTCTTGTATTTCTACAAACAACTCCTCAATTTTAAATAATTCAAGGAAAGCACAACCCTATGTCACGTCTTGCCACCCGTTTTGAAAAGCTTAAGTCCCAACAACGTAAAGCGCTTGTATCTTATGTTATGGCGGGTGATCCACAACCGCAAGTAACAGTTCCGTTACTGCATAAAATGGTTGCGGCAGGAGTAGATGTCATTGAGCTTGGTTTACCATTTTCAGATCCAATGGCTGATGGTCCGGTAATTGCGCTTGCAGCTGAACGTGCGCTTGCAGCAGGGACTAACACATTAGATGCTCTTAATATGGTAAAGGAGTTCCGTGAACAGGATCAGGATACACCTGTTGTTTTAATGGGTTATTTGAATCCGGTTGAAGTGATTGGTTATGAGAAGTTTATTTCTCATGCGAAACAGTGTGGTGTAGATGGCTTATTGCTGGTGGATTTACCACCAGAAGAGTCAAAAGAGTTTGGTGCTGTGTTGAAGCAACATGACATGGATCAAATCTTCTTGCTCGCGCCAACATCTACAGACCAGCGCATTCAACATGTGGCAAATCAGGCAAGTGGATTTATCTACTATGTTTCACTTAAAGGTGTAACAGGAGCAGCAACACTAGATACGGCAGAAGCTGCTGCACGTATTCAGAAAATCAAAAATGCCACTGATATTCCAGTTGGTGTTGGTTTTGGTATTAGTGATGCCGCTTCAGCAAAAGCAATGGGTAGTGTTGCTGATGCTGTGATTGTAGGTAGTGCTTTCGTTAAAAATTTTGCAACGTTGGCAGCGGATGACGCTGTTGAACAGACGGTGAATAAAGTCAAGGAGCTTCGAGCAGCGCTCGATGAGTTAGTATGAATCAAGAAGTGAAATCAGGGAAAGTTCTTAGCCCTTCGACACCATGGACAAAACGTCCGGTTCCAGGTATTGAAGTCGCAAATGAGCAACAAATTCTCAAAGCAACATTTACTGAGCCAACGATTGAATGCCCTGAATGTCATGCTCTAGTGACACGTACAGCAATCTCTTTCAATGCATATGTTTGTCCGCAGTGTGATGAACACTTACGAATGAAAGCTCGTGATCGTTTGAATTGGTTCTTCGATAATGTAGTGACTGAATTAGGTCAAGAGTTTAGCGCGAAAGATCCATTAAAGTTTGTCGACACTAAACCATATCCAGACCGTATGCGTGAAGCGCAAAGCAAAACTGGTGAAACAGAAGCTTTAATTGCAATGCAAGGCAATTTAAATGGCGTAGATATGATTGCTTGTGCTTTTGAGTTCGACTTTATGGGCGGCTCTATGGGTACTGTAGTAGGTGACCGTTTTGTTCAAGCTGCTGAACTTGCTATTGCAAAACGTCAACCATTAATCTGTTTCGCAGCTTCTGGTGGCGCACGTATGCAAGAAGGCATGTTGTCACTTATGCAAATGGCACGTACTTCAGCGGCGATCCAAAAATTAAAAGATGCAGGTTTACCTTATATCGTGGTGTTAACACATCCGGTATATGGCGGTGTAACAGCTTCTTTAGCAATGTTAGGTGATATTCATATTGCTGAACCGAAAGCGATGATCGGCTTTGCAGGTAAACGTGTAATTGAACAAACTGTACGTGAAACATTGGAAGAGCCATTCCAACGTGCTGAATATTTGCTTGATCATGGCGTAATCGATCAGATTGTTCATCGTCATGCTTTACGTGATACTGTATCTCGACTTGTATCGAAATTGATGAACTTACCTTGAATCAACAAGCTCCACTTTCAATAGACTCTTTAGATACATGGCTCAATTATTGGAGCCATGTTCACGTTACAGGGATAGATCTTGGTCTGGAACGTGTAATTCCTGTGGCAGAAAAGCTGGGTGTAACTCAGCCTACTGCTAAAGTTTTTACAGTAGCCGGAACGAATGGTAAAGGCTCAACTACAACTACACTAGCTGCTATATTAAATGAGCAGGGTTATAAAGTTGGGTTATATCAATCACCCCATATCTATCGCTTTAATGAACGAGTCAAATTAGGTGGAGTCGAAGTCGATGATCAAAGTCTGATTGATGCTTTTGTTCAAGTCGATCAGGCTCGTCGCGATTGTGATTTAAGCTTATCTTTTTTTGAAGCAACCACTTTGGCTGCTTTTGTCATTTTTAAACAAAAGCAATGCGATGTATGGGTGCTCGAAGTCGGTTTGGGCGGGCGCTTAGATGTTGTTAATGTAATTGATCCCAATGTTGCGATTATTACTAATATAGGCCTAGATCATACCGATTGGTTAGGCGATACCATTGAAAAAATTGCTTTTGAAAAAGCAGGCATTATTCGTCCACAAATTCCGGTTGTCTTTGCTGGCGAACAACTTCTACCTCAAGCAATTCAAGATAAAGTAGAAAGCACACAAGCAATTTTATATACCGTTAATCGTGATTATTTTTATAAACTCGCCGATGATGGGCAAAACTGGTACTTTGCTTCAGAAGGAACCACTTTAAAGCTTCCTTTAGGTGGTTTAGCCATCGAAAATATTGCGGGGGCGGTTGCAGCCATTTTAAATAGCGGACTTGAAATTTCTCAGTCTGCTTTAGAAAAAGGTATTCAAGCTGCACGCCTAGCCGGGCGTTTTGAACAGCGTCAAGTGGAAGGGAAAACGGTAATTTTTGATGCCGGACACAATCCACATGGTGTTGAATTTTTGTTAAAGCAATTGCGAAATTTCTTAGAATACAATAAACAGTACACAGAAGTTGTCGCAGTATTTTCAATGCTGGCAGATAAAGATATAAAATCAGTAGTCGAATTATTGAAACCTACTGTTTTACATTGGAAAATTGCTGAGTTGAATGTGCCGCGTGCTGCATCGATTCAGCAACTCAATGATGCCTTGCAAGGTCAGACAGTACAACAATATGGCAATATCAAAGAGGCATTTAAATCAGCGCTTGAGCAAACAAATAACAATCAGCTGATTTTGGCCTGTGGTTCGTTTCATACTTTAGAAGCGATTTGGGAGTATTTGGAAGAATGTCAATGAATAACAAACAACGCTGGATGGGTGGTGTTGTTTTACTGGGTGGTGGTGTTTTATTGGCAGCATTACTTCTAAAAGGAAATGAAGAAATAAAGCAGGTTGAAGTTCAGCCAGACGCATCCACAGCGCCAAAAACTCAAACTAAGCCAAAACAAGCAACTGAAGGACAAATGGTACAACTCCAACCTCTAGCGGTTGATGTTGCAACAGAGAAGCGGTTGCTAGAAGAACAACGCCGTTCGCGTGAAAAGGCTGTTGCAGAACAGGAAGCACGCGCAGCTGAGTTTTTAGCCATGCAACAGCAAGCTGAAGCCGATGCTGCTCGTAAAGCGGCTGCCGAATATGCTGCGATTAATGCACGTCGTACAGCTGCTCAAGAAAGTTCAGACAATATTCCGCCGGAAGTTGTCGGCAGCGATGGTAAAGTAAAAAGTCCACAAACTGATGTGAAGAAAAAATCTGTAGATAGTGCAAAAGCAGAAGCAGATAAAAAAGCGGCTGATGCCAAGCGCCAAGCAGAAGCTGACAAGAAAGTAGCTGAAGCAAAACGTCAAGCAGAAGCAGATAAAAAAGCAACTGAAGCAAAACGCCAAGCAGAAGCAGATAAGAAAGCAGCTGAAGCAAAACGTCAGGCAGAGGCTGATAAGAAAGCAACTGAAGCAAAACGTCAAGCAGAAGCAGATAAGAAAGCAGCTGAAGCAAAACGTCAGGCAGAAGCTGATAAGAAAGCATCAGATGCTAAACGCAAAGCAGAAGCTGATAAAAAAGCTGATGCTGAAAAAGCGCGTGAACTGCTGGAAAATGGTGATAAAAAGTGGATGGTGCAAGTTGCATTGGCTGCTAACCAAGCAAATGCAGATGCAATTGTTTCTAAATTACGAGCTAAAGGCTACAAGGTAACTACGAGCCAAACCAGCAAGGGAATCCGTATTATGGTTGGACCAGCGAAAGACCGTGATACAGCAGATGCAGCCCGTAAGAAAATTACTTCTGATTCAAGTTTAAATATGAAATCGGCTTGGGTAATTGACTGGGTACCGCTTGATCAGCGATAACGGCTGATCATCCCCTAAATCAAATCAGGAACACTTCAAAAGCTTTATTCTTGTGAGGAGTGTTCCATTCAATAGGGGATCTTGAAGATGAATACAACGATCAAAATATTAGAACGATTTGTTTTTGCACAAGATTCAGTGGTTAGCGCACTGTCTGGAGTTGTTTGTGTGGGAGATGATGTTTATTTTGTTGGTGATAATCTCCCTTATTTATTAAGAATCAATCGAGCCCAGAACATGGCTGATGCAACGGTCTTTGAAAAAATTCCGTTATTTGATCCTTCAGAGCAAATACCGCTAAGTGCATTAAGCAAAGAACAGAAGCCTGATTTTGAAGCTTTAACCTCCATAAGTTGGAACGGACAATCACAGCTTTTGGTGATGGGCTCGGGTTCTACAGAAAATCGAAAACGAGCATTACTCTATAACCCTGCCAATGATCAGGTCAGAACTTTCTTGGATGCGGTTGATTATGATTTTTTGCAGCATCAGGTTGAATTAACAGGCGGGGCTGATCTCAATATAGAAGCCATATGTTCAGACCATCGTTATCTCTATATCTTTCAACGTGGTAACATAAATCTCCATCATGGGGTTTTAGTCTTTGATTTAATCAAAATTCAAGCAGGAAAATCCTTAGAAAATGCACTTATACATTCGCTCAAACTGAGCTTAGCTGAGCTTGATGGTTCAGCAAGTGGCATTTCAGATGCTTGTCTTTTAGCGGATAAAAATTTGATTGTTGCTACAGCTGCGGTCGAACAAACACTCAATACATATGATGACGGCGCTGTCTTGGGAAGTTTTATTTTGGTGTTTTCGCCTGAGGGTAATGCTTTAGCGGCTCATTTGATTCAAGATGCGAAAGGACAGACGCTGCCAATCAAGGTTGAAGGGATTACTTGGTTCGAGTCGAGATCCGATGGCGAAGTCTTTTTATTAGTGACAGACAGTGATGGTGGTGATTCTGAAATTTTGAAGGTATTACTTAGCAACGCCGCTTTGGGAAAATCATAAAATTAAATCATATTTTTGATGGTCATCTATCTTTAAATGTATGTTTTTCGATGTAATTGATAAGAATGAAAACAATAAATAAGTTGGTGATTGAGCCAACTTATTTGCCTAATAATCGCGTTTGCATACAAAAGCAATCCAGTCTTTAGCTGCTGGAATTCGACAGTTGCTGTCGAGTCCATTTTACATTTTCAGGTGTAAATAGGCGGTCAATATTCTTCCAGATAATATGATAGCCATAACCGCCTTGCTTCATTTCTTTAACCGCATCATCAATTGCCCAATTCTCAAAAATAATACGATACATGGCAACACTGGCTCCTGTACGGTCTGAACCATGGTAGCAGTGCAATAAAACACGTTGATTATTCTGTTTGGCAATCTTAATTTGTTGCATGACTTCTAATAGATATTGTCGGTCAATTGCCCAAGTGTTGATAGGAATATGTGCAAGGTTAAAATTTTCATTTTTAAAAACTAAATCATCTGAAGCTCTAGCTCTTAAATTAATAATGGTACTTATTTGATGACGTTTTAGCTCGGGAACCATTGTTGCATCGGGTTGTTCACTGCGAAAAACAGTATCACTAATCTGATAAAAGTTATGGGCCTCAGAGACTAAGGTCCCCCAGTCTTGGGGGCGATGCTCATGGGCAATACTTTCATGCTGCATACATCCCTGTAAATTTATACAGATGGCAAGTGTGATGAGTGATAATTTTTTCATGTTTGATACCGGTTAAGCTCATAAGGATCATGAGCACAAATTATTTCAATCGTTGGCTCATGTTGAGCTAAATGCTGCAAGCGTTTGAGATTAACAAGACGTTTCTCATTATCTTCTGCAAATGTTTTTTCCAGCAAACTAAGAGATCTTAATTTATTTTTAGGGTTTAACTCTAGGTGTGAGTAGTACGCATCTCCACAAAATAATAACCATTGATTTTGTTGCTTTATGGCAATACCACAATGACCAGCTGAGTGACCCAATAAAGGCACCATTAAAATTTCATCTTGAAAAAGAGGAAAGCCTTTTACTTTCTCTAGGTTAAACCATGCTTCACCTTGTTGATATTCAACAAAGTTCCAGTAACGATGGTCTTTATATTGATTGGTTCTATAGCGAAGTTTGCCTTTAAAATTTGGAAGTTGGGCCGCGTTATATTCTGCTGCTAAAACATGGACAGTGGCATGGGGAAAATCTGAAATTCCACCTGCATGATCAAAATCAAGATGAGTGACAAAAATATGTTGTACATCCTTAGGATTAAACCCGAGCTTTTGGATTTGCTGGATGGCACTAAACTCAAGGTTAGTCTCAATTTTGCCTAAACGTTGGACTAATGAACCTAGTCGCTGCTTCATGTGTAGATAATCTTGCAGCCCGAAGCCTGTATCAATAAGCACTAGACCTCGATCGGTTTCAACCAACAGGCAATGGCAGACAACTTCAGCTCGGAAGCCTTTTTGTCCAAAGAGTGGGGCACAAACTGGGCACATGCTGCCGCACTTTAAATGATGAATTTTATAGATCATGATTTTTATTTTTTATACCGAATCGCTTCGAGTTATAACTGATCTTGGCAGTAAAAACCATGTGTATTCAATACATAAATAAAAAGCCATCACGTTGGATGACTTTTTAGGGTGTGATATTTACTTAAGACTTTCTAAAAATTTGGTACTTATTTCCGATGCTCTGTTATGAACTTTTTAACTGGTTGCATACGTGTTGCTGTCAGTTTTTATTCGAAAAGTTTCGAATGTTTGCCTACGCACTTCGTTTGTCTTGCGCTTCAATTAAAGCCTTTTTAAAGGCTTTTAAAATCAGCACATAACTATCAGTTTTATTAGGAAACTTTAGAATGTTTGCCTACGCGCTTTGCTTGTCTTGCAAGCAATAAAAACTTTAGTCGGTTTTATTGCTTTCAGGCTGTGGTGTTAAGCGTAAATAAGGTTTAACCGCTGTATAGCCTTTAGGGAAGCGCTGTTTAATTTCTTCTTCATCTTTAAGTGATGGCACAATAACGACATCTTCACCTTGCTGCCAGTTCGCAGGTGTCGCTACTTTATGCTTGTCAGTTAATTGTAATGAGTCAACAACACGTAAGACTTCATTAAAATTTCGGCCTGTTGAAGCAGGGTAGGTAATGATTAAGCGAACTTTTTTATTCGGATCAATAATCACTAATGAACGAACTGTCAGTGTTTCACTGGCATTTGGATGAATGAAACCATAGAGTTCAGATACTTTACGGTCTTTATCAGCAATGATTGGAAAATTTACAGTCGTATTTTGTGTTTCGTTAATGTCATTGATCCAGCCCTTATGAGACTCTACATCATCTACTGACAAAGCAATCGCTTTAACATTACGCTTCGTAAATTCATCTTTTAATTTTGCTGTATAACCTAACTCTGTTGTACATACGGGTGTATAGTCGGCTGGATGTGAAAATAAAATTCCCCAACTATCCCCTAGAAAATCATAAAAATTAATTGTGCCTTCACTCGATTCTTGTTGAAAATCGGGGGCTGTATCTCCTAATCGTAGTGTCATGATCGTTCCTCAATTGCTCATAATTTGTTATTCGATCAATGAATATGCAGCATTATCTTTATGATTAAAATTATTGTTTTTGTATTTTATTATGAGTTTTTTATATAAGTGTAAATATATATGACTAAAACTCACTATTTTATGTGCTTAATCAATGTAACTTTAAGGTAAATTTGCTAAATTAGATTTCTCGGAAGTTATGCTTAATAGATGAGCGTTAATGTTACGTTTTTAGGTGCAAGGCACATTACGGGGGACTAGGCGAATGATAAAACCATTCGTCTAACTATCAGATTTTTTTTAGGGGTTTTGTGCAAAACCCTTGTACTTCAAATTTCTGGCACCATAATAAACGACTGAGAAAAAGTTTATTCATTTGACCAAGCAAGATTTAGAGAGTTTATCCATGTTGGCAAGTCTGATCGGAGGTATCTTCGGTACAAAAAATGAGCGCGAACTCAAACGCATGCGCAAAATTGTTGAGCAAATCAATGCGCTCGAGCCGACGATATCAGCTTTAAGCGATGCAGACTTATCTGCAAAAACTCCAGAATTCAAACAACGTTATAATAATGGCGAAAGTTTAGATAAATTACTTCCAGAAGCGTTTGCAGTGTGTCGTGAAGCTGCCAAACGTGTAATGGGCATGCGTCACTATGACGTTCAGCTTATTGGTGGTATTACTTTACATGAAGGTAAGATTGCCGAAATGCGTACCGGTGAAGGTAAAACCCTTATGGGTACTTTGGCGTGTTATTTAAACGCATTAAGTGGCGAAGGCGTTCATGTCATTACTGTGAACGATTATTTGGCACAGCGTGATGCTGAGTTGAACCGCCCATTATTTGAATTTTTGGGTTTATCTATTGGTACGATCTATTCAATGCAAGGTCCTTCTGAAAAAGCGGAAGCTTATCTTGCTGATATTACTTATGGTACCAATAACGAATTCGGTTTTGACTACTTACGTGACAACATGGTGTTTTCTTTAGCAGAAAAGAAACAACGTGGCTTGCACTATGCCATTATCGATGAAGTTGACTCAATCTTGATTGATGAAGCACGTACACCATTAATTATTTCTGGTCAAAGTGAAGACTCTTCACATCTTTATGCTGCAATCAATACGATTCCCCCTAGATTACGTCCGCAAAAAGAAGAAAAAGTTGCAGATGGCGGGCATTTCTGGATTGATGAAAAGCAGCGTTCAGTTGAAATGACTGAAATTGGTTATGAAACTGTTGAGCAAGAACTTATTCAGATGGGCTTGTTGGCTGAAGGTGAAAGCTTATATTCAGCAACGAATCTAAGCCTTGTTCACCATGTGTCTGCCGCTATTCGTGCACATTTCTTATTCCAGCGCGATGTTCACTATATTATTCACGATGGCGAAGTCGTGATTGTTGATGAACATACTGGCCGTACAATGCCGGGCCGTCGTTGGTCAGAAGGTTTGCATCAAGCAGTTGAAGCGAAAGAAGGTTTGGAAATTCAGCCTGAAAACCAGACTTTAGCGACCACAACATTCCAGAACTATTTCCGTTTATATAAAAAGCTTTCAGGTATGACAGGTACTGCTGATACTGAAGCTGCGGAAATGAAAGAAATTTATGGCCTTGATGTTGTGATTATTCCAACTCACCGCCCAATGGTACGTAATGACCAAAACGATTTAATTTATTTAAACCGTAACGGTAAATATGACGCGATTATTCAAGAAATTACGAATATTCGTGAGCAAGGTGTGGCACCGATTCTTATTGGTACAGCGACCATTGAAGCTAGTGAAATTTTATCTTCTAAGTTAATGCAAGCTGGTATTCATCACGAAGTGTTGAATGCAAAACAACATGAGCGTGAAGCTGACATTATTGCTCAAGCGGGTAGCCCGAATGCAGTAACGATTGCAACGAACATGGCTGGTCGTGGTACAGACATTATCTTGGGTGGTAACTGGAAAGCGAAACTTGCCAAACTTGAAAACCCTACTGCTGAAGATGAAGCACGTCTGAAAGCACAATGGGAACAAGACCATGAAGATGTATTGCAATCAGGTGGTTTGCACATCATTGGTTCTGAACGCCATGAATCACGTCGTATTGATAACCAGTTACGTGGTCGTGCAGGCCGTCAGGGTGACCCTGGTGTTTCTCGTTTCTATTTGTCTCTTGAAGATGACCTTATGCGTATTTTCGCAGGTGACCGCGTAGTCGGAATGATGCGCGCGATGGGTCTACAAGAAAATGAAGCGATTGAACACAAAATGGTGAGTCGTTCAATTGAGAACGCTCAGCGTAAAGTTGAAGCTCGTAACTTTGATATTCGTAAAAACTTATTGAAATACGATGATGTGAATAATGAACAACGTAAGATCATTTATTCACAACGTGATGAAGTGTTAGCTGAAAATACCTTAAAAGAATACGTCGAAGAAATGCATCATGAAGTGATGAAAGGCGTGATTGCGAACTTTATTCCACCTGAGTCAATTCATGACCAGTGGGATGTGGAAGGTTTAGAAAATGCTTTACGTATTGATTTGGGCATTGAGCTACCAATTCAGGAATGGTTAGATCAAGATCGTCGTCTAGATGAAGAAGGTTTAGTTGAGCGAATCAGTGATGAAGTGATTGAACGTTATCGTCAACGCCGTGCTCAAATGGGTGATGAATCAGCAGCAATGCTTGAACGTCACTTCGTTTTAAACTCTCTTGATCGTCATTGGAAAGATCACTTAGCTGCAATGGATTACTTGCGTCAAGGTATTCACTTACGTGGCTATGCGCAAAAGAATCCTGAACAGGAATACAAGAAAGAAGCTTTCAACCTGTTTGTAAATATGCTCGGTATTATTAAAACTGATGTTGTGACTGATTTGTCTCGTGTACATATCCCAACACCAGAAGAACTTGCAGAAATGGAAGCTCAACAGCAGCAGCAAGCTGAATCGATGAAGCTTTCTTTTGAGCATGACGATGTAGATGGTTTAACGGGTGAAGTTACACTTTCTCAAGAAACCATGAACGAGTCTGCCGATCAGCAAGCTTTCCCTGTTCCAGAAAGCCGTAATGCACCATGCCCGTGTGGTTCTGGATTAAAATATAAGCAGTGTCACGGTAAGATTTAATCTGCCTTAACGAAAAAAAGCAGAACAATTGTTCTGCTTTTTTTACGTTTGTAGTAAGCCTGTGAATAATGTTTGCAGTTTTAAGCATTAAATGCTATTTACTTCTCATCCAGAGTGTATGTTGGAAAGACAATGAAAAAAGTATTACAACCTTTATTTTTAACTGTTCTTGCTGTGCCTAGTTTTGTTTTCGCAGCAGAAGCAGCTTCAGCCCCTCAAACGACAACGGTTGACAAAGTACTTGCAGCAAAAGGCCCAACTTCGGCTCAAGCTGTAGTGAAGCAAGAAAATACAACAGTGATTAGCCCTCGCACAGGTATTCGCTATACGTTGGGTAACACAGCTAATCGCCCAATTATTTTACAAACCACTGCGATTACTCCGGCAAACTCAGCAAATATTAATCGTATTGTGGCGACTAACCCGGCTTTATCTACGAAGAGCCAAGAAAAAGCAAAAGTGGCTTTAATTGGAGAGGCGGCGGTAGCAGGCCCAGCGGCAGTTGCAGCAAGTAATATGAGTGCTCCTGCAAATCCGACAACAATAAATTAAGCTGTATCTATAAAAAAAGCCGGTCAATGATGAACCGGCTTTTTTTATATAAGAATTTCTAGTTTTTAGATCTGATTATTCACATCATCATTTTTTGTTTCACGAATGAATAAGAAAGCGATGAGTGATAGAAGTGATGCCGCAGTAAGATAATAACCAACTGCATATAAACCATAGGTTTCAGCAAGTTTAGTGGCAATAAGTGGAGCAAAAGATGCACCAAAAATACCTGCCAAGTTAAACGTTAACGCTGAACCCGTATAACGAACTGAAGTTGGGAAAAGTTCAGAAAGAACGGTACCAATCGGACCATAGGTCAAGCCCATAATCGACAAGCCTGTACATAAGAAGAGAAAAACAATTAACGTATTTCCAGACTCTAACATGCTAGAGAAGAACAAACCGAAAATCGCAGCAGCAATACAAACACCAATCGAAGTGGCTTTACGTCCAAATTTTTCTGCAAAAATAGCCGATAATGGAATAAATGCAGCAAAGCATAGTGTAGCAAAGAGTTGAAGTTCTAAGAACTCACCACGCGCATAGCCTAATTTAGTGGTTGCCCAGTTTAAGGCAAATACCGTCGTAAGATAGAACACTACAAACGTACAGATTGCTGCAATCGTACCAAGTACAAGTTTGCCTGTATGTTTAGTTAAGACTTCTTTAAATGGAATATTTACTTCTTTTTGCTTATCCAAGACCTTTTGAAATGCTGGAGTCTCATGGAGTTTTAAACGGATATATAGGCCAACAATCACTAATACAGCACTTGCAATAAAGGGAATACGCCAGCCCCATTGCATGAATGCCTGCTCAGGAATAGCTGCACCCAATAATAAAAATGAACCTGTTGCTAAAATAAAGCCAATTGGAGCCCCAAGCTGTGGGAACATGCCATACCATGCGCGTTTACCCTCAGGTGCATTCTCTGTCGCAAGTAATACAGCACCACTCCATTCACCACCTAAACCTAAGCCTTGCCCTAGACGGCATACAGCTAATAGTAAAGGCGCGGCAAGACCAATTTGTGCATAGGTTGGAAGTAAACCAATACAGACTGTTGAAATACCCATGGTGAGCAAAGCTGCAACTAGAGTGGCTTTACGACCAATACGGTCTCCTAAATGACCGAATAACGCTGCACCGATAGGGCGAGCAATAAAGGCAATGGCGAAGGTTGCTAAAGATTGTAAGACTGCGGCACTGCCACTACTAGCAGGGAAAAACAGGTGAGGAAAAATAATAACGGCAGCTGTTGCATAGATATAAAAGTCGAAGAACTCAATGGTTGTACCGACTAAGCTTGCAAACAAAACCCGCGCTTTTGAATTAGTGGCTACCGCTGGAGCAGCAGTCGCAGAAGTTGACTCCATATAAGACCTTATATCAGTTAAAATTTATTTTTAATTTACTATTCTTTTTAAAGACATATTTTTCTCAAAGAATAGCGTGAAAGAACATCATCCATGACTCTTTCAGGATCACTGAATAAGAGTGAAAAATGAACTAAACAATGTACCAATAGATCGCAAGAAAGTGTGCTCCTGCACCTAAAAGCACAAAAATGTGCCAGATCGCATGGGTATATCTTACCTTTTTTAACGCGTAAAACAATGCTCCAACCGTATAAGCTAAACCGCCAATAATCAAGAAAATCAATGCGTCTTTACTCAAATAAGTACGCATATCATCCATTACAAAAACGGCAAGCCATCCCATTACAATATAGGCCAGCAAAGAAATTTTTTGAAAACGATGGATAAAAACTAACTTGAAAAGTGTACCAATTGCAGCAATGCTCCAGAGTGCAATAAGCAGAATATGGGCTTTTTGTGTAGGAATCGCGATGCTTAAGAAAGGAGTGTATGTCCCCGCAATTAAATAATAAATCGCAGTGTGATCTAGTTTCTTATACCAGTAACGTAGATTTTGTGTTTGGGCAAAGTGATAGAGTGTTGAACTCGTGAAAACCAGAATCAGACTAAATGAGTATACCCATAAACCCACCCACTGAGCAGTTGGAAGATAAGATCCCTTCATAATTAAAAAGATAGAAGCAATAACTGCCATAACGACACCAGCTCCATGGCTGTAGGCGTTAAGTAGTTCTTCTTTAGGATCGTAAGTTTCCAGCACAGATTTACTCATGAGTTTAATTTTTTTGATTAAAAATACAAATGTATAGAAATACAAAACAGTCGTAAAGTTATTTTATTTTTAATCCTAGACCCTTTAAACTTCTATTTTATATGAGTCTTCATTTTTTAGGTATATCCGTGTCGGTTTTCTCCTTTGAGCAAGAACAGCAATTCTTTTATGAAATCAAACAAATGCTTGATGAGCAGACTTTTGAGCGTTTGATTTTGAGCCAATATAAAGGAGAGTTGGAACAACTGGAAAAAATCACTTTCCGTGTTGTAGAGTTACATGGACAAAAACAGCTTTCGGCTTTATATCACTATACAACCCAAGATGTGACCAAAAATTATTCATTTGAAGAGGGCTTAGAACAGATTGCAGCGCTTTTAGTGCAGTGTAAGCAAGCGAACTTATTTTCAACTACTCAAGAAATCCAACTTAAAAAAAATAAGAAAAAAGCCCTATTAAATATAGGTAAAAAGCAGGCCGTAAATTCTGTACAGACAATTCAGACACATGATCGTGAAAAGCAACGCTATGTGCAGCAGGGCAATGCATTTCTAAAAGAGCTTGGTATTACCGATGAAAAAGGCCAAATCATTCCAAGCATGGCCCGCAAATGGAAACAGATAAATAAATTTATTGAAATTTTTGCGAGTGCCTATGAACAGATTGACGCATCTCAGCAAGAGTTACGGATTGTCGATTTCGGTTCAGGTAAAGGCTATTTAACTTTTGCTTTATATGATTATTTGCAAGAACAACAAAAAACACCTCTCATTACCGGCGTTGAATTACGACCCAATCTGGTTGAATTCTGCCAAAAAGTTGCAGATAAAGTTGATTTCAATCATTTAGACTTTTTTGAAGGTGATGTACGTAGTTATCAACCGGAAAAGTTGGACGTCATGATTGCCTTGCATGCTTGTGACATTGCTACCGATTTTGCGATTCATACCGGCATTCGTTTAAATGCATCAATGATTATGTGTGCCCCATGTTGCCACAAAGAGTTGCGCCCACAATTACATAGCCCAGAAGTGTTACAACCCATGCTACAGTTTGGTATTCATGCTGGCCAGCAAGCTGAAATGTTGACTGATACATTACGTGCATTACTTTTAAAAGCTTATGGCTATGAAACCAAAGTCTTTGAGTTTGTATCGCTTGAACATACCAGTAAAAACAAAATGATTTTGGCGACAAAACGTAAGGATGTCACTCAGCCTGATGCCAAGATCATGGCTCAAATTCAAGCCTTGAAAGACATGTATGGTATTAAAAAACAAACTCTAGAATTGTTATTACAAGACCAGTTGCCTATCGAGAATATTGGTTGTAAGTGTTAAGCAGGTTAACCCATGTATAAAATTATAACGGGTGGGTGGAAGCAGCTTGAGAAAGATGCCAAGCTCATCCGTGAGCAAGTTTTTATTCAAGAGCAGGGAATTGCCCCTGAAGATGAATGGGATGATTTGGATGCCATGGTTTTACACTTTATTGTGTATGACCGTGAGCAACCAATTGCTACAGCGCGATTGTTGCCACAGCATAGTGTAGGGCGGGTAGCTGTTTTAATGCCTTATCGAAAACAGGGTATAGGTAAAATTTTAATGCAGCATATTATTGATTATGCGCGCCAGCAAAACTTACCTTATCTAAAGCTTTCAGCGCAAACCTATGTGACCGCTTTTTACGAAGCATTGGGCTTTGTGGTTCAAGGCGAGGAATATCTAGATTGTGGTATCCCACATATTGATATGACTTTAGAGTTAAATTGAGACTTCTTTTTAGAAATCTCAATTTGGCATTATTTCATTGCATTCCAGCTTTCAATGGCTTGTAAACCTGTTTCTAAGCCGACTTCATAGCTATAGCGAAGTTTTTTCGGATTAGTACTTAAACGACCTGCCATATTCTTAAGGGGTGGTGGGCAAACTTCTAAAATTTGCTGGTCTGAGTTAGGGCCGCGGACAAAATCTACTGAAGCATTATATCTGGCACAACGGCTACGTAAGCTATTTGCAAAACCATAATGATGTTTAAAAGCATATTTCGCGAGGAATTGATCGCCTTTACTACTGGCTTTAAAGTAATTTTTTGGACGGGTACGCAAAACTAACAGTTTTTTGACATCACTTTGCTGAGCCGTCCAGCGAACAGGTAGGGCATCTGCAACGCCACCATCAAAGTATGGTTCACCCATAATATCGACGGGATGACGCGTTAAAACTGGAATTGAGCTAGAAGCACGAAGCGCATTTAACAAGTTATCTTTACCCGCACGAAGATATTCTGCCTGTCCTGTTTTGGCATGCGTCAATACCATATAAAAATCAGGATTTTTAGCAAACAGACTTTGCTGATCAAGCGGATGCTCTTGCTCGCCAATCTCCCACATCCATTTTAAATCAAGTAAATCGCCGCCTTTAAAGAAGCGTTTGTAATCGATAAATTCAGGACGGAGTGAGTGATCAGTGTAAAACGTTAAAGTGCGGCCTTGTTGACCTGCTAAGTAGTTTGCAACGTTGGTTGAACCAGATGATACGCCAACATATAAATCGAAAGGGTTGAACTGCTGCTGTAAAAAAGCATCAAGTACGCCACTGGTAAAGGCACCACGCATGCCTCCACCCTCTACAACAAGTGCATTACGGGAAAAATCTGTCATTTGATATCTAATTACTGAGTTGAGTTCTGATGTTCTTTCATATCCATTTCAGACATGTTGTCACTATGTTGAGCGTGTTGCTCTGTGGAATTTTCAGCTTTTTGCTGCATTTGCTCTTGTTGTGCTTTGCGCTGAGCTCCTGGCATATAGTCAGGTTCATTACTCATCGCTAAATAGAAAAAGCCAAGGAAAATCGCACTCAAAACACCAACGATCAGAACAAATTTCCAACCTAAAATTGCTGACTCGGAAGAATTTTTATCGGACATAAGGATTTCTCGAATGTGCTTTAGAAGCACAAAAATGAAGTCTATTTATAGCATATTTAGGCAGGAGGCTGAAATCTTAAAGGTCATAAAGAAAAACCCATATAAATAAAATATATTTATATGGGCAAGGTTTATGCAGTTTTTAAATATCCAATAAGTCTAAGTTATTGAATATTTTGTTTCTGCTCAGCTTTGGTTTTTAGCAAAGTTGGAGGTGTAAAACGTTCACCATATTTGGCAGCTAATTCTTCAGCTCGTTTTTGTGCTTTATCAGTACCGTATTGATTCAGAAACTGGATCGCACCTCCCGTCCAAGGAGCGTAACCAATACCAAAGATAGAGCCAACATTGGCATCAATAACCGACTCCAATACGCTTTCTTCATAGCAGCGTAATGTATCTAAAGCCTGTACAAACAGAATGCGATCGATCATATCTTGTTCAGAAATACCATGATCTTTTTGCCAGCGGTTTAAACCTTCCCATAGATGCTTTTTACCATTTTCTGGATATTCATAGAAACCTGCTCCAGCCGCCTTACCTTTACGGTTTAACTCATGAATCATGGTATGAACGACCTCATCGACAGAGGTCTTAGGCAAATCTTTCCCTTCAGCTTGCAAAGCTTTACGTGCTTCACTGGCAACATGTTCGGTTAAAGTTAAAGATACTTCATCTTGAATAGCGAGGGGACCTACAGGCATGCCTGCTTTAAGTGCTGCCATTTCAATGCGGGCTGGATGAACGCCTTCGGCAAGTAAGCGCATACCTTCTTGAATAAAAGTACCAAACACACGACTGGTAAAGAAGCCGCGGCTATCATTGACAACAATTGGCGTTTTTCCAATTTGTTGTACAAAGTCGTAGGCTTTAGCAAGTGTGTCGCTTGAGGTGTTTTTACCTTTAATAATTTCAACTAACTGCATTTTGTCGACTGGGCTAAAGAAATGTAGTCCAATAAACTTCTGGTCATCTTTACTAGCCGTTGCCAAACCTGTGATTGGTAGGGTGGAAGTATTCGATGCAAAGATTCCACCTTCAGCTAAATATTGTTCAGCTTCTTGAGTAACTTTGGCTTTGAGCTCTTGGTTTTCAAATACAGCTTCAATAATGAGATCACAGCCTTGTAAGTCTTGTGCTGAGGCAGTTGCTGTAATGAGGGATAATACTTGGTCACGTTTTTCTGCGGTCATACGGCCTTGAGAAACGCGTTTATCTAGAAGTTTCTGCGAATAGGCTTTGCCTTTTTCAGCATTTTCAACAGACACATCTTTTAGTACAACAGGAATGCCTTTAATTGCGGTTGAATATGCAATACCAGCACCCATCATGCCCGCGCCTAGCACACCAACTTTAGTGGCTTGCCATTTTGTAACATCGGCAGGGCGGCTAGCGCCAGACTTAATTGCATTTAGACCGTGCCAGAAAGTACCGATCATATTTTTAGAGATATGACCCGTGGTGAGTTGGGTGAAGTAACGAGATTCGATGCGTAAAGCGGTATCTACATCGACCTGAGCGCCTTCAACTGCTGCCGCCATTATTGCTTCAGGAGCAGGGTAACAACCTTTGGTTTTGTCTCTTAACATGGCTGGGGCAATAGCAAGAACTTGAGCAACAGCTGGAGTCTTTGGATCGCCGCCCGGAATTTTATAGCCTTTTACATCAAAAGGTTGTTGAGACTTAGGATTGGCTTTTACCCATGCGATCGCTTTATCTAAAAGCTCTTGTTCGTTTTCGGCAGTGTCATGTATCAGACCTAAAGATTTTGCTTTATCGACACCAAATTGCTTACCTTCCATTAAAAATGGGAATGCGTTTTGTAAGCCAAGTAGGCGTACCATGCGAACAATACCACCGCCACCCGGTAACAGGCCTAAAGTGACTTCAGGTAGGCCGAACTTACTTTTTGGGTCATTGATTGCAATGCGGTGATGGCAGCTTAATGCTATTTCCCAACCGCCACCAAGCGCTGTGCCATTTAAGGCTGCAACTACGGGAATACCTAATGTTTCAATGGTACGTAAATGGCCTTTTAATTTTTCAACCATGTTGAAAAAATCAGTGGCATGTTCGGGCTGAACCTGAATAAGCTCATCTAGATCACCCCCAGCAAAGAAAGTTTTTTTGGCTGAGCGGAAGATAACGCCTGAAAGTTCTGTTTCGGCTTTAAGTTTTTGGGTTGCCTCATCAAGCGAGTCTCGAAACTCGGCATTCATGGTGTTTGCAGATTGACCTGTTGAATCAAGCGTTAAAATGACAATGTTATCGGCATTTTTTTCGTATTGGATTGCACTCATCTTTTATATCCCTAATCTTTATACGCGTTCAATAATGGTGGCAATACCCATACCACCACCAACACAGAGCGTAGCTAAACCGCGCTTTTTATTTTGACGTTCAAGCTCATCAAGTAGCGTGCCTAAAATCATGGCACCCGTTGCACCCAATGGATGGCCTAAAGCAATCGCACCGCCATTTACATTGACTTTTTCTGGTGGAACATTGAGTTCATTGATAAAACGCATTACAACTGCTGCAAAGGCTTCATTGACTTCAAACAGGTCAATATCATCAATGGTGAGGCCAGCTTTTTCTAAGGCTTTACGTGCAGCAGGAGCAGGGCCAGTCAGCATGATCGTTGGGTCAGTACCGACGAGTGCAGTCGCCAGAACTTTAGCGCGTGGCTTTAAGTTTTGTTCTTTCACTGCTTTTTCTGAGGCCAATAAAACAACAGCAGCTCCATCGACAATGCCTGATGAATTACCTGCATGATGAACATGATTGATTTTTTGTGCTTCAGGATATTTTTGTAAGGCGATGGCATCAAAACCCATTTGTCCCATCATTTCAAAACTTGGGTTGAGTTTAGTCAGTCCTTCAACTGTCGTATTTCCTTTAATAAATTCATCTTTTTCTAAAATCACCACACCCGAGTGATCTTTTACAGGAACCACTGATTGATCGAAATAGCCATTTGCCTGAGCTGCTGCAGCTTTTTGCTGAGAGTTTACTGCAAATGTGTCTACATCTTCGCGAGTATAACCATCTAAGGTTGCAATGAGGTCAGCCCCAATACCTTGTGGAACAAATGATGACTTAAGATTTGTTTCTGGGTCTAGCGCCCACGGCCCGCCATCGGAACCCATTGGAATGCGTGACATTGATTCAACACCACCAGCAACCACTAAATCTTCCCAGCCCGAACGAACTTTCATGGCTGCCATGTTGACTGCTTCTAAGCCTGAAGCACAAAAACGATTGATTTGAACCCCAGCAACATCCTCATTCCAACCCGCTGCAATGGCGGCTGTTTTAGCAATATCACCACCTTGATCACCAATAGGAGTTACACAGCCCAGAACAATATCGTCGACTTTAGACGTATCAAGCTGATGACGCTGCTGTAATTCATTTAATAAAGTGGTGAGTAAGGTAATTGGTTTTACTTCGTAAAGAGAGCCGTCTTTTTTTCCTTTTCCGCGTGGTGTGCGAATGGCATCAATAATATAAGCCTCGCTCATAACAGTTCCTTTTTTATTGCTTAAAATTTATTTGTGTTTTGAGTGTACTGGTTTTGATAGCGAGTGCAATGACGATAAGCGCACCAGTCAGGTGATGATTTTTGCCAATAGAGATACAAAAAAGCCCAAGTTGAACTTGGGCTAAATGTGAAACTAAAGAGATTTAAGAATTAGTGGTAACCGTGTAGCTGACGGTATAAACCAGGGGTCACACCTGTCCATTTTTTAAATGCGCGATGGAAAGTACTGGTTTCACTAAAGCCAACTTGTTGTGCAACATCTTCAAGTGTTAATTCAGGATTGAGTAACAAATGAATAGCAGCATCTCGGCGTAGAGCATCTTTCACGCCTTGGTAGCTTTTACCTTCAGCAGCCAAGCGGCGGCGTAAGGTTTGAGGAGACAAGTACAACATTGATGCAACGTCATTAAGCGTTGGCATTTCTTCACCAATCTGGCTTTTGAGTACGTCACGAATACGTGAAGTCAGCGAGTTGGTGTTTTTGAATTTTACTAAAAGCTGAGCAGGAGCTGCTTTTAAGAACTCTTCTAACGTTTTTTCATCTTGACGGATTGGCAAATCAAGATAATCGGCTGCAAAGGTAATTTCAGTACGAGGTGCATCAAACTGCATGACTGGTGCAAAAAATAATGCATCATATTCATCTGCATGAGCAGGACGTGGATAGCTAAAATGAACACGTTCTAAAGGTAAGCGACGTTCAATCAGCCAAGATGCCAAACCATGCCAAATCATTAACATACTTTCAGTAATGAAATGGTCCGGATCTAATGTTTTTGGAATGAGTGGAACTAAACGTGCTTCATGTTTGTCACGCTCTAGGCTTACAGACCATTCATCACCGAATAATTTGTAAAATTGAGATGAGAGTTCAAGGGCTTGGCCCAAGGTTTTTGCATGAATAATCAACTGACACATAATGGCAAAAGTGCCCAAACGACGTGGCTGTACATCAAAACCAACGTGTTCATCTTGTGTGACCATCCACAACATTTTTATAAAACGAGTGTATTGTTCTGGCGAGATTCGAGCTTTAGGTTGACGTAATAGTTCCGCTTCGATACCCACATGTGAAAGTAACGTCTCGACATCCATGCCAAGGCGTTTTACGCCTGTCAAAGCCGCATTCACGAAGTGGATGCTAATCGTATCGCGACTCATATTGAATCCTTCAGTCTCTTTGATGTTCACTTTAAATTGACCTAAATGACCGTCTAAAAAAATAAATTGGCGATTTACAACAGAGTAAAAGCACTTTTTACATGTTAAATTGCCGAAATGATCAAGGTAAATGGCTGAACATGACATTGTTTTGGAATATTTGCTTAACTAATATAAAAGAAAATATGAATAATAGTGGTTAAAAACGATGACGACAGCATTAAATGGACTTAAAGTTCTCGATTTCTCGACACTCTTACCTGGACCTTTTGCCACAATGTATTTAGCCGATATGGGCGCAGAAGTCATCCATATTGAATCTCCATCACGTCCAGATTTAATTCGCATCATGCCGCCTTATGCAAATGGACAAGCAACGGCACATAGTTATTTAAATCGAAATAAACAGTCGATTGTTCTTGATTTAAAAGATCCGGCGAGTATTGAGCTGATTAAAGCCAAGATTTCTGAATTTGATATTGTCATCGAGCAGTTTCGACCTGATGTGATGCGCCGTCTAGGATTAGACTACTCAACGCTTGCAGAAATTAATCCACGTTTAATTTATTGTTCAATTACCGGATATGGACAGACTGGAATCTATAAAGACAGAGCTGGGCATGACATTAATTATTTAGCTTTAGCTGGTATTGCTGGGTATAGCGGCCGACAAGACAGTGGCCCGCCACCGCTTGGTATTCAAGTTGCAGATATTGCAGGTGGTTCACTTCATGCAGTCATTGCTATTTTAGCTGCAGTGGTCGAGCGCGCGCGTAGTGGCATGGGGCAATATATTGATATTTCCATGACCGATTGTGTGGCAAGCTTAAATAGTATGGCTGCATCAGCCACACTTGCTGCACAAGTTGAGCAGGCTCCAGAACATGGCATGCTCAATGGTGGCATTTTCTATGATTATTATATAACGCAAGATGGGCGCTATCTATCAATTGGTAGTCTTGAACCACAATTTATGTCAGGTTTATCAATCGCACTTGATTTACCTTTATTATTACAAAAAGGCGCTTCCTTAGATGTAGAAGACCGACAGGAAGTTAAACAAGCTATTCAAGAAAAAATTAAAACTAAAACCTTTAAAGAATGGCATGAAATATTCGCAAATCTTGATGTATGTGTAGAACCTGTTTTAAACCTAACTGAGGCTTTAAATTCTCCCTTAGCACAAGAACGTGGATGGATTGTGGATGTACCTTTGCAAAATAATACAGCAGATACAGAACCACAATTGGCTTGTCCAATTAAGTTTTCACGATCTAAAATGAGATATTCCTTTATAGGTCAAAAGCTTGGCGAAGGGCGATGGTAAGAGCTTGATGTTATTTTTTAGTCAGGGTGGGTGAAAATTATTATCTGATTAATCAATTAATTAACATTTTGAATAATTTCTTTACATAAAATTAGCGTACCCTTAATAAACAAAGACATAAAAGGTATGTAAACATGAAAGCACATAAATCCTTGATGGCTTCTTGTTTATCCGTTTTATCAATTACCCTTTTTATTCAGCATGCACAAGCTGCGGCTGCATTTGACCCAAATAGTCCGTGGATGTTGGGTGATTGGAACGGTCAACGCACAGCGTTACAAGCACAAGGTTATGATTTTTCGTTTGGATATACCGGTGAATATGCTGGTATTTTAGACTCAAAGCAGACATCTACCCATGGTAGTGCTTATACAGGGCAACTTGCTTTAGGAACTCATTTTGACCTAAATAAAATTTTAGGTTGGCAAGATACAGAAGCTCAAATCACGTTAACTTATCGTGATGGTCAATCACTTTCTGAACATTCACCAGCTTTAGCTGGGCATTTGAGTTCTGTACAGGAAGTGTGGGGGCGTGAGCAAACTTGGCGTTTAACAGATTTGTGGATTAAGAAAAAATTCATGGATCAAAAGTTAGACGTTAAAGTAGGCCGTTTTGGTGAAGGTGAAGACTTTAATAGTTTTGACTGTGATTTCCAGAACTTGGCGCTTTGCGGTTCTCAAGTAGGGAACTGGGTCGGCGATCAGTGGTATAACTGGCCAGTTAGCCAATGGGCAATGCGTGTTAAATATAACTTGCAACCTGACTTATATACGCAAGTTGGTGTATATGAATATAACCCAGAAAATCTGGACCGAGGCAAAGGTTTTAACCTGAGTACGGATGGTTCTCACGGTGCAATTATTCCTGCCGAAGTGGTTTGGTCACCTAAATTAGGTGCTCAAAGCATGGCTGGTGAATACCGTTTAGGTTATTACTACAGTACTGCTGATGCCAAAGAAATTGCAGATGAAACAAAAAATTCTCATAAGCAAGGTGTTTGGGTAACTGCAAAACAAAAAATATTTCAGCCTGCTGATCAAACAGACCGCGGTTTGACTGGTTTTGTAAACCTGACTTTCCACGATTCCGACACCAACAAAATTGATAACATGCAAAATGTAGGCTTAGTCTATAAAGGTTTGCTGAATCAACGTCCTCAAGATGAGTTGGCATTAGGTGTTGCGCGTATCCATATCAACGATGATTGGAACGATGTCCAAAATAAAGAATACGACACTGAATACAATACCGAGCTTTACTACGGTATTCATGCGACGAATTGGCTGACTATCCGTCCAAATGTGCAATATGTTCGTCATGTTGGGGCATTAAAAAATGGTGATAATACTTGGGTAGGCGGTATTAAATTCTCAACTGCATTCTAAGCGTAATTATTCCGAAAACGGATTGTCGAGGGTTAAATCATTGATTGACATAACTTGACCTTCCGTTTTTTTCTTTGTGCCTGAGTTTTATTTTAGATGTATTGATAGGCCAGTTTTTGAACAAAAGCTCGGCGTATCTTTCCGATAAAAATGATGATTGATAAGAGGTGATTTATGAATCAACCTACTTCAAGATCAGGATTAACGACTTTTACCGTAATTATTATTGGGTTATTAGCGTTATTCCTGTTAATTGGAGGTATTTGGCTCGCTACATTAGGCGGTTCAATTTACTATATTATTGCTGGTGTATTACTCCTGATTGTTGCATGGCAACTTTATAAGCGCGCTTCCACAGCATTGTGGGTGTATGCCGCTTTAATGCTAGGTACCATTATTTGGGGTGTCTGGGAAGTTGGAACCGACTTTTGGGCGCTTGCACCGCGTTTAGATATTTTAGGCATTCTTGGTTTATGGTTATTGGTTCCAGCCGTGACTCGTGGAATCAACAACCTTGGATCAAGTAAAGTTGCCTTATCTTCAACGTTAGCAATCGCTATCTTGTTGATGGTTTACTCTGTTTTCAATGATCCGCAAGAAATTAATGGTGAAATCAAAACACCTCAACCAGAAACTGCTCAAGCAGTACCTGGTGTTGCTGAGAGTGATTGGCCTGCTTATGGTCGTACTCAGGCAGGTGTGCGTTACTCGCCGTTAAAACAGATTAATGACCAAAACGTAAAAGATTTGAAAGTTGCTTGGACTTTACGTACTGGCGATCTTAAAACGGGTAATGACTCTGGCGAAACAACCAATCAGGTTACTCCGATTAAAATCGGTAATAACATGTTTATCTGTACAGCTCATCAGCAGTTAATCTCGATTGATCCTGCTACAGGTAAAGAAAAATGGCGTTTTGATCCGAAGCTTAAAACGGATAAATCGTTCCAGCATTTAACTTGTCGTGGTGTGATGTATTACGATGCAAACAACACAACTGAGTTTGCAACGAGTCTTCAAGGCAAGAAATCTAACTCTACACAATGTCCGCGTAAAGTCTTTGTTCCAGTGAATGATGGCCGTTTAGTTGCGGTGAATGCTGATACAGGTAAAGCATGTACTGACTTTGGTCAAAATGGTGAAGTGAACTTGCAAGAGTTTATGCCATACGCTTACCCAGGTGGTTATAACCCAACCTCTCCTGGTGTCGTGACTGGTTCAACTGTCGTTATTGCTGGTTCGGTAACAGATAACTACTCAAACAAAGAGCCATCAGGTGTAATTCGTGGTTACGACGTTAACACTGGTAAACTTCTTTGGGTATTTGATACTGGCGCAGCAGATCCAAATGCAATGCCGGGCGAAGGTACGAATTTCGTTCATAACTCACCAAATGCGTGGGCTCCTTTAGCATACGATGCCAAACTTGATATCGTTTATGTGCCAACAGGTGTAGGTACACCAGACATCTGGGGCGGTGACCGTACTGAGCTGAAAGAGCGTTATGCGAACTCAATGTTAGCGATTAATGCTTCTACTGGTAAATTAGTGTGGAACTTCCAGACAACCCATCATGATTTATGGGATATGGACGTACCATCACAACCATCTTTAGCTGATATTAAAAACAAAGCTGGCCAAACTGTTCCTGCAATCTATGTATTGACAAAAACAGGTAATGCCTTTGTTCTTGATCGCCGTAATGGTCAACCAATTGTTCCTGTGACTGAAAAACCAGTACCACAAACAGTTAAACGTGGACCACAAACTAAAGGTGAGTTCTACTCAAAAACTCAGCCATTCTCTGACTTGAACTTGGCACCACAAGACAAATTGACAGATAAAGATATGTGGGGTGCCACTATGCTTGATCAGCTCATGTGTCGTGTATCTTTCAAACGTCTAAATTACGATGGTATTTACACTCCACCATCTGAAAACGGTACTTTAGTTTTCCCTGGTAACTTAGGTGTATTTGAATGGGGTGGTATGTCAGTTAACCCTGACCGTCAGGTTGCTGTAATGAACCCGATTGGATTGCCATTTGTGAGCCGTTTGATTCCTGCTGATCCAAACCGTGCGCAAACTGCAAAAGGTGCGGGAACTGAGCAGGGCGTACAACCAATGTACGGCGTACCTTATGGCGTAGAAATCAGCGCATTCTTATCTCCACTTGGTTTACCTTGTAAACAACCAGCTTGGGGATATGTTGCAGGCGTAGATTTGAAAACCCATGAAGTGGTATGGAAAAAACGTATTGGTACAATTCGTGACAGCTTACCGAACTTGTTCCAATTACCAGCTGTAAAAATTGGTGTTCCTGGTTTAGGTGGTTCAATTTCTACTGCCGGTAATGTCATGTTTGTTGGTGCAACTCAAGATAACTACTTACGTGCGTTTAACGTTACTAATGGTAAGAAACTTTGGGAAGCGCGTTTACCAGCGGGTGGACAAGCAACACCAATGACTTATGAAATCAATGGTAAGCAATATGTTGTGATTATGGCCGGTGGTCATGGTTCATTTGGTACGAAAATGGGCGACTATTTAGTGGCTTATGCCTTACCAGATAACAAATAAAATGCTTCTATAAAAAGGGCCTGGATTTATCCAGGCTTTTTTTATATCGATTTATATTAAAGCTTATCAATAAAACCGTTATTAAATATGCAAAAAAAGCATTTTATTGATGAATAAAAGCTCGCTATGCTATCTGCCTTAATAATGAATCTACTAGCCATACGCCATGTATTTATATACCGATTTCGATCAGCAGCTGATTAATCAACGAGTTGCTCAGTTCCGCGATCAGACAGAGCGCTATTTAGCGGGCAAACTTTCTGAAGATGAATACCGTCCATTACGTTTGCAAAATGGTTTATATGTGCAACGCTATGCGCCTATGCTGCGTATTGCTGTGCCGTATGGCTTAATGAGTTCAAAACAATTACGTAAAATTGCTGAAGTTTCAACTGAATATGATCGTGGTTATGCACACGTATCTACACGTCAGAACATTCAGTTAAACTGGCCAGCTCTTGAAGATGTACCAGAAATTTTAGCTGAACTTGCAACCGTACAAATGCATGCCATTCAAACTAGTGGTAACTGTATTCGTAACACAACGACTGACCAATATGCAGGTGTAGTTGCTGGTGAAATTGCAGACCCACGTCCAACATGTGAATTGATCCGTCAGTGGAGTACGTTCCACCCTGAATTTGCATTCTTGCCACGTAAGTTCAAAATTGCCGTTTCTGCACTTGAAGAAAAAGACCGTGCTGCAACAGCATTCCACGATATTGGTGTATATATCGTGCGTAATGAAGCGGGTGAAATCGGCTACAAAATTATGGCTGGTGGTGGTTTAGGCCGTACCCCAATCATTGGTAGCGTCATTCGTGAGTTTTTACCACGTGAAGATTTAATTTCTTACTTAGAAGCTGTTCTGCGTGTTTATAACTTGCATGGCCGTCGTGATAACAAATATAAAGCACGTATCAAAATTCTAGTGAAAGCTTTAACTCCTGAAGTTTTTGCTCAGAAAGTTGAAGCTGAATTTGAACACACACGTGAAGCATTAAAAATTCAGCCAGAAATCTTGAAAAAACTGGATGAAGAGTTCATCCCATTTGACTATCAAGATCTGGCAGATGAAGACTTCACTGCTTTATTTGCTGAGCATCCAAAATTCAAGCAATGGTTCAATATCAACACACATGCACATAAAGTGAAGGGCTATCGTATTGTTACGATTTCTCTAAAACGTGCAGGTATCGCACCAGGTGATATGACCACCGAAGAAATGAACTTTATTGCAGATCTTGCTGATAAATATACTTTCGGTGAACTTCGCACGACTCATGAACAAAACATTGCTTTGGCAGATGTGCCACAAAAAGATTTGTTCGATGTATGGCAAGCGCTTGAACAACAAAATATGGCACGTGCACATATTGGTTTTATTACCGATATTATTAGTTGCCCGGGCGGTGATTTCTGTTCACTTGCAAATGCGAAATCAATTCCAATTGCTGAAGCAATTACACGTCGTTTCGATGACTTAGATAAGGTGTATGACCTTGGTCATTTAGACTTAAATATTTCTGGTTGTATGAATGCCTGTGGTCACCACCACGTAGGTAACATCGGTATTTTAGGTGTAGATAAAAAAGGTGCTGAATTCTACCAAATTACATTAGGTGGTAATTCTGACCATGATGCATCAATTGGTGATATCTTAGGGCCATCATTTGCAGCAGATGCTGTTCCTGACGTAATTGAAGAAATATTAAATACTTATCTTGATTTACGTACTGAAGGTGAGCGTTTTGTTGATACATATCGCCGTGTAGGAATTCAACCATTTAAGGAGCGTGCATATGCTTAATACAGCTCTACCAGTGCTTTATAAAGATGGCACGATCGCTGACAATACTTATCAAATCATTGCTGAAGATGGTGTTATTCCTCAAGGTGACGTTGTTGTAACAACAGCTCAACTAGACCAATTAGCAAACATTCAAGGTAAAAAAGCTTTGTATGTGACTGTGAATGATTCACCTGAAGATCATACATTCCCATTAAACGAGCTTAATGCAATTTTCATTGAGTTTGCAGGTTTTGGTGATGGTCGTGGTTACTCATTTGCTGCACTATTACGCCGCCAAGGTTTCCAAGGTGAGTTGCGGGCAACGGGTGATGTATTTAAGGATGTCTTAAACTACTTAAAACGTTCTGGCTTTGATAGTTTTGTCGTAAAAGAAGGCAAAGACGTACAAGAAGCGGCGGCAGGTTTACAAGACTTTACCAATCCATATCAAGCTTCAACCGCTGTACCGCAGGCAAGTTATCAAACTGGTGCTTAAATAGATTTCAAATACGAAAGCTGAACTTAGGTTCAGCTTTTTTTATAAATAATTTTTAAATGACTTAACTGAAGAACAAGAATGCTAGGCTTAATTTCAAAAATAAATCCCGGTGCTTGGTGGTTATTATTTGCCATCGCGACGGATGTACTCTCAACATTCTATTCTGCTAGAGGTAATGGCTTAGTTAATAAGACAGCTCAAGGTATTGCTCTGATTCTATATATGATCTCTTTCGCTTGTGCTGCGATTGCTTTGAAATATATGCAGGCTGGAATTTTGTATGTACTTTGGTCTGGAATTGGCGTATTAGCGACAGCTTTTCTGGCAAAGATTTTTCTTGGGCAAAATATTGATGTGGCGGGGTGGGTTGGAATTGGATTCATTACGGTGGGGCTGATGATTATTGCTCAATTTTCCAATATTGATATTTAGAACCTCATAGAAATATCAGAGTGTTTCTATGAGGCTTAATTGTTGAAAATATTAAGTATCAAGCTGGCAGTTGACCATCCATTTTATGCCAAATTGATCGGTAAACGCTCCGTATAATGCACCCCAGAACGTTTTTTCTAGAGGCATTTCGATTTGACCATTTGCAGATAAAGCATCAAAAAGTTGTTTTGCTTTTTCTTGCTCATCTTTTTCAAGATTAATCGAAATGTAGTGATTATTACCTTGGGTAAAAACGCTGTTAGGGGTACAGAACTGATCATTGGTATCTGATGCCATAAGTACCGTATACTCATTAATTGGCAGTGAAACATGAAGAACCAGATTCTTATCAGCTTCAGATAAAGTCACGCCTTCAGTAGGTGGCATATCGCCATAGCGGCTCAACATGCCAAACTCACCGCCAAAAACTGATTTATAGAAATTAAACGCTTGCTCTGCCTGACCTTGAAAGTTGAGATAGTGATTGAGTTGCATTGTTATAGTCCATTGTTGTTTTCATTTAGAAGAATAAGTTAAAACGTAAAAGTGATTTTGTGGGTCATTTTTTGTAGTTTTTTCATAAAAAAAATCCCGCCGAAGCGGGATTTTGAAATATTGTTTTTTAATTAAATGAGTTCAATTGCAACGGCTGTAGCCTCACCACCACCAATACAAAGAGCAGCAATACCTTTTTTACCGCCAGTGCGTTTAAGAGCATGGATCAACGTAAGAATGATACGAGAACCTGTAGAACCAACAGGGTGACCTAATGCGCAAGCACCGCCATTGATATTTACTTTTTCAGCATCAAGTTTGAAATCATCAATTGGGCACATGGTGACCATGGCAAAAGCTTCGTTAATTTCCCATAGGTCGACATCTTGAGCATTCCAGCCAGCTTTTTTCAGAACTTTCTCGATAGCCCCAACAGGAGCGATTGTAAATTCTGAAGGATGCTGAGAGTTTGATGCTGTTGCGATAATTTTCGCAAGCGGCTGTAAACCACGTTGAGCAGCAACTTCACTTGATGTTAGTACTAATGCAGATGCACCATCCGAAATAGAACTCGCATTTGCAGCAGTAATTGTACCGTCTTTTGCAAAAGCTGGTTTAAGCGAAGGAATTTTGTCGATCTTTGCATTTAGAGGTTGTTCATCTTGATCAACAACAACATCGCCTTTGCGATTAGGCACGGTAACCGAAACAATTTCATCTTTGAAATAGCCTTCAGTAATCGCTGTTTGAGCACGTTTCAAAGAACGAATTGCAAAGTCATCCATTTGCTCACGTGTATAGCCACGTGTGTTTGCCATATCTTGAGCAAAAGAACCCATTAAACGACCAGTTTCAGCATCCTCAAGTCCATCAAGAAACATATGATCCTTAATTTCGCCATGACCCATACGATAGCCAGCGCGTGCTTTTGGTAAAACATAAGGCGCATTTGTCATGGACTCCATACCGCCAGCAACAACAATTTCAGCACTACCTGCTTTAATCATATCGGTTGCTTGCATTACTGCTTTCATACCAGAGCCACAAAGCTTATTAATAGTCACAGCACCTGTGGAATCTGGTAAGCCTGCTTTACGCATTGCTTGACGAGCAGGGCCTTGTTTTAAACCCGCAGGAAGAACACAACCCATAATGACTTCTTCGACATCAGTAGGTTGTAAACCTGCTCTTGCGATTGCTTCTTTAATGGTTACAGCACCTAGTTCAGGCGCAGTAAGTCCCGATAACGATCCTTGAAAACCACCCATGGCAGTACGAGCACCATTAACAATTACGATGTCAGTCATTGTTCTAATCTCCAGTTGTTCTTAATCTCAAAATAAGAAATGTTTAAAACCTAGGCAGTATATTGCAAAAATCATTGGGAGCTATCTTCTGCATTAGACTGTAGAGTTCTAACAATTTTTAATATCTTCTAAACGAATATGTCCCATTTTGCTGAGAACCAATTTAAAGTTTTTAAGCTGATCATAAGAACAATATGTAAAACTGCCGTTAGACTCACGTGGCAGTCCAGTGTCTCCCTGAAATACAATACTATTTAATTTTTTTCCAAATTTTTGAAATTTTAAAGAACCATAACGATGATTAAGTTCAACATTGGTCAATATCTCTTCGTCGCTTTCTCTCTGTAGATTATGATTTATGTCTACAAAGCTTATAAGGCTTGTATCCCAATTACTATTACACAGCGTTAAATCAACACTTGGGCAAAGTACGACACTCTTATGTCGTAGAATTGCGTCGTATTTGGCTTTTTGTATATGAATTGTGAGTAGTCGAGGAGTGTTTTTTAATTCTACCGAAGCCATAAATTGATGGTATAACGGAAGAGCTATAGTGAACATAATCATAAGAATTGTGAGCGTTATAATGAGTTCCATTAGTGTGAAACCAGGAGATTTAAACATTAAAATTCCTTAATATATAAAGAAATATTTTGATTTTATGCGTTCTATCAATGATTTATATGGCTTTTTATAATGAGGAAACACAAAATTAAATAAAGGTTATCAGGACGCTAGAATACTGGTAAAATCACCATAAGCGAAAGAAAGAAGTTGTTCATATTTGCTAGTTGAGTAAAAAATTACCGAATTACAACGGAAATTGTAAGTAATTTTGTCAATAATTTACTTGATTAAAATTATCAAGCACTTGGAAAGTCTATCAAGTGTTTGTATGATTCAAATGTGAATAGCTTAAAAATAATACTGGGGTAAAAATATCTCAGGGGCCAATAAATTTAGGCTGAGCTTGAACAACAATTGTTATCTCTGGAGGATATCCATGAAATTGAGTCGTATTGCACTTGCTATGCTTGTCGCTGCTCCATTAGCTGCTGCTAATGCGGGCGTAACTGTTACCCCTTTGTTAGTTGGTTATACTTGGCAGGATACTGACCATAACAACGATAAATTAACAAGTCATGAGGAATTACAAGATGATTTGTTCGTTGGCGCTGCACTAGGTGTTGAATTAACTCCTTGGTTGGGGTTCGAAGCTGAATATAACCAAGTTAAAGGTGATCTTGAAGGTACTGGCGTAGCTGGTTCTGAATATAAACAAAAAACTATTGCGGGTAACTTCTACGCAACTTCAGATTTGATTACTAAGAACTACGACAGCAAATTTAAGCCGTACGTATTGTTAGGTGCTGGTCAAACTAAAACTGAATTTGATGGTGGTGTTGATAAAAAAGACACTATTGGTAACGCTGGTGTAGGTGCTTTCTATCGTTTGAATGATGCATTATCACTTCGTACTGAAGCTCGTGGTACTTATGATTTTGATGAGAAATACTGGCGTTATACAGCTCTTGCTGGTTTAAACGTAGTTCTTGGTGGTCACTTGAAGCCTGCTGCTCCTGTAGTAGAAGTTGCTCCAGTTGAACCAACTCCAGTTGCTCCACAACCACAAGAGTTAACTGAAGACCTTAACATGGAACTTCGTGTGTTCTTTGATACTAACAAATCAAATATCAAAGACCAATACAAGCCAGAAATCGCTAAAGTTGCTGAGAAGTTAACTGAATACCCTAACGCTACTGCACGTATCGAAGGTCACACAGATAACACTGGTCCACGTAAGTTAAACGAACGTTTATCTTTAGCTCGTGCTAACTCTGTTAAATCAGCTCTTGTAAACGAATACAACGTTGATGCATCTCGTTTGTCTACTCAAGGTTTCGCTTGGGATCAACCGATTGCTGACAACAAAACTAAAGAAGGCCGTGCTATGAACCGTCGTGTATTCGCGACAATCACTGGTAGCCGTACTGTAGTTGTTCAACCTGGTCAAGAAGCGGCAGCTCCTGCAGCAGCTCAATAATTTGAGTTCTTGAACAGTAAAAAAGCGACTCGTTAGAGTCGCTTTTTTTATTGCGATTTTTAAAATATTTAATCATTTCTATGTCTCCTTCATAATAATTTCTTTTGTTTACTGTCTAAAATATTTACCAATCACCCTTTCTCAATTGCTGTTTAGTATCTTGTCTATCTCTACGATGTTGGGCACGAGGTTTTTCCGTTTCATGCATCCCACCTTTGTGAAGTAAAGGGGAAAGAGCCACCTGATTACGGACTTTGATTTTTGACATTTCTTTAATTTTCATATTTTAACCTTTAATACATAAAACTTGTTTAAGTGTGTGGACAACTTCAATGAGGTCAGCCTGATTTGCCATGACTTCATCAATATCCTTATAAGCACTTGGGATTTCATCGATCACACCACTGTCTTTACGGCATTCAATACCTTGGGTTTGTTCAATAAGGTCTTGCTGGTTAAAAAGGTTTTTCGCCTTGCTTCGACTCATCTTACGACCTGCTCCATGAGAACAAGAACAAAATGACTCAGCGTTTGCTTTACCTCTAACGATATAAGATCTTGCTCCCATTGAACCTGGGATAATGCCTAACTCATCTAAACCAGCACGAATTGCGCCTTTTCGGGTAATCAATAAATTTTCACCAAAATGTGTTTCACGGCTTACATAGTTATGGTGACAATTAATTGCTTCTTTTGTCATTTGAAAAGAGGGTAGAAGAGGGCGAATTGCTTCTAATATTAATCGCATCATTTCTTTGCGATTTTCAAAAGCATATTCTTGAGCCCATTCTACCGCTTCCACATAATCATCGAAACTTTTTGAGCCTTCGGCAAAATAACTCAAATCTTTATCAGGTACATGACCAAAACGATGCTGAGCCTCTTTCTTGGCTAACTCAATAAAATAAGTGCCAATAACGTTACCAAGCCCTCTACTACCCGAATGCAGCATGATCCATACGTCTTGATTTTCATCAATACAGAGCTCGATAAAGTGGTTGCCGCCACCTAAAGTGCCCAATTGTTTTTGCCATGTCGCATCAAATTGTCGAAGCATCCGGACAAGACCAGGATGCTTTTTGATAATCGGCTCTAAGCTTTTTTCAAGTGGAATAATGCTTGAAGCTTTTGCCTTGATTTGTTTATGTAAGGCAAATCCAACGGGGACTTTACGCTCAATAGCATCTCGTAAACGACTTAAACTATCTGGCAATTGAGAAGCCTTTAGACTTAAACGAATTGCATTCATTCCACAGCCAATATCTACGCCTACAGCAGCAGGAATAATGGCATGTTTAGTCGGAATAACACTTCCTACAGTCGCACCTTTTCCGACGTGAACATCTGGCATGACTGCAATATGAGAATAGATAAATTGCAGTTGAGCCATTTTCTTAAGTTGTTCAATACTTTCACTATCTATATCTTGAGTGAAAATTTTAACGGGAACACCATACAGTGCCTCCTCGTTTAATATTTTTTGTATGCCCATAATTTTTCTCTTATTTTTGTCCGAGCAGGCATAAAAAAAACCTAGCGAATGCTAGGTCTTAAATTTGAGCATTCGGACAAGTGAAGTGAATTTGTACACTTGTCCGTGAGCTGACATCGTGCCAAATCATTTAGTCTGTTTTACCTTGTACTGTTGGCATGATGTCCTCCTTATTTAAAAGTGCCGTTGAAAATCTGAACGGAATTGTACGCTTTTTAAATCAAAGATCAAGTTTTTGATCTTTGATTAACTTTAAATTACCTATTAGAACCGACTTTTAATCTTGTTCAGGTTTGACGTTCATCTGATCATAAGGGATCAGTTTAGTTTTATTTTTCCACTTATAGCCTAACCAGATAATTAAAAACAATGGCAAGCTAATATAGGTTGAAAGTAAGCCTAACCAGTCAATTTTTCCACCTAAAATGGCTTGATAGTTTTGTCCCAAAATAATGATTGAACATAGGATAAATGCAAACCAAGGTGCAAATGGGAAAAATTTGGCACGGTATGCTAAATCTTCTAATTTATATCCTTGAGCAATATAACCTTTGCGGAAACGGTAGTGCGAAATAGCAATTCCTAACCAAACAATAAAACCGCACATACCTGACATATTGAGTAGCCAGTTAAATACTTGTTTTTCACCAATAAAAGTCGTCAAGAAACAAAATGCAGCGATAAATGTTGTGGCATATAGTGCATTCATTGGAACGCCACGACCATCAAGTTTTGCAAACCACCTTGGAGCACGGCCTTCTTGAGCCATTTTAAACAACATACGGGTTGAAGAATACATGCCCGAATTACCTGCAGATAAAATAGCGGTAAGAATGACAGCATTCATTAAACCAGCAGCAAACGCAAAGCCAACTCTTTCATAGAGTAAGGTAAATGGAGAAAGCGCAATATTTTCAGTGGTAGCAGCTTGCAACAAATTTGGGTCATCATAGGCAATGAGAGTGCCGATAATGAAAATACATAAGATATAAAACAGTAAGATTCGCCAGAAAATCTGTTTGATTGCAAGTGGAATCGTCTTCTTTGGATCTTTTGATTCACCAGCAGCAACGCCAACCATCTCAGTTCCTTGGAAAGAGAATCCGGCAATCATTGCAACACCAATCATGGCCTGTAAACCACCTACAAAAGGTGCTTCTTTATAGGTCCAGTTTCCAAAAGCTGCGACACCTGGAGTTAGCATAATCTTAATGATCATGGCTAAACCAATGATAATAAAGGCAACGATGGCGATCACTTTTACCATTGAGAACCAGAATTCGCTTTCGCCGAATCCCTTTACAGTCATTGCATTAATCATAAAGATAACGACAAGGAACAGGGCACTCCAATAGAATCCTGGTATATCAGGGAACCAGAATTTCATAATAAACTGAACTGCAACAAGTTCGAATGCAACCGTAATTGCCCAGTTGTACCAGTAGTTCCAGCCTAGAGCGAAACCAAAGCCCTCTTCGACATAGCGACTGCCGTATGTAAAAAAAGCACCAGAAGTTGGGGTGTGGGTTGCAAGCTCACCTAAGCTGGTCATTAAGAAGTAAATCATAATACCAATGAGAGAGTAGGCGAGTAGCGCTCCACCCGGACCAGCATTTGCAATGGTTGATCCAGAAGCAAGGAAGAGGCCTGTACCAATGGAACCACCAATGGCGATCATATTCAGATGACGAGCCCCAAGCTTACGCTGGAGTTTTTCAGGAGCATGTGTTTCGCTCATGGAGATTCCTTACATAGTTTGTTATGCACAGGCATATAACACCTTAAAGCCTTGAAGATCAGTTTTAATCTGGCACTGACCAAAGTGCTTCTCAATTAAGATCGGATAGTTTAAAAAACGGTTTGCTACAATCCATAGCTCACCTGATGCCTTTAAATGTTTTTTAGCGTTTTGGCAGAGTCCTTCACTTGCATCATAGTTGGTATGAATACCTTGATGGAAAGGGGGATTACTGACAATGGCATCGAGTTCTGTTGGAGCGTCTGCAATACCTATAACAGGCTGCAATCTCAACTGGTCTGAACCTATTCCATTTCGACTAAAAGTCATTTCCGTTGACCGTAAAGCGAAAGCATCAATATCTAGGGCATGAATAATATTACTTGAATTTATTTTTGCCAAATAGCAACTGATAATTCCAGCACCACACCCGAAGTCGGCAATTCTACCTGATTTCACCTGATTAAGATAAGGGAGTAAAACAGCAGTTCCGACATCTAGATGATTTTGGCTAAAGACACCGGGTAGGGCGCAAATCGTAAGCTCTTGTTCATTCACATGAACAGTATAAGTTTTAAGCCATTTTTCCAGAGGTTTAATCTGTTCTGTTTTCTCAATCTTTAAGTGCCACAATTGACAGTGGCGGGCACTATCAAGTTTTAGTACTTTGCCGAAATTTTGTAATTGTTTGGCCGCTCTTTCTACGCCACCCTTTTTTTCACCGACTAAAAAAACAGCTTGATCGGTTTTAAGATGACTCATCACTACATGCAATATGTAATTCAAGAGCTCTTTAGATTTTGGAACAAAAATGATTGCTTGGTCGAATTCTTGTGATGGAAACTCAACTGAGAAGTGCGCTTCTGTTCCATTATTTATAAATCCCTGATAGTCGGCATGGTTCCATGTCCAGACTGACGCATCAGTCCCAGCGGGTAATTGACTGACTAAGGCATCATTCGGTGCATTAATTAACAAGATTCTACCTTTTAAATAGTCTTGCTGTCTTAATACCACTTCACTTCTAGGATCCATGTACATCTCTCATGAAGAAGAATGCCCAGTGGGAGCTGGGCAGTAATCAAGATTAAAAGTTAGTTATTTATGCGTTTCAGGAAGTACAACATTTAAAATCAATGCTGCTATACCACCTGTCGCCACGCCAGAGCTAAAAATATTTTTAAATAATTCTGGAAGGTGTTCTAAAATTTGAGGAACTTGAGCAACACCTAAACCTAATGCAAGTGAGATGGCAATAATTAATAAAGCTCGGCGATCAAGGTGAACTGAAGAAAGAATATTAATACCAGATGCAGCCACTGCACCGAACATTACCATAACAGCGCCACCTAATACTGCTTGAGGAACTGCTTGTATCACACCAGCTACCGCAGGAAATAGACCTAATAAAATCAGTAAAATGGCAATCCAGATACCTACATAGCGGCTAGCAACCCCAGTGAGTTGAATTACACCATTATTTTGAGCGAAAACAGAACTAGGGAAAGTGTTAAATAATCCTGCCAATAAAGAGTTTGCACCATTAACTAACACGCCACCTTTAATACGTTGCATCCATACTGGGCCATTAACAGGTTGGTTGGAAAGTTTACTAGTTGCTGTCACATCACCAATTGCTTCTAAAGAGGTCACCAAGTAAATGAATGCCATTGGAATGAACAATCCCCAAGAAAAGCTCAAACCAAAGTGCATTGGTGTTGGAATTTGTACGAGTGGCGCATCTTTAATACCAGAGAAATCTAGATGTCCCATAAATCCAGCAAGAATGTAACCACTCACTAAAGCGATTAAAATAGCTGAACTTTTAATCCAAACCACTCGAATACGATTTAGAACAACAATAATGGCAAGTACGGTACATGACATAATAAGGTTGTCTGCACTTGCAAAAGTATGATCTTGCATGGCTTGGTAGCCACCACCCATACTAATCAAGCCTTCTTTAATAAGTGTTAAGCCAATTAATAGAACAACAATACCAGTCACCAAAGGAGTAATTAGTCTTTTTACCCATGGAAGAATTTGCGAAACACCCATTTCAATGAAGGAACCTGCAATGACCACACCAAATATTGCAGCCATGACTTGGTTTACAGGTGTTCCTGCGGCAACCATTGCACTACCAATCCCAATAATAGGACCAATAAAGTTAAAGCTTGTGCCTTGAACAATAAGAAGACCGGCACCAAATGGACCAACTTTTTTACATTGTAAAAATGTAGCAATGCCCGAAATCACCAAAGACATCGATAAAATCATGTTAGTTTCAGTGCGTGAAACACCTAAAGCTAAACAAATTAAAAGGCCAGGCGTAACAATTGGTACAATAATCGCAAGCAAATGTTGAAAAGCTGCTAAAAAAGCTATCAACGGTTTTGGCCGATCATTTAAGCCATAAACAAGGTCTAAATGGTCTTGGGAATGTTGACTGGACATGGGTGTAGGTACGCCGCAATTTCGCAAATTGGCGCTATTCTAATCGAGATAACTATCTTTACAAAACGAAATACAGGCTATTAGAAATTTTTTTTGTCAATGTCAATAAACTGTCACTACTCAAGAGTAGTGTTTTTCTGTATAATTTGCCCTCAAATTTCAGGCGTTTCGAATTTTCATGTCAGATATCAAAAATCTCCGTAATATCGCAATTATTGCGCACGTCGACCACGGGAAAACCACACTTGTCGATAAACTTCTTCAGCAATCAGGTGCTCTCGGTGACCGAGCAGGCGAGATTGAGCGTGTCATGGACTCGAACGCGCTTGAAAGTGAACGTGGTATTACCATTCTTGCAAAGAACACTTCTATTACTTGGTTAGATAAGCGTACTGATACAACTTACCGTATCAACATCGTTGACACCCCGGGACACGCCGACTTCGGTGGTGAAGTAGAACGTGTATTGTCGATGGTTGACTGCGTATTACTGCTCGTTGATGCTCAAGAAGGTCCAATGCCACAAACTCGCTTTGTAACTCAAAAAGCGTTTGCTCGTGGTTTAAAACCAATTGTTATTATTAACAAAGTTGACAAGCCAAGTGCACGTCCAGACTGGGTTATCGATCAAGTATTTGATTTATTTGATAACCTTGGTGCAACTGATGAACAATTGGATTTCCCAATCGTTTATGCATCAGGTTTACGTGGTGTTGCAGGTCCTGCACCTGAAGAACTTGCAGAAGACATGACGCCGTTGTTTGAAACGATTGTAGACATCGTTGAACCACCAGCAGTTGATGCTGACGGTCCATTCCAAATGCAGATTTCTTCACTTGACTATAACAGCTTCGTAGGTGTTATCGGTGTTGGTCGTATTCAACGTGGTTCAGTAAAATTAAATACTCCTGTTACTGTAATTGACAAAGAAGGCAATACACGTAACGGTCGTATCTTAAAAATCATGGGTTACCATGGTTTAGAGCGTATTGATGTTGATTCAGCATCTGCTGGTGATATCGTATGTATTACTGGTATTGATGCGCTTAACATTTCTGACACGATTTGTGATCCGAAAAATGTTGAAGCATTGCCAGCTTTATCTGTAGATGAACCTACAGTATCTATGACATTCCAAGTAAACAACTCTCCGTTTGCTGGTAAAGAAGGTAAGTTCGTAACTTCACGTAATATCCGTGAACGTCTAGATCGCGAATTAATCCATAACGTAGCTTTACGTGTTGAAGATACTGACAGTCCAGACCGTTTCAAAGTATCTGGTCGTGGTGAACTTCATCTTTCAGTTTTAATTGAAAACATGCGTCGTGAAGGTTTCGAAATGGGCGTGTCACGTCCACAAGTAATCATGAAAGAAATCGACGGTGAAAAACAAGAGCCTTACGAAAACGTAACTTTTGACGTTGAAGAACAGCATCAAGGTTCTGTTATGGAACAAATGGGCTTCCGTAAAGGCGAAATGACCAATATGGAAGTTGACGGTAAAGGCCGTATCCGTATTGAAGCAACTGTGCCTTCACGTGGTTTGATCGGTTTCCGTTCTGAATTCTTGACCATGACTTCTGGTACAGGGATCATGACATCAAGCTTCTCGCATTATGGTCCAGCAAAAGCTGGTACTGTTGCGAAACGTCAAAATGGTGTATTGATTTCAATGGTTCAAGGTACTTGCTTGGGCTATGCATTATTTACACTTCAAGACCGTGGTCGTTTATTCGCGAAGCCACAGTTAGAAGTATATGAAGGCATGATCATCGGTATTAACTCTCGTTCAGATGACATGGTTGTTAACCCAACTAAAGCGAAACAGTTAACTAACGTTCGTGCATCTGGTACTGATGAAGCATTAACTTTAACACCTGCAATGGAATACACGCTTGAACAAGCGCTTGAATTCATTGAAGATGATGAATTAGTTGAAGTTACTCCAAAGTCAATTCGTATCCGTAAGCGTTACTTGACTGAAAATGAACGTAAACGTAACCGTGATAAATAATTTTTCTTAAGTGAAAAAGAAAAAACCGCTAAATTAATTTAGCGGTTTTTTTAATCGTTATATTTGCAATTAAACTAAGCTTAAAATCATATTTTTCTTCTCAGTTAATATGTTGTTAAAGTGTGAAATAACTTTCTTTTTTTGATAAAAATATTAAATTATCAATATCATGGCGAGTACTATCTAAATGGATAAGATGCCAATGAAAAAGAAAAATATAACGTGTTTTAACCCCCGACATCTGGAGATGTTTAGATGAGTATTATTCAAGAATTTAAAGAATTTGCCGTGAAAGGCAATATGATGGATTTAGCCATTGGTGTGATTATTGGTGGTGCTTTTGGCAAAATCGTAGACTCTTTAGTAAAAGATATTATCATGCCGCTTATCACTGTAATTACGGGTGGTGGTGTTGATTTTTCGCAGAAATTCATTGTTCTAGGAGCAAATCCTGCCAATCTGCAATCTTTAGATGCTTTGCAAAAAGCAGGTATCAATGTTTTAACCTATGGTAATTTCCTCACCATTTTAATCAACTTTATTATTTTGGCTTGGGTTGTGTTCTTAATGGTGAAATTATTAAACAGACTTCGCCGTGATAAGAATGAACCAGAAGCTCCAGCTGCAACTCCTGAAGATATTCAATTATTGCGTGAAATTCGTGATGAGTTGAAAAAGCAAGCTTAACAATCTTCTGAATTAATAAAAAACGGTACTAAAGGTGCCGTTTTTTATTACTAAGTATTTTATGTTGGACTAAAGATATTGATAAAATTGAAAGGTTACCGATAAGTTCAACTACACATATTGTAAAAGGGGTATAAATAAATGAATCAGCTTTTTGTGTATGGAACCTTATGCCCAAATAAAGCAAATGCTCATATTTTAGAGCAGATTGGCGGTAACTGGATAAAAGCCAGTGTGCGTGGTGTGATTCATATTTTAGATTGGGGACCCGACAAAGGCTTAAAAGCAATTGTTTTAGACGAAAAAGCCGATTGGGTAGAGGGTTATCTGTTTAGCACAGAAAAACTGGCAGAAAACTGGCAGATGCTTGATGATTTTGAAGGTTTTCAATATCAACGTGTCATAGCAGATGTGAAGCTTGAGTCGGGTGAACAGATCAAAGCTTGGACATATCAACTGAATGCGCAGGCTCAAGCTTCTGAAAACCACAATTAAAATAATGGAATCAACGTAAGCTACTCATTCTGAATTTAACTTCTAAAAGATGATAACCAAATTGGCTTTTTATTGGTCCTTGTAGTACACGCTCAGCGGCTGTAAATACCACTTTATCAATCACTGGTACCAGCTGTCCTTTTTTGACCTCGCCTAATTCACCACCGCGTTTTGCTGAATTACAAGTTGAATATTGCTTGGCAAGTTTGGCAAAGTCAGCACCACTTTGTAGCTTCTTTTTTAACTGTTCGGCTAAGTCTTTATCTTTGACCAGAATATGTCGGACGATTGCTGTTTGCATTATGACTTCCTCTGAAAATTAGAGCTTATTGGGCTTTTTGAGGGGTTGGCACTCTGGGCAAAATACACTTGCACGTTGTCCAAGTTTCAAGTTTTCTAATGTGGTTTCACAGTTAACACACATCTGTCCGGCACGTCCATACGCTAAAAGGGTCTGTTGGAAATAACCATTTTCACCCATGGCATTGCTGTAATCACGTAAGGTCGAACCGCCCAAATCAATCGCCGATTTTAAAATCCGTTTGATTTCGATCACCAGTTTCTCGATTTGTTCAAGGCTTAGGTCCGCAGCAGGTTGTGCGGGATGGATCCCGACATTGAATAAACTTTCAGTTGCATAAATATTGCCAACACCAACCACAACATGATTATCCATAAGTGCAATTTTTGTGCCGACAGATTTATTTTTAAGTTTTGAAGCTAAATATTCTGCATTAAAGTCGGTACTTAAAGGCTCGGGCCCTAAAGTATCAATCAACTTCCCTTGTGTTTCAGAGTTTAGCCAGAGAATGCAGCCAAAGCGACGCGGGTCATGATAACGTAACTCATGTTCCTCAAAGCGAATGATGAAGTGATCATGTTTTCTAAGCTCATCATTTGGCTGACACAAGCGGAAGCTGCCTGACATTCCTAAATGCCAGAGCATTTGATCTTGCTCAAACTCTGCCAAGATATATTTTGAGCGTCGATTTAATCCAATAAGATGTTGCCCAACAAGTTTTTGAACATCATCTGGTATTGCCCAGCGTAAGCTAGGATTGCGTACTTCTACACTTTGAACTTTTTGATTCAATAAGGGAAATAAACTGGTTTTAGTTGTTTCGACTTCGGGTAACTCAGGCATCGCCAACTCGCAGAATTAACAGATATACTGGAATAATCAAGTATATCGTGTGGTATGTAATATTTCAGAGATTACTATGTCAGATATTTTACCATTAAGCTGGTTTCAACGTGAAACTTCACAGGTTGCTCATGATTTAATCGGATGCGTGTTATGTAAGCGACAAGCTGATGGACACGTCATTCGATGTACGATTACCGAAACCGAAGCTTATTTAGGAATTCGAGACAAAGCTTGCCATAGCTACAATGATAAACGTACAGCTCGAACAGACGTGATGTATGGTTTAGGTGGCACGATTTATGTCTATTTAATTTATGGCATGTATGAAATGCTCAACCTCATTACTCAGACAGAAGGTATCCCTGAAGGGGTAATGATTCGTTCTGCATTTTTGAATGGTGCTTCAACCAAAAAAGAATATAAGCTTTTAGCTGGACCCGGCAAACTCACACGATATTTAGGAATTGATCGAAGTTTAAAAGGTCAAGCTCTAGGAGAGGAATCTGGACTGTGGATTGAAGCAGCATCCACTCAGCCTGAAGTGGTGATGACACCACGTATCGGAATTGATTATGCCGAAGAGGCAAAAGATTGGCCTGAACGATATTGCTGGAAAGACCATCCCTCTTTAAGTCGTTAATTAAAGTAGGTAGTAAAGTCTTTGATAGTGATTAAGTGTGTTCCAGATTTAAAACAATGCAGAGCAAATTCTATATCCAGACAAGACACTGCTTTTTGTTATCATAACTACAATATAAATAAAGGAAATAAGCATGTCCTTATTACGCTTAGACCGACTTCATTACTGTATTTTGATGAGTATGGGCTGTATTTCTAGCCCACTCGTTTGGGCAGATGACTTAGCTCAAGACATTACGGTATTGCCAACTTTACATGTGGAAGCAACGCGTACCGATACAACCTATTTGCAAACACCAGCTTCAGTTTTTAGAGTTGATGCGCCTCAACTCGATACTTCTTCACAAGTAAATTTAACTGAAGTTGTAAAAGGCATACCGAGTTTACAGATTCGTAATCGTGAAAATTATGCACAAGATTTACAGCTCTCCATGCGTGGTTTTGGTGCACGTTCTACTTTTGGTGTTCGAGGTATTCGCCTGTATGTTGATGGGATTCCAGCAACGATGCCAGATGGACAAGGTCAAACCTCTAATATCGATTTAAGTAGTCTGGACCATGTTGAAGTTCTAACAGGACCTTTCTCTTCACTTTACGGAAACTCATCTGGTGGGACGATTTTAACGTCTACTAAAGAAGGGCAAGGGAAAGACTCGATTGAGCTGAGTTATTCGGGCGGAAGTCATGATAAAAGCAGAGCTGGACTTGTGTTACAAGGTGGAGCAAAGGGTACGAATGAACCAAGTTATGTTATTAGTTCATCATACTTCGATACCGATGGTTACCGAGAACATAGCGGTGCAGAGAAAGTATTAAACAATGCAAAACTCAGTTGGAATCTTGATGATGGCAGCAAAATTAACTGGGCGACCAACTATGTCAAAATCCATGCAGATGATCCACAAGGCTTATCATATGCACAGTGGAAAGCTAATCCTAAACAGGTTAATGACGCGGAAAATATTTATAAAGTTCGTAAAGACATTGAGCAAACCCAAACGGGTGTGACTTGGTCTAAACCGATTAATGATAAAAATGAACTCTATGTCATGGCATATTTAGGCAATCGCCAAGTTACTCAATATCAATCTATTCCTATGTCGACTCAAGAGGCTAACAATAATCAGGCTGGTGGAGTCATTGATTTTGAACGTATTTATTATGGTACTGATCTTCGTTGGACAGGCAAAGAGTTACTTCCCAATACGACTGTAAGTGTCGGTGTTGCACTCGATGCAATGGATGAAGATCGTAAAGGTTTTGAAAACTTTAATTTGGTAAATGGTCAACCTTCTTATGGCGTCAAAGGTAATTTACGCCGTGATGAAGATAATACTTTGTGGAATATTGACCCTTATTTACAAGCTTCATGGCAGTTCTTACCCACATGGCGTTTAGATACGGGCGTACGCTATAGCAGTGTCCATTACAAATCTAAAGATAACTATTTAAGTAATGGCGACGATAGTGGCAAGACTGATTACAGTAAAGTTTTACCTTCTGTTGCGTTAAGCTGGCAAATTTTACCTGAACTCATGGCATATATGAGTTATGCCAAAGGATTTGAAACGCCAACTTTTACTGAGATGGCATACCGTCGAGATGGGGAAAGTGGTTTTAATTTTGATTTAACAGCATCAACAAGCGATACCTATGAAACAGGCTTAAAATCACAAAACCGTTTAGGTGATTTTACTTTGGCAGTTTTCCAAACTAAAACCAAAGATGACATTGTTTCTGCAGGGAATTCTAATGGTCGTTCAACGTTCCGTAATGCAGATAAAACTTTACGTGAAGGTGTAGAGTTTACATGGAATAAAAAGTTGTGGCGAGATTTAACTGCTACCGCTAGTTATGCCTATTTAGATGCAACCTTTGATGCTGATATTCCAGCCTCAGGAAGTATTGCTCAAATTCCATCAGGCAATGCGATACCGGGTATTGCTAAAAATCAGGCTTATGCATCTTTGGCTTGGCAACCTACGCACGGTCTATATGGTGGTGTAGATGTACAGTATATGGATAAAGTATACGTGAATGATACCAACAGTGACGCAGCGCCAAGCTACAGTGTAACCTCAGCTAATGTTGGTTATGCATGGGTGGTGAATGATTGGAAAATAATTAGTTTTGCTCGTGTAGATAATCTTTTTGATAAAAACTATGCGGGATCAGTGATTGTAAATGACAGCACACAAATCAAAGTAAACGGTCAGATGGTACCTGCTAAACGCTACTTTGAGCCAGCGGATGGACGTAACTGGAGTGCAGGTTTACGTGTAATTAAGCAATTCTAGGAATTAAAAATGGCAAAATTATTTGAAACGGTTAACTTTGGTTCACTACAACTGGTCAATAGAATTGTAATTGCCCCAATGTGCCAATATTCGGCAACAGATGACGGTGAAGTGACCTATTGGCACGAACAGCAATGGGCAAATTATGCATTATCTGGTGCAGGGCTTTGTATAGTAGAGGCGACTGCTGTACAAGCTGAGGGGCGTATTAGTTATGCTGACCTTGGACTTTGGAATGATCAGCAACGTGACCAAATCAAAACGTTATTGGGTAAGGTTAGAACACTTTCACCCATGCCATTTGGAATTCAGTTAGCACATGCCGGTCGTAAGGCTTCTACTGAAAAACCATGGTTAGGCAAAGGGCAAATTCCAAAAGATCAGCCACATGGTTGGCAAACGGTTGCTCCAAGTGAAAGTACCTTTTCTGTTCATGATGCTGCACCGCATGCTTTAACCATTGCTGAGATTAAACAAGTTCAACAAGACTTTGCAGCAGCAGCAAAACGTGCCGTAGAAGCTGGCTTTGAGTTAATCGAAGTTCACGCTGCGCATGGTTACTTATTACATCAATTCTTATCGCCAATTGCGAATCAGCGTACAGATGAATATGGCGGTTCTTTAGAAAACCGTATGCGCATGACACTTGAGGTTCTTCAGGCAATTAAATTGGCTGTTCCTGCTGGTTATCCAGTTGGAGTTAGATTGTCTGCGACCGACTGGTTGGACGGTGTAGAACACTGGGATATCGAATCTACCGTTGGTTTATCAAAAGCTTTAGAGCAGTTGGGCGCAGCCTATGTGCATGTGTCTAGTGGTGGTTTACACGAACATCAATCTATTAAGATTGGCGCTGGTTATCAGGTTCCATTTGCTGAACAAGTGAAAAAACATGTGTCTATTCCCGTCATTGCTGTAGGGCTAATTACCGAACCTGAACAAGCAGAAAGTATCCTTACTTCGCATCAGGCCGATGCAATTGGTCTTGCTCGTGCCATGTTATATGACCCAAGATGGCCTTGGCATGCAGCAGCAGCTTTAGGCGCGGAAGTTAAAATAGCACCTCAATATTTACGTTGCCAACCTCACGGGGTAAAACAGCTTTTTAATTCTTTTTAACTGTATCGGGCAAAGTCATCTTTGCCCGTTTTTCTTTAGATGAGTGAGGTCGTTCGGTGGTTTTTCAGGTTATTTTGCCTATCTTGATATTGCTATTGATGGGCTATGTTTGTGTTCTCATCAAATTGGTAACGCCTGAACAGATCCGGGCACTTAGCGCATTTGTGATTAAAATTTCTTTGCCAGCTTTTTTAATTCATTCTTTAGCAAATAAAAACTTACAAGACATTTGGCATCCTGCTTATTTTGTTGCTTATGGCGGTGGCTCTTTAATTTTATTTTTCTTAGCTTTTATTCTTTATCGAAAATATTTTAAAAATAGTTTAACCCATAGCGCCGTAATTGCGATGGGCGCTTCGATGTCCAATACTGGGTTCATGGGAACTGCTATTTTGACTATGTTGATTGGCAACCATGCAGCAATCTATATTTCTTTAACACTAATCATTGAAAATTTATTGATTGTGGCACTCATGCTGATTTTGGCCGAAGCTGGCTTACATCAACAACAGAATCTTTTACCGCTTTTAAAACAAACCTTTTTGAATTTACTCAAGAATCCAGTGATTATCGCTATTTTGGTTGGGATGGGATGCATTCTTTTAGATGTTAACCTTCCTACGACTCTTGATCAGTCTTTAGAGTTACTTGGGCGCACGGCATCACCTTTGGCTTTGTTTGCAATTGGGGGAAGCTTAGTTGGGATTGGAATTACAACAGTAAACATGCAAAGTGTTTTGTTGGCGACATTTAAAGTTATCCTGATGCCATCTGTCATTTTCGCACTCTTTTTAATCACTCCAGATGTAAGCCGTGAAATGCTTTACGCTGGAACATTAATTGCTGCTTTACCGATGCCAATTGCTTTTGGAATTTTTGGACAAGCATATGGTCTAAATGAAAAGGCCTTAACACCTTTAATGATTAGTACAGTTGTTGGTTTTATTGGGGTGAGCGGACTTATTGCTTTGTGGTGGTAAATTAAAAAGCCCCTTGCGGGGCTTAAATTATTCACTATTTTTTGGGGGCTGGCTGTGCAGGAGCCGTGGCTGGTTGTTTACTTTTTTCTGCAATAATTTTATCAACCGAAGCTAAAGATTCTCTAGCATTGGGAACATTTTGGTTAGCTAACTCAGTAAAAATCTTTTTAGCCTGTGGCAAATTTTGTGGAATGATATTGCCATTGGCCATCATAGTCGCTAAAGCCATAGAAGCTGGTGCATAACCTTTTTGTGCAATTGATTGTAAGGACTCAATACCTTGACGTTTCATGAGTGGGTTTTTATTGTCCACACCTTGGCTAATATCATAAAGCGCTTTGACCTGAATCGCAGGGTAGTTGCCCTTTCTAATTAAAGGCGCTAACTTTTGCAGAGCAATTTGATGTGATTGCGGTTTTTTCTGAGCAAATAAAATCGTAGCAATTTTTACAGTCGCATCATCAGAACCTTGAGCCGATGCTTTTTGAATATATTGACTGAATTTATTACTATCTTTGGCAACGCCTAGTTCACCTGTCTCATAGATTTGAGCGAGTGTATAACTCGCTTGGGCATAACCTTTATTTGAGGCATCTTCATAATACTTAAGGGCTTTAGAAGAATCTTTTGCTGTTCCTTGCCCAGTTTGGGTCATATAGCCTAAGTTATAGATGGCTTGAGCATTACCCGTTTGAGCTAGGCGTTGCATTTCCTGAAATGCAGCTGGGTAATTTTTTGCTGCATAGAGTTGTTCAGCTTGTTTAAAAGCATCTGTTTTAGCAGCAGTCGTAGTGTTATCTGCCGCAAAAATTGATGCACTTGAAAGGGTGATTAGGCTTGCGATTAGTAATTTCTTCATTTCTTTTTAACCTTTTACTTCGTAGCTACATCATTCCGTTGATGTATTAAATAGTTTCAAGTTCTCATCATAAATCTTGAACGCTGAAAGTAAACAGCCGATTTGTATATAAAGCACTGCACTTTGGGCAAATTGTGGAGAAAAAATACCCACTCATGTAATTAAACCAGAGTGGGTAAGATTCTTATTTTGCTGACTTGAGTAATGCTTCAATTTGTTTAGCATCACTTGGTACACCCGAAATTCTTTGACCATCTTGTAAGAACAGGGTGGGTGTTCCATCAATATTTAATTTATTACCTAAAGCTATGTTTTTCTGGATTGGTGTCGAACAGTTTTTGCTGGTCGTAGGTAGCTTGCGGTTAAGCATATAGTTGGTCCATGCCTCTGCCGGATTCTTTGAACACCAGATTTGATTTGAAACTTTTTCGGCGTTCGGATGCAGACTGGTAAGAGGGTAAAGGAAGACATATACCGTTACGTTGTCTACTCCAACCATATTTTGTTCTAAGTGTTGGCAATATGGGCAGTCAGGATCGCTAAAGATATAGATGGTGCGCTCGCCTTTTCCTTTTACATATTTAATCGCTTGATTAAGCGGTAAGCTTTTAACATCAATCTTACCCAATTCGGCAATTCGTTCATCAGTCATATTTTTTTGTTGTTTAATGTCTACTAGATTACCTACAAAAAAATATTTGGCATCTTGGTTGGTATAAACAATACGACCGCTTGTATACACTTCATAAATGCCTTGTACAGGAGATTGATAAACACCCTTTACAGGCAAATCGGGATAATTTGTCTTAAGATTTTGTTCAAGTGTTTTAACATCAGCATGAGCAGAACCGAAAATAGCCAAACTCAACATGAGTGTAGCAAGTTTAGTCTTCATCTTTTTTCTCTTTAATTTCAACAGGGTTAATGATGGCATATAAAACTTAAAAAATTGACGTTCTAATTTAATGAATTCATTAGTATTTTGTATCTATAAAAAAGCCCACAAGTTTATAGGTGGGCTTTCCAACTTAAGCAAATAATGAGTTATTGTGGTCTGGCAACATCACCGCTTAAGGCTTCAGGTAAATCAAGAACTTGAAGGCCTAGCTCTTCTAGAGCAGCAGGTTTAGCCACAACTAAAGCAAGATAACCTTCCTCATTTGCAACACTATTGACGACTTCAATATCGTTATGGAGTTGAGCTTTCGCCGCAGGTGCTTCACCTGTACCTTGCACTAGATGTAACCAGTGTTTTGGTTTTGCTTTAAACCAAAGGCGCGCCACAATTTCCTGACCTAGGTAACAGCCCTTATCGTAATTAACGCCTTCGCGTTGGTGCAAACGTAATTCTTGAGGTTGAAACTCGTGTTCTGTTGCCTGCGTAATCCAAGCTTGGCCAGTCATGATTGCTTGTTTTTGCCATTCAGAAATATCAGTTTCTAGTGCAGAAAACTCAGTCTGATGACCAGAGATTTTTGGAAAAGCAGGACCTTGTTCACTCAAGGTCATTTTCGAAAAAGCACCAAATTTTTTAATATGTTTGGCAAACTCTTCTGCTTGATCTTGAGCAACTACGATTTCAAAACTTTCAGCATTAATCTTTTTTAACCACAAGCCAAAGTGGATACGACCTTTAAGATCACAGATGGCTGTATAGCGTGTTTCATTTTCAGCTAAACGTTCAGTATCTACAGTAACTTGGCCTTGTAAAAACTTTTGTGCATCTACACCGTTTAAAGCATATGAGGAGAAAGCGAGCAGACTCATGATTAATCTCAAATTCAATATGTTTCTTTATGATTGCCGACTATTTTGCTCCATTTTTACTAAAAAATCAGCCATAGTTTTCGTAATTTGATTTTGCATAAAAGATAGTTTTTTTGTTTAAAAAAACACCAAAAATATACGTTCGGATGAATCCGCAGGTTTAAGCTAATAAACATAATTTCGATAATTCAAAGGAAATTAAAATAAGGAGAATAATGATGGCAACAGGTACAGTGAAATTTCATCGAGTGTTTAAGGCACCAGCAGAGCGTGTTTATCGTGCATTTTTAGATCCAGACGCTTTAGTAAAGTGGTTACCACCTCATGGTTTTACCGCAAAGGTTCATAGTTTTGATTCAAGTGTGGGTGGCTCATACAAAATGAGTTTTACCAATTTTTCGACAGGTTCAACACATGCTTTTGGTGGAACCTATGTTGAATTAGTTCCAAATGAATTAATTCGCTATAACGACCAATTTGATGACCCTAATTTACCCGGGACTATGCAGGTCACCATTACATTAAAAACGGTATTGGTAGGTACAGAAGTACATATTACTCAAGAAGGAATACCAGAAGTTATTCCTGTGGAAGCCTGCTACTTAGGGTGGCAAGAATCTTTATCTTTACTTACCTTATTAGTTGAAGCTGAAATTCCAGATCAATAAAATTACTCTACTTTTCTTATGAAAAAGAGTAGGTCGTACGACCTACTCTTAACATAGCTCTAGTTGGTTTTTTTGTTCCAATATTTTAACTATGGCTGAAAAATCGACTTGTTGTGCATCGATTTTGGAAATCTGATTAAACTGTTGCTGAATAAGACTAAAAGTTGGAAGTTCTAAATTATTTTGAGTAACGAGATTTAGTGCAATTCCAATATCCTTTTGTAATAAATCTAATGCAAAAGTTTTTTCAAATTTGCGATTTAAAACACGTTGCATCATGATGTGTTCTGAAACATTACTTTTGCCACTAGAGTGGTTAATACAGTTCATTGCGGAATGTAAATTTACGCCTTGAGATTTAAGGATACTTAATCCCTCTGCCAACGCCCAAAGATGTGTTGCCATTAATGTGTTATTGATGGCTTTTACTGCAAAGGCAGCACCACTTCCGCCGACATATTCAACTAAATTAGCAAATGCTTGAATGATGGGTTTTGCTCTTTTAAAAGCAGACTCATCGCCTCCAACCATTACCGTAAGTGTTCCTCGTTCAGCTCCAATCGTTTGACCTGAAACTGGTGCATCTAAATAATCAACTTTATTTAATTTGAGCTGTTGGCTGAGTTTCCTTGCAGTCTCTGGCACACCGCTAGTGCAATCTACCCAAATACAGCCTTGTTTTAGTTGAGAATCCGCAATTAAATTTTCTACATCTTGGCTAGTAGGTAGGCATGAAAAGATAATATCTGCTTGTAGAGCTTGTGTCAGGTCTACAGCCTGCGTACCAAAGGTTTGTTCATGTTGCTTTGCTTTAGCAAAAGTACGATTCCAAACATAGACTTGGCTACATACTTGGGTTAAATGGGAAGCCATGTGCCATCCCATTGCCCCTAAACCGATAAATGAAACACTTTGAATCAAGGAGTTTCTCCAGAATTAGAGATGTGGGACAGAATTAAGCGGTTCTACCGATTTTTCAATAGATTGACTTTCGGATTTTTCCATTCTGTTGAGTAATAGGTTAAGAACAATTGCTGCAAGTGTCGCAGTTCCAATACCTCCTAGGTCAAATGGCCCAATATGTAGACTTAAATTGCCAGCACCCATAATGAGACTGACTGCTGCAATAATTAAAGTACTATTTTTGGTGAAATCAACTTTGTTATCGATCCAAATTTTTGCTCCAGCAACAGTAATTAAGCCAAAGACAACAATGGACGCACCGCCTAATAGAGCAACAGGGATGGTACTAATGATTGCTCCAAATTTAGGGGAGAGGCCGAGTAGAATTGCAAATAATCCCGCAACCACAAAAATAGTCGTTGAATAGACTTTAGTTACAGCCATCACACCTATATTTTCAGCATAAGTCGTCATACCTGTGCCACCAACAGAAGCTGATAAACTTGTACAGATACCATCTGCAAAAAAAGCACGACCCATATATGGCGATAAATTACGTTCTGTCATGGCAGAAACTGCTTTAAAATGTCCTAAGTTTTCAGCGACTAAAATAAGCGCAACAGGTGCAATCAATAAAATAGCTTTGGCATTAAAAACAGGTGAGTGAAAAGTTGGTAGGCCAAACCATGCAGCTTGACTGATCGCATTAAAATCGATGGGTTTGCCTAATCCTAAGATATTGGTGAGTAGAAAATAAATAAAATAAGCACTGATGAGCCCGATGAGTAATAGAAGGCGGCGAATCATACCTCTGGTAAAAACGGCAACAGCACTAATGCATAAAATGGTAATTACAGCCATCCACGTGTCAAAGCTATTTGTCGAAACGCTTTTGATTGTTACAGGTGCAAGGTTTAAACCAATAATCATGACAATTGCACCAGTGACCACGGGTGGCATGAGTTTTTCAATCCATGCGGTTCCAGTTTTCATGACAATTAAACCGATGCATGCATAAATCAAACCACAAATGATTGTGCCACCAAGTGCCACAGCTAAATTTGGATTTAATCCAACGCCTGCATAGCCTGTGGCTGCAGCAACTGCGCCAATAAAAGCGAAGCTTGATCCAAGATAGCTCGGCATACGCCCACCTGTAATTAAAAAGAACAAGATGGTGCCAATACCAGTAATAAAAATGGTGAGGTTCGGATCAAAGCCCATGAGTAACGGAGCTAAAACAGTCGCTCCGAACATAGCAAAAGCATGTTGTAACCCCAAAACAATACTTTTACCGGGAGGGAGATATTCATCAATTTGTACGGGAGTTTCTAAATTACCTGCGTGCGGTTTAAATTTAGGAAACCAAGATTCTTTTGTTCGCATAACAGATCCTCTTTTTCATTTTTATCTGCATTAGCATGCTATTTGTAATTCGCAATAACTGCGGTTGAAGTACATAAGTGCATTAAGTCCACTTTGGTGTTTCATTGCTTTGACTGCACAAAATAAGACATCATGACTACCGATACTCATGCTTTGTACAATTTCACAATCAAATGACACCAAGGCCTCATTCAAAATCGGAGAACCAGTGATTAGCTTGCTCCATTCCCCCTGAGCAAAGCGTTCTGGCATTGGCGTTTTCCCGCCAAATATTGTAGATAGCGTACTTTGATGGGCAGCTAAAGTATTGACGCAAAGCACCTCATTTTGTTTAAAAGTATTAAAAACTGATGCTGAGCGGTTGAGACAAACCAATAGTGTCGGTGGTGTATCGGTTACGCTGCATACAGCGGATGCTGTGAAACCTGCTTGTCCCGCAGGCCCATCCGTCGTGATGACATTCACTGCTGCTCCAAGATTTGCCATGCCTTGTCTAAAAGTGTGCTGATCTACTTCTAGGTGTGTGGAACATGGATGAGTCTGTTGAACAACGGATGGAGTTAAAACCTGTTTCTCTTCTCTTTTTTGCATGATTGCTCTCCAACCCCAATGCATAATCTTTACAATGAATCGAGGCTAAAACATCACATCAGTTACGATGCTGAAAGTTTTTATCAGTGACATCGCTTATCCCACATGGGCAATCGATGCAATTTCAATTAAGGCATCGGGTTTCACCAAGCCGCACTGGATACAAAAGCGAGCAGGTTTGTCACCCGGAAAATATTCTGCATATACCGTATTCACTGCGGTATAGTCCGCCCAATCTTTAATGAAAATGGAATTGAACGTTACGTCATCCATGGTGCCACCCGCAGTTTCAATCACTTTTTTGATTGTTTCTAAAATATGGCGAGTTTGTCCTGCAGCATCACCAATACAGACCACATTATTATTTTCATCAAAAGCCAATGTGCCTGAGACATACACAATATTGTCTGCTTTGGTTGCAGGAACATAGGGTGCAAGTGGTGCCGATGTTCCTTCTGGGATAACAACTTGTTTAGACATAAGACGCTCCAAATCAAAAAAATTAGATAAAATTAAATGTATGAATTAGGCAGATTGCTGTAGCAATGCTGATGCCGAACTAAAGGTTTCAATAAAACTATTGGTGTCAGATACCCAGCCAAAAAAAGTTTTAATGTTATATAGGGCCGCGTCGTGAGCCTCTTGAGGTCCGGCTTGATAGCAAGCATCTTTAAGTGCAACACCGAAATATTCCAAAAAGAAACCATCACGTAAGGTGGATTCAACGCAGACATTAGTCGCAATGCCAACGAAGACTAAATTACGAATACCTCGAGTACGTAAAATGCTGTCGAGTGCAGTGTTAAAGAAACCGCTGTAGCGTGGCTTTTCAATAATGATGTCTTGTGGAAGAGGTTGTAACTCATCAATTAAAGCAAAGTCCCAACCGCCTTTAGATAAAAGTTGACCTTGTAACTCGGGCCGTTTACGCATGGTTTTTAAGGCATTGGATTTATGAAAATTTGGTGAACCTAAACCACCAGCCTCGACGTAGTTCTTATCCCAACCATTTTGAAAATAGATGACTTGAATTCCTGCACTATGTGCAGCATCGAGCGCCTTTTTAATATTTTCGACTACAGGTTTAGTCTTTGAGATATCAAAACCTGCTAAATCTAAGTATCCACCTAAAGAGGTGTAGGCATTTTGCATATCAATGACAACAAGCGCAGTTTGTTCTGCTGCTAGTTGAATATGTTCAGGTTCAGCTTTTAATAATTTGCCTGTACCGATCTGTGTCGTGAATTCTGCACACACAATATTAGACATTTCATTCATGCACTTTTCTCCAAAACAGTTGGTTCGGCTTGCTCTGTCAGTTCGGTAACGACGCTTTCACGACATTTCATGAGTGGTTGAATGCGTTGACCAAAATCTTCTATGCCTTGTACAAAGTCATCAAAGGTCAACAAAATTCCTTCTGTCCCTTCAATCTCGGAAATTTCATCGAGCATTTTTGCGACATTTTTAAAAGAGCCAACAATGGTACCCATATTGATGTTGACGGGAGAAACGCTAGAGGCCATGTGGCGAATATTGGTGTCAGTGCCAGACACTTTATCTTTTGCACCTTGGTCTTGTAACCAACGAATAGCATCCATGTCCGCACCATCGTTATAGTGTTGCCACTTCTGCATTGCAGCATCATCTGTTTCGGCAGCAATTACCATAAACAACACATAGGTCTGTACATTGCGTCCAGTTTTGTCGGTTTGAGCTTTTAAGCGATCATTAATTTCGGCATAGGCTGTCGGTGTGTTTAAACCTTTTCCGAAAACAAAGTTGTAGTCAGCATATTTTGCGGAAAAAGCTAAACCTGCATCAGACTGTCCTGCACAGATAATTTTCATATCAGCTTTAGGCTGTGGTTTGACCTGACAATCATTCATCTGGAAGAACTCGCCTTTTAGGTCTGATTTTCCAGTTGCCCAAAGTTCACGTAAAACTTCGACATATTCAGATAAGTAGTCATAGCGCTTAGCAAAATATTCATCGCCAGGCCACATACCCATTTGGGAATATTCAGGCATTTGCCATCCGGTCACGACGTTTAGTCCAAACCGACCGTTAGAAATCGAATCTATGGTCGATGCCATACGTGCCACAATTGCAGGAGGCATGACTAATGTTGCAGCGGTTGCATAAATTTGGATTTTACTGGTGACAGCAGCGAGACCTGCCATGAGGGTAAATGTTTCAAGGTTATAGTCCCAAAACTCAGTTTTTCCGCCAAAACCACGTAACTTAATCATGGAAAGGGCAAAGTCAAAACCGTAGTGTTCAGCACGCTGTACAATTTGTTTGTTTAATTCAAAGGTAGGTTTATATTGCGGTGCATTTTCTGAAAGCAGCCAGCCATTATTTCCAATTGGACAAAAAACGCCGATCTTCATCTTGATTCCCCATCGTGAGTTTAGGAAGCCGAACTGAAAGCTATAAAAGATATAATTTTCAGAATTAATATGTGTTTTTAATAATGCATACTGTGTGCCAACTTTTATATTTTTATATTTATCAGTATTTTATATTTATTGTTTGGTATAATTTTTATCAAATGATAAAAAATAATGCAATCATGCACCAAGGAGAAACTAACTTGCTTCATTGTGCATCATTTGATCAATTTTACTTTTGGAGTATTTACTACATTTAAGGGTTATAAAGCAGCAGAATAAAAAAGGCGACATTAAAGTCGCCGTGTAGAACTAAGGTATTTCTCTTTTGAGCTTGAAGATGGTGTTGTGGACTTTATTCATTCCACCCGACAAGCCTCTTCAAAATTTAAACGGGGGAGGCGAGTATAAACTTTTTGAGGGTCGCCATAGCCGATGTTAATGATGAGATTAATATGATGATTTGTCCCTGCAAAAAATAGCTCATCAACTTGTTTCGCATCAAAACCAGACATTGGCCCAGTATCTAAACCTAAACTACGACATGCCATAATTAAATATGCAGCTTGCAATGAACTATTACGAAAGGCAGTTTCATGTGCTATGGCTTCACTTGATGTAAACCATGATTTTGCATCGGCATATGGGAATAGTTCTGGAAGTTTGTCATAAAATTTTGCATCGGTTGCAACCAAAACAGTGACAGGAGCTGTCATCGTCTTTTCTACATTGCCAGACGACAATGCTGGCTTGAGTTTTTGTTTAGCTTCCGGTGTGGTTAAAAATACAAAACGAGCAGGACTACAATTGGCAGAAGTCGGTGCCATTTTGACCAGATCATAAATTTGTTGAATTTGCTCAGGGCTGACGGCTTTGTCTAACCAGTTGCTGTGGGTTCTGGCTTCTAAAAAGAGTTGATCTAAAATATTTAATGTTTTTGCATTCATGATAAAACCTTAATGCTATGGAAAAATTGGATGAACGTTTGATTTAGTCGTTGAGACTCGGTCACTGTGGAAGCATGTGCACCAGAAGGCAAAATATTGATTTGAGCATGATCAAGTTGAGTAAACAGATCGTGTGATTTATGTACTGGAACTAAAAAATCATCTTGATTAGCAACGATATGAATAGCGGTGTCTTGCAATGCCTGTACGTGCTCTGCTTGTAATTGGAAATCCATCAACGCTTTGAGTCGGACAAATACATTTGTCTTAGGTGGAAAGTTTTGGAGTTGAATATCTTCGGTATTTTTAATGTGACTATGATTCTGAGAAATCCATGCTGGAGGATACAAAAACAATGCCTGTGCACGCACATAGGCTTCAGCGCCTGCTGATGCTAACAATGCGATACGGGCATCAAAACATTTTTGCGTATGGGCATCTAACTCATCCCACGCATTAATCAGTGTAAGGCTGAGCATGGTAATTGAGCTAGATTGTAGTTGTTTTTCGAGTTCCATTCCTATGATGCCACCCAAAGCATGCCCGATCATATGGAACTCATGAATTTGAAGATGTTCTAATAAGTGTAGTACTTGAGTCGCCATGTCACACATATGGTAGTGTGCAGGTAATAAAGCACTGTCTTGGTGACAACCTTCTTGGTCATAAGTCACGACGTTGAAATGTGCACTTAACGATTCGAGTTGTGGACTCCAAAAACTAGCATGACCCCCTAACCCAGATGACAAAATCAAATAAGGGGCGTCTTTTTGAGATGAACATGGATAAATATAATATTTCATTTTTTACCATTTGATAAAATAATTAAAAATTCAAAAGCAATTTATATGCCTGAATTAATGAATAATGGTAAATTTAGACAATATTTAGAGCAAAAGATTCAAATTGTACAGGTAGGCAAATCAATGTGATGATTAATACTATTTAGATTAAGCTGAGTAGGTGTCAGAAATGGATATACACATTAAAAGAATTTATGAAAATGCTGATCCTAGTGATGGAAAGCGTATTTTAGTTGACCGCCTATGGAGTAGGGGAATTAGCAAAGAAAATGCTCATTTAGATTTATGGTTAAAAGAAGTGGCTCCTTCAACTGAACTTCGGAAATGGTTCCATGCAGCAACGCCGGATCATTGGAAAGAGTTTAAGCAGCGTTATCTGGAGGAGCTTGAGACCAACCCAGCAGTGAAAGAGCTACAAGAGATCGCATCGAAGTATAAAGTCACGCTCTTATATTCAGCAAAAGATGTTGAAAATAATCATGCAATTATTTTGAAAGAATATTTATTAAGCAAAAACGCAAAATGAATATATAAATTTTTTTTTGGTAAAAGTGTTTTATTTAAAACTTTAAAAAATGAGTCATATCTCGCATAATATACTTTTTGAGATTTTTTTCATGTCTTTGCCAAATTGCCCAAAATGCCAATCAGAATATACTTACCAAGATGGCGACTTATTGATTTGTCCTGAATGCTCAAATGAGTGGAAAGAAGGAGATGCTTTAGCAACTGAAGAACAAGAAATTATTAAAGATGCTAATGGAAATATTTTAGCCGATGGCGACAGTGTGACTGTAGTTAAAGACTTAAAAATTAAAGGCTCATCATCAGTAGTAAAAGTAGGCACGAAAGTAAAAACGATTCGCTTAGTTCCAGATGCAAGTGACGGTCACAATATCGATTGTAAAATTGATGGTATTGGTCAGATGAAATTAAAATCTGAATTTGTAAAAAAAGCTTAAACTGTTAATTATTATTACATTTCAGCAGAGATATATGTCTATATCTCTGCTTTTTAAAATTCCTAACATCATTATAATTTTATTACGAAAAAGTATAAAAAATGGGCTATTCAAAGAGTGATTGCCCATTTATATTGTCATAAATAACAAATAACTTTCGTCCAGAATAATAACGAAAGTGATACCCACACCAACAAAAAAATGAGGTTTTTATGGCAGGATGGTACGAAATTTCACAATCGAGTGATGGTCAATACCGCTTTATCTTGAAGGCAGGAAATGGTGAACCTATTTTAAATAGTGAGCTATATAAGGCAAAAGCCTCTGCTGCAAATGGTATTGAATCAATTCAAAAAAACAGTGGTGATGACGCGCGATATGAGCGTTTAACTGCAAAAAATGGAAAGCCTTATTTCAATTTAAAAGCTGCAAATCATCAGATTATTGGAACGAGTCAGTTCTATGCAAGTGAAGTTTCACGAGATAAAGGAATTGAGTCTGTTAAAACCAATGGTTCATCAACGACCATCAAGGACTTAACAGTTCAGGCATAAAAACTAAGTTAAAAAAAGCAGCTTCTAAAAGCTGCTTTTTTATTTATGTATTTATTAACGCGCTAACTTAGCTAAAAGTTCTTCTTTGGTTAAATTGCTCGCTTCAGCATCTCGACGGCCTTTATATTCAAAAGTGCCTGCATCAAGGCCTTTTTCACCGATCACGATACGGTGTGGAATACCCATCAATTCAAGGTCAGAGAATTTAACGCCAGGACGTTCGTTACGATCATCAAGTAATACATCAAAACCTTGTGCCTGAAGTTCTGCATAAAGAGATTCTGCTGCTTCAAGAGTACGTGGAGATTTATGCGCATTCATTGGAACAATTGCAATTTCAAAAGGTGCAATGGCTTGTGGCCAGATAATGCCTTTGTCATCGTAGTTTTGTTCAATTGCAGCTGCAACAACACGTGTTACACCAATACCGTAACATCCCATAGTTACTGTAAATGGTTTGCCATCTTCACCTAGAACTTTACAGCCTAAAGCTTCAGAGTATTTAGTACCAAGTTGGAAAATATGACCTACTTCAATACCACGTTTAATTTGTAGTGTACCTTTACCATCTGGAGATGGATCGCCTTCAACTACATTACGCAAATCGAAAACTTCGGTAATTTGCGCATCACGTTCCCAGTTTACACCTACAGCATGTTTGTCAGCTTCATTTGCACCAGCAACGAAGTCTGAAAGAACAGATGCAGCGCGGTCAACAATCACGGCTAAGCCTTTTTCGACTAAACCTTGTGGACCTGTAAAGCCAGCAGTTAAACCAAATGCTTGAAGTTGTTCTTCAGTTGCAAAAGTAAGAGGCGCAGCCACTAAAGGATGCTTCTCGGCTTTAATCTCATTAAGTTCGTGGTCACCACGTACAAATAGAGCAACTACAGGAACCTGACCTTTTTCGTCAGCAACGCCTTGAACCAATAATGCTTTAACAGATTGCTTAGGATCAGCATTTAAGAACTGACATACATCGTCAATCGTTTTCTGATCTGGTGTTTCAACCAATTTTAGTTCTTGAGTAGGGGTTGCACGTTCGCCCACTAAAACAGCCTCAGCCATTTCAACGTTTGCTGCATAATCAGATTCAGTTGAAAATGCGATGTCATCTTCACCACTTGAAGCCAAAACGTGAAACTCATGTGAAGCTGAACCACCAATTGAACCTGTATCTGCTTGTACTGGGCGGAAGTCTAAGCCTAAGCGAGTGAAAATACGGCTGTATGTGTCGTACATCACGTCATAAGTTTCTTGTAATGATTCTTGAGTTGCATGGAAAGAATAAGCATCTTTCATGATGAACTCACGTGAACGCATTACACCAAAACGTGGACGAATTTCATCGCGGAATTTGGTTTGAATTTGATAGAAATTTACAGGAAGCTGCTTATAACTTTTGAGTTCGTTACGCGCCATATCCGTAATAACTTCTTCATGCGTTGGTCCAAGTACAAATGGGTTCGCATGGCGATCTTTAAAGCGTAATAGTTCAGGACCGTATTGTTCGTAGCGACCTGATTCTTCCCAAAGACTTGCGGGTTGAGTCACGGGCATGAATACTTCCATTGCACCTGAACGGTTCATTTCTTCACGAACAATTGCATCTACTTTTTTAAGCACACGTGTTCCCATCGGCAGCCATGTATATAAACCAGATGCCAATTTACGAATCATCCCCGCACGTAACATGAGCTGGTGTGAAATTACTTCAGCATCATTTGGGGTTTCTCTCAACGTTGCAAATAAAAAGCGGCTTGCGCGCATGGAAAAAGTCCTAAAAGTTAAGCGTTATAAAAACGCAGATTATACGATAATCGCTGCATTATGACATGAATCGTCGAGTTTGACGCAGCATAAAGTTTTTCAAGTCATCTAGATAAGTGAAAATGACGGGTACAACCACAAGAGTCAATAGGGTAGAGGTAATCACTCCCCCAATCACAGCGTGAGCCATTGGTGCACTTTGTTCACCGCCTTCGCCAAGACCTAAAGCTAATGGAACCATACCCATCACCATAGCGCTTGTGGTCATTAAAATTGGGCGTAAACGGGTTTTGCCAGCTTGTAAAATAGCATCATAACGGCTGACACCCTGATCCATCGCTTTCTTAATAAAATCGATAAGCAAAATAGCGTTTTTAGTGACAAGACCCATAAGCATGATAATGCCAATAATCGAAAACAGGTTCAGTGTGCTTTGGAACAAGAAGAGGGCAAGGAATACGCCAATGAGTGATAATGGTAAAGACGCCATAATCGCAGCTGGATGAATAAAGCTATTAAATTGAGAACCTAAAACAATATAGATAAATACAATCGATAGGGTAATTGCTGTTAATGCATATCCGGCAGATTCTGCCATATCGGCATTGGCACCTTGAGTGTCAAATGTATAGCCAGCAGGTAGCTTAAACGCCTTTTGCATTTTATCGATGTCTTGGCCAATATCACCACTAGGTCGCCCAGATGTATTTGCCTCAATGAGCACTTCACGCTCAAGATCACGTCGATTAATTTGTGAAGCACCGAGTTTCTCTTCAGTCGTTGCAACTGCGCTAAGTGGAACTAAAATGTTTTGCCCAGTTGCATTGGTTTTATTTGAGTTGAGATATAGGTTCTGAACATCTTGCGGAAGCATACGTTTATTTTCGTTTAAACGAACATTAACGTCATAGTTTTCACCATCCCGATCTTCCCATGTTGTCACATTATCACCAGCAATTAATGGACGAATCGCATTGGCAATTTGTGAAACAGATAGGCCTAAATCACTTGCCAGTACACGATTAATATGAACACCCAAAGTTGGTTTTGGTTCTTTCAAAGAGCTTTCTAAATCAACGACACCTTTAATTTTTTCCATTTCAGCGATAAAACGATCTGAAATTTTTTGTAGTTCATTTAAGTCTGTCCCTTTAATAGAAATCATGATTGGCTTTTGCCCACCCGAGACAGAATCTTGTGCCGCTGCAACAGACGTAACTCGAATGCCCGCTACAGTTTGCAAACGATCGCGGAATTCATTATTGAGCGCATTAAGCTCCTTGTTTCGCTGTTGTTTCGGCTTTAAGGTAACTCCCAAACCGGCGCGGTTTTTACCAGAATCAACCCCACTATTGACAACACCATAAGTTGAAACGACATCTGGAAATTGCCTGATAATTTGGTCAACCTGATGGAGTTTTGCTTGGGTATATTCCAAAGAAGCATCTACAGGAGTTTCGAACTGAATCCGAATTTCACCTTTATCTGGGGTAGGTACAAATTCAGTTCCAATGAGTTTAGAAAGTCCTAATGCCGCAAATAATGAAGCGATTGCAATAATCACCGTGATGAAACGGAAGTGTAGAGCAAGTTTTAATAGCTTTTCATACACATGACTAAGCCGATCTAGCAAATTAGAAATATGGTCAAAAAACCGTTGTAACCAATTATCTTTTTTCTTGACCGGATCTTTCCAGTGAGCAGAAAGCATTGGATCGAGCGTAAAGCTAATAAACATTGAAATTAGAACAGCGGTACTCACTGTTACACCAAACTGATAAAAGAAACGTCCAATCAGTCCGCCCATAAAGGCAACAGGTAAAAAGACGGCCACAATAGTCAGCGTAGTTGCGAGTACAGCCAAACCAATTTCTTTTGTCCCTTCAAGGGCCGCTGTGACATGATCTTTGCCAAGTTCTGTATGTCTTACAATATTTTCCCGAACGACAATCGCATCATCAATTAATAGACCAATACTGAGTGATAGGGCTAACAGCGTCATCATGTTAATGCTAAACCCAAAAGCCCAGATAAAAGTTAGGGTTCCAAGAAGGGTAATGGGTAAGGTTAAACCTGTGATGACGGTAGAGCGGAAAGAGCCTAAAAATAATAAAACAATTAAAACTGCTAAGGCAGCACCTTCAATAATGGTACGGGCAACATCTTTAATTGAAGCACGAATGCCTTTAGAGCTATCAGCTACGACTTTATAATTTAAACCCGCAGGCATCTGAGCTTTTAACTTATCTAAAGTTTGATAAGTTTTGTCGACGACTTGAATTACATTGGCATCGGAACTTTTTAAAATATCAATAGAGACAGCCGTTTTACCATTATAAAAAGCGCTTGATTGTAGTTCTGCTTGAGTGTCTTCAACAGTTGCCACTTGTTTTAAAAAAATCGGTGAACCATTTTTATTGGCAATCACCAAATCGCCAAATGCAAGGGGATGAATAACCTTTGATTGAATCTGTACAACCAGTTCAGAGTTCTTTTGTTGTAAGGTTCCAGCAGGAACTTCAATGTTTTCATTTTTTAACGTATTAATGACCTGATCGATGCCAATACCGTAACTTTGCAATTGCTCAGGAAGAATTTTTATTCGTATTTGTCGTTTGGCATCCCCCAATAAATTCACATTACCGACACCTGAAACGGTTTTGAGTTGAGGCACGATCCGTTTATCGACATATGAACTCAATTGAGCCAAATTCATGCTAGTGGATTCAAATACGACTGACATAATTGGGCTAGAGGAAGGATCGTAGCGCTGTACAATTGGTGTATCAATTTCATCACGGAACTGTGCTGTGACAGGAGCAATTTTGTCTCGAACATCTTGTGCTGCAATGGCTGAAGATGTATCAAGATTAAACTCTGCAACGACCATCGAAAAACCTTCACTTGAACGTGAAGTAATTTGCTTAATGCCTGAAATCGTATTGATTTGATCTTCGAGTTTTTTAGTAATATCTGATTCGACTGCTTCAGGTGAAGCACCTGCATATTGTGTAGTCACTACGACGAATGGAAAATCTATATTTGGAAACTCTTCAACAGTCATCCGTTTCCAAGAAGCTAACCCGAGTACCATTAAGCTGATCATCATCATAATAGTAAAAACGGGGTATTTCACACTGATTCGAGTAAACCACATACGCTATTTGCTACCTTATTTATTTTTGTCGTTTGTAACCGTCACTTTTTTATTAATGTCGGAATCTTCAAATTGAATACGGCTCACCAGATCTGTGCTTTGCAAGCCACCAACCAAAGCAATATTGTCGTTATAGCGTTGTTCAATCACTCGAATTTTAACTTTTTGAATAGTGTGATTACGTACCACCCATACAAAAGGATCATGTTGCATATTTTGAATGCTGTCTAAAGGAATCGTTTGGCCTTGATTGGTATCACTACGAAGAATATTTCCATTAATGAAAGCCCCTATGCTTAACGAATCAATTTTTTCTTTAGGAACTGCAAAAAATTCGATTTGTCGGCTGTCTTGATCTGCAACAGGTGAAATACGAGTAAGCGTTGCGTTTAATTGTTTAGAATTTCCCTGAATCTGATATTGAATACTGTTACCTACTTTAAGAGCAGACTGTTGCTCAATTGGTAACTTGGCCTGTATTTCAAGTTGGTCTGGATTTACGATTTCAAATAGCGTTTGTCCAACCGATACAGTCTGACCAGGTTCTACTTGTCGTTTAGTAATCACACCTGAAATTGGACTGGTAATAATTCCGTCTTGATCAGCCTTTCGAGCAATATCAACATTCGCTTGTTGAGCTTTTACACTTTCAAGTTGGCCTTTGTAGTCAACCTGACTCTGTTCAAACTCGACACGAGCAATAAACCCTTGATTAAACAGTCTTTGCTTTCGGTTCATTAAATTGCGTGCAAGTTCCGCTTGTGATTGAGCTGATGCAAGGTTGGCGCGCGCTTGGGCTAATCGTGCAACATTGTCCTGATTATTCAATCTCACTAAAACTTGGCCTTTTTGTACCTTTTGGCCAACATTTGTAGTTACAGTGGTCGCCGTGGCGCCCACTTGAGCCTGAATTGAACTTTGCTGAACTGCACGAATCGTTCCTGTAAAAGCAGTTTGAGAGTCAAGCGCTCCCTCTTTAACTGCAATCAGATCTTGAGGAATGAGTTCAATTTTTGCTGGAGCTGGTGCCGTTGTTTTAGTTGTTTCTTGCTGATTACATGCAGCTAAAATCAAACATAAACTAATAATACTCAGTTTAAAAATAGTGGAAGGGGTGAGATGCATTTTGTGCATACAGCATCATCCTATAATTCAAATTTTATTTTGCCCCTATTCTTGATAAACCTTTACAGTTATTCAAGCTTTTTTAAACGTTCGATAATATTTTCATACTCGCTATTGGTACGGTTGTAGGTCTTGGAAAGTGTTTCAAGTGTTTGTTTGACCCTGTAAATATTATTTAGATTGTTTTCAATCAACGTCTTATGGCGCTCAGGAATAACTTCTCTATTTCTGAAATATTCCATTTCTTGACGTTTAAATAAAATTTTGTCTTGTTGTAACTGGTCGAGTTGTTCCTGTTGATAGTTAATTTGCTTCTTTATGGCAAGTAATGCTTGATCTCTTTTAATCGTGGCTGTCTTACTATTGCTATAGGCTTTTTTTAATTTGATATCTAGTTCTCTATGTCGTGCTGATAATGCTCTTTGACTTGATTGATTTAAATCAGCCTGCGCATTATAAGAATGGTTTCTTTTAATCACTTGCATATTTTGATCTAGAACTTCATAACCATAACGAATATGAGCAGGTGTGACTGATGTACTGATATTGGCCGTACCCTGTTGATCATAATAACGATACCAGACCACTTTAGAAGTATCGGCTATAGCAAGGGTGGAAGCCCAGAAAAAGAGTGAACCGAAGGAAATAATGCCTATAGATACAGACAAGCAGTTCCTATAAAAGGCATATTTCATCCAATCATTCATTGAAAATCCCCAGAAAAGAAAGCTAAATCGCTTATTTTTAAATAATTAATCTTTATTATATTAGTTATTATTTAGCTGAATAAAAATATAGTCATTATAAAAAAAATGATAATTTCAATTAAAGTGTGATGAGGTTAAAAGTTATTGTTTATAAATGAGAAAGTAGACAAAAATGCCTCATTGAAAATAGACCGTGAGATATGTTAAAAATGCTTATAAATGCGTAAAAACAAATTTAAGTTAAATTGCATTTATATTTTATATTTATTGGGGATGGAAGATTAAATGGAAGATGCATTCCAAAATCTGAAAGTAATGGTAATTGATGACTCAAAAACCATTCGCCGTACAGCCGAAACTTTATTACAGCGAGAAGGCTGTGAAGTGATTACTGCGGTGGATGGATTTGAAGCTTTGTCCAAAATTGCAGAAGCAAATCCAGATATTGTTTTTGTCGATATCATGATGCCTCGTTTAGATGGTTATCAAACTTGCGCTTTGATTAAAAACTCTCAAAATTATCAGAACATTCCCGTTATCATGCTCTCTAGTAAAGATGGTTTATTTGATCAGGCAAAAGGGCGTGTGGTAGGTTCAGATGAATACTTGACGAAACCTTTTAGCAAAGATGAATTGTTAAACGCGATTCGTAATCACGTAAGTTCATAATTAAGTAATTTAAGGGCAAAGAAATGACACGTATTCTCATTGTTGATGATTCACCAACAGAAACTTTTCGTTTTAAAGAAATTCTAACCAAGCATGGTTATGACGTACTTGAAGCATCTAATGGTGCAGATGGTGTAACTTTGGCAAAAGCAGAACAGCCTGACTTAGTGTTAATGGATGTTGTCATGCCTGGTGTAAATGGCTTTCAGGCAACCCGTCAGATTACCCGTGATGAAGACACTAAGCATATTCCTGTGGTAATCGTGAGTACTAAAGATCAGGCAACTGACCGAGTATGGGGCAAGCGTCAAGGTGCAATCGACTATCTGATTAAACCTATCGAAGAAAAGCAATTGATTGATGTAATTAAACAATTTCTAAAGTAACTCATCCATCCATAAAAACATAAATAACGGGGTTATATGCCCGTTTTATAGGATCGAGTATGGCAGCGAATGGATTTATCGAGTTACTTCGTTTGTCTAAACGGGGTAATAAGAATTACGCTTCAGTTCAAAATGAAGCACAGCGATGGTCAGGGATTGCTTTTGAAATGAGAGGGCAATACTTCGTCGCACCACTTGGGGAAGTGTCAGAAGTTATCTATCCACCGAAATATACGCCAGTTCCAAATGCTCAAAGTTGGGTGAAGGGTTTGGCGAACATTCGGGGGCGGTTGCTTTCGGTTTCTGATTTGGCTCATTTTATTTCAGGGCAACGAAGTACATTTTCGTCTGCCCAAAAAGTGTTATGTATTAGCCATCACGACCAGTATGTGGGGTTGGTTGTGGATCAGGTCTTGGGGATTCAGCACTTTAATAAAAAAAGTTTTTTTTCTCAAAGCTTAGACTTAGAGGAAAATCTAAAAGATTATTGCCAAGGTTATTTTCACCAACATAACCAGCATTGGCATGTCTTTTTATTTAGTCGTTTATTGCAAAACCCACATTACATGAATGCATCGACAAAATTTATAAACTAATTTTTACGCTGTGAAAAACAGAGTATTTTCTGGGGAGAAGCTATGGGCTTTAAGCTTAAAAAGAAAGGCGGCAATCGTGTTGCGTCCGAAAAATCGGGTCTCAATTTTATTGCAAAAATCCAGTCGGAAATTGATCAATACGCCAGTTTATTTGGGGAAAGTAAAAAGTCCAAGCCTATCCTTTATGTAGCGTTGTTATGTTTAGTATTTGCTTTAACTTCGCTCGTTTATTTATTTTATAGCGTACCTCGACATAACCAATTAACACGTAGTTTGGGTGAGTTGCGCTTATTGTCACAAACTATTTCTAGACAGGCTACAGAAGCAACGGCTTCTGGATCACCTAAAGCCATGAAAGACTTGGCTGAATCAAATAAACTTTTTGCAGAAAATATGAAAGATGTTGAAAATATTTATGGTACATCTTCAAAAGAATACAAAAAGGTTGCGGTCCTGTGGAAAGCTTTGTCTTATGACATTAACTTGATCTCGTCACATCAGGACGTAATTAATCAGTTATACAACATGAATATCTCGATTAGTGACTCTATTCCTGAGATTCAGGCTGAATATAACTTGATGGTCGATAAGATGGTTCGCGAAAAAGTAGCGAGCAATCAGGTGATTATTGCTAAAAACCAGGTATTTATTGCAGAACGTATTTTACGCTCTATTAACTCCGTTTTGGTTGGTACAGAAAACTCTCAGACCTCAGCACATGATTTTGGTGTCGATATTGAGACCTTTGGTGTGTATTTAAATGCACAGCTAAATGGAAATGCTGAATTGGGTGTTGCTAGAGTTGAGTCCCCAGAAGTGCGTGAGTCTTTGGAAGGTATTAAATCTGAGTATGATCAAGTTTTAAAATCTGCAGCGGCATCAGTTCTTAAACATACGGATCAGATTGTAAACGTACGTCAGTCATCAGGTGAGATCTTCTCAGAATCTGATGAGATGTTATCTGCATTGGGTAATCTTTCTGAGCAAACACACTATGGTTGGAAAGCCTTTACTTTAGTTACACTTCTTACATTGTCACTTCTTGGCTTAATTAGCTCGGTCTTAAAGCTTTTATCACTTCGTAGTAAAGCAGATAAACAACGTGTAGCTACCTTGCAAGAAGAATATGACCGTAACCAAAACGCAATTTTACGTTTACTAGATGAAATCGCCGACTTGGCAGATGGTGACTTGCGTTCATATGCAACGGTATCTGAGGACTTTACTGGAGCGATTGCCGACTCGATTAACTTCGCGATTGACCAATTACGTGATCTTGTATCCCGAATTCATGAAACTTCACAGGAAGTTGCCCGCTATACGCAGGATACACAAAATATTACTAACCAGTTGGCAGAAGCATCAGAGCATCAGGCACAAGAAATTGCTGGCGCATCAACCGCAATGAATGAAATGGCGCAATCAATTGACCAAGTATCTTCAAATGCATCTGAATCTACCGAAGTAGCAGAACGTTCGGTACAAATTGCTTCTAATGGAGCACAAGTAGTAAACCGTTCAATTGAAGGTATGGACACGATTCGTGAACAGATTCAGGAAACCTCTAAACGTATTAAACGTTTGGGTGAGTCTTCACAAGAAATTGGTAACATCGTATCGTTAATTAATGACATTGCAGACCAAACAAACATTCTTGCATTAAATGCAGCAATTCAAGCATCTATGGCAGGTGAAGCAGGGCGTGGTTTTGCCGTGGTTGCAGACGAAGTACAGCGTCTTGCAGAACGTTCTGCATCGGCAACTAAACAGATCGAAACTCTGGTTAAAACAATTCAGACCGATACGAATGAAGCTGTTATTTCAATGGAACAAACAACCACTGAGGTTGTGCGCGGAGCGAACTTGGCAAAAGATGCAGGTATTGCCTTGGACGAGATTCAAAAAGTATCTGGTGACTTGGCAAACTTGATGGCCAACATTTCTGATGCAGCAAAACTTCAGTCTGCATCTGCGAGTCACATTGCGACAACCATGACCGTCGTACAAGAAATTACTTCGCAAACGACAACTGCGACATTCGATACAGCGCGTTCTGTTTCTGAATTAGCAAATATGGCAGAGTCATTACGTGAATCGGTAACGGACTTTAAATTACCTGATTAAATTGGGGACGAGGATAGCTGTTTCTATACTAGCTATTCTTCTAAAAAGTATTAACAACACCAGATAAGTATTGGGGACACAGCTATTTATCTGGTGTTGACTCTGTCGTTTTTCTCCATTTAGGGGACAAGCAAAAGAAGCCTTTGCTATGAAAGAAATATTAAAAACTTTAACTGAAGCAATGATGCTACCGGAAGATAGCTATTCTCAACAAGATGCTGAATTTCTTGATATCTTCGTTGAAGAAATTGAAGAAATTTTTGTTGAATTGCAATCTTTGATTCATGAATGGATGCAATCTAAAAATGTTGCTACGCTGACTGAGATCCGTCGCCATTTTCATACCTTGAAAGGTTCAGGGCGAATGATTGCAGCGAAATCCTCTGCTGAGCTTGCTTGGACTGTAGAAGATACGCTTAATCGGGTAATCAATGAGAGTCTCACATTAACTCCTAACATCCAACAATATGTTCAGTTGGTATTTAAGTTCTATTTCTTTAAATTAGTAGGTGACTTTAAATCTAAAAAGGAACATGCAGTAGATTTTAGACCTCTTATTTTATTGGGACAACAATTACAACAACAGCAAAGTCTAGAGCCTGCTTTAGAAGAACTATTATTATTGTCGGATACTCTCACTGCGGAAACTAAGACTGGTTTAGAGGTGGATGATTTAGAACAGGAATCAGATAATTTAACTCTAGAAACCGCCATAGAAAGTGAACATAACCTTGCTGAAACCTTAGTTTTATTTATGGAAGAGGCGGAGGAACACTTAGCGACCATCGATCAATTCTTAGAACAAGAAATACATCAGCACGAGAGTTACAATGCGCTAATCCGTGCATTACATACGTTGCGCGGCAGCTCGGCAATGGCTCAGGTAGAAGCAATTTTTGATGCTAGTACTAAAGTTGAGCATTTATTTAAAATTCTATTACAAGAAGAGCTATCTTCTCATTCAGAAGAAATTTTACTACTCCGTGATTACCGTCAATTTATTCGAAATTGTTTAGATCTATTGGCTGCGCATTGCTCTAATGAGCAATTAGACTCTAACCTGAAACAGTTCAATCAGGTTTGGGATGCTTATATGGAGCAGCATGGGGAGCATGCGAGCCCGCTCACGCCTCCACATGGTCTAGTATCTCAGCTGTTACAGCTCGATGTTTCAGAATTACTTGATGCAGAGTTAGATTTTGAGAAAGGAATTCGTTCTGAGTTTCCTCATTATCTTGAACGTTTAATTGAACAAGCTGATTTGTTATTGCAACATACTCAGTCGCAGGCCATGGTTGGTTTATATGAATATACGAACCAGCTGAAAGATAGCTATGACGTATTGCTTGATCGACCTGATTTATTGCAATCAGATTATGTTTTTGAAATTTATCAGAAAGCGCATCAACAATTAATTCAGTTATTTGATGCATTAGCTGCGGGTCAAAGAGTTAGTATTATTGAGCAACACCAAAATATTTTGGAAGAGCTAAAACTATATACTCAATATATTCCAAGCCTTAATTCTGAACTATTAGACACTCATCAGGAAGTCGTTGAGTCACTCTTTAGTGCTGATATAGAACAAACAGCAAATGAATCTTCAGCATCTATCGAAAGTGTATTAACTGATCATGTAGTGATGAGTCAGAGTGTGCATTTAGATCGCCAGTTCATGTCTACTGAGCACGTAAACCGTTATTTTGATCCAGAACTGTTAGATATTTTTCTTGAAGAAGCCGATGAGTTGCTTGAAGGAATGGATACAGATCTTAATATTTGGGTTAATGATCAAGAGAACTTTGCTGCTCTTAATAATCTGATGCGCTATTTGCATACCTTAAAAGGTGGGGCAAATATGATTCAGGCAAATTATATTGGTTTAATTGCACATGAGTTAGAAAGTATTTATGAGCGTCTAATTCAAAGACAGTTAATTACTTCATCTGCTCTCATTGATTTTATTCGTTTGGTTCAAGATGATTTAGCTGATCGCCTACAAATAGTACGTGAACAGCACCTAGATTATGCTGCTTCTCATACTATTCAAGCGCTTAGGAATGCAGGTAAGGTATATAATTCACTCGGGTCTACTGCTAAAGAGATGCAAGCAGAGTCTGAAACAGATGTTGTACCAGAATCAAGTGTTGAAGTATTACAACAAGAAGCTATACACAATACTGCGTTAAATCTCCATGAGTTAACTTCTAATTTTGAGCAGATTGTTGAGTCTAATAATAGACTTGTTGAGTACACAGAATTACAAGTTTTTGATGCAGAAGGCTATACAGACAGTATCCAAGATCAGGATATTGACTCTGTTGTCGAGCAGACCTTTATGGAGGAAGCGGCCGAGCTGTTAGAGATGGCCGATCACCTATTAAAGCAGTGGTTTGAGCAGCGCACCAATCGTAGTATCTTGCTTCAGCTACAAAGGGCAGTGCACAGCTTGAAAGGTGGTTCCCGTATGGTGGGACTTGAAACCGTACAAGCGATTGCCTATCAACTTGAAAATGCTTTTGAAAAATTTGCGCTTTATCATTTTAGCTCAAATATTTATGACAACTTGTTAGAGAGTGCGATTGTTTGGTTAAAAGAGGCAATTTTCAAGCAAAATTATCAACATTTCGATGGTTTACAACAAAGTTTAGAAAATATTCAGTTTATTGAAACTGCAATACAAATTCCAAGTAAGTTGACTAGAACTGATCTATTTAGCACTGAACCTGTAATGAGCTTTGTGCAAGGTGATGGTGCAGAACCACCACCAATGATGGGGGCATGGGAACAAGCACAGCATCTTGAACAAAATAATGAGATGATCCGGGTTTCGGCAGATTTAATTGAGAAAATGATTGATTTGTCTGGTGAAAATTCGATTAACCGTTCACGAATTGAAATGGATCTCAGTCAATTTGGTCATACGTTAGTGGAAATGGAATTAGCCATTCAACGACTAGCAGATCAGTTACGCCGAATGGAAGGCGAATTAGAAAGTCAGATTATTGCAAAACACGGTATTGAGCACTCTCGTTATACAGAATTTGATCCTCTAGAGATGGACCAATATTCTTCATTGAATCAATTATCGAAATCACTTGCCGAATCTGCATCGGATTTAGTGGATTTTAAAAATACATTATCTGAAAAAATCAGAGACACTGAAAGTTTGCTGGTACAGCAGTCACGTATTCAGGCCGAAATTCAAGAAGGCCTCATGCGAACACGATTAGTACCATTTTCTCGATTGCTACCTCGTTTACAAAGAATTGTGAGGCAGACTTCTACTGCATTGGATCGACCAGCAGAGCTTTTTGTTAATAATACCGAAGGTGAATTAGACCGGACAATGCTAGAGCGTTTGGTTACGCCACTTGAGCACATGCTTCGAAATGCAATTGACCATGGTTTAGAAGATCGTGTGCAGCGTGAACAAGCGCGAAAACCAGAAATTGGACGTATTGAACTGAATATTCATCGTCAAGGTACGGATGTTGTTGTTACATTTAAGGATGATGGCCGAGGTATTGATATCGAGAAGGTCCGTCAAAAGGCCCTATTGTCTGGTTTGATTAATCCTGAACAAGTATTAGAACATCAAGATATTTTACAGTTGATTTTCCATCCAGGGTTAAGTACGGCCGATCAAGTCACTCAGATTTCAGGTCGTGGTGTAGGACTAGATGTTGTACAAAGTGATATTAAAGCTTTGGGCGGACATGTGAGTGTGGACTCTGTGTATGGGCAAGGAACAATCTTTACAATACGCGTTCCGACCACAGTAGCTGTTAGTGATGCCTTAATGGTTAAAGTTGCTGATCAACAATTTGCAATTCCATTGGCCCAAATTGATCGAATTGTTCGAGTTTCACCAACATCATTAGAACAGTATTTTGGAAGTGCACAAGAATTCTTTGAATTTGAAAATAAACGCTATCCATTACGTTATTTATCTGAGTTTGTTGGTAATCAACCAATTCCACGTTTAAGCGGGATGATGTATTCATTACCAGTATTAATGATTAAGACCAATAATGGACAAACAATTGCATTATTGGTTGATCAGCTTATTGGTTCACGTGCGCAGATTGTAGTCAAGCCAATCGGGCAGCAGTTCTCTAGTATTGGTGCGATTGCAGGCGCAACTATTTTAGGTGATGGTCAAGTTTGTCTAATTTTAGATGGACAAAATATTGCTCGCCAAATTCAGTCTAGCCGCCGACATAAGCAGCTGAATGAAGCTATCTATAGACAACGTGAGTCTGATGAACGCCGTCTCATTATGATTGTAGATGACTCTGTCACAGTCCGTAAGGTAACGACTCGTTTACTAGAACGTCAGGGCTATGACGTAGTCACTGCTAAAGATGGTATTGATGCAATTGAGCAGTTGGAAAATATTAAACCAGATCTGATGCTGCTTGATATCGAAATGCCGCGAATGGATGGCTTTGAGGTACTTAACCTCGTGCGACATCATGACCTACATCAAGATATGCCAGTCATTATGATTACATCTAGAACTGGCGAAAAACACCGTGAACGAGCATTTGCTTTAGGGGTGAACCAATACATGGGTAAACCTTTCCAAGAAGAAGACTTACTTCACAATATTGATGCTTTTTTCACGACACGTGAAGAGGAACTTGCCTAATGAAGAGTCATATCAGTACATCTTTAATTAATGAAATGGATCAGCAAGAACTTCAACATTTAATTACTGTTTCAACTGGTTTTATTGATGCATATATTATTGAATGCGATCAGCAAGTGCCGATGCTATTGCCACAAAACATAGTGTTATCAGCTATGGATGTTAAAAATGGTATCAAGCATATTGAATGGCATGATGTAAAACTTCCAGTCTATACAGTGCATAATGAAATTGATTCGCGAGCGGTGGCATTAGTTATTGAAAGTGAAGATATCAGCCAACGTTTTGCACTCATATGTAAATCGATGCCACTTTCAGTTCGTCTGCGTATTTCTGAAGTCGTAGATGAAAACGAAGATATACAGGATTCTTTACAGCACCCAACTGTATTTAAATATGTGCGTATGGAGAATCAACGCTACCACGTTCCTAATTTGCAATATATCCAAAATTCACTTTATTTATAAAAAAAAGGAACTCAATTTGAGTTCCTTTTTAATTTTTATTTAGCTAATAAATTTTCTAAAATTTGCTCATAAATATCAGTCAATGGATCGAGGTCATGTACGTCAACATGTTCATTAATTTGATGAATTGTTGCGTTAAGAACGCCTAACTCCAATACCTGTGCGCCAGTTGGAGCAATAAAACGTCCATCAGAAGTACCACCACTTGTTGAAAGCTCAGTTTCAGTGCCAGTTACATTTAAAATAGCAGTTTGAGCCGCATTAACGAGTTCACCAACTGGAGTCAGGAAAGGCAAACCAGAGAGATTCCAAACGATTTCATATTGTAAACTGTGTTTATCTAAAATCTCATGAACACGTTGTTTAAGTTGTTCAGCAGTCACTTCTGTTGAATAACGGAAGTTAAAAGTAACTTCTAAAGTACCTGGAATTACGTTGGTTGCACCAGTTCCAGCATGAATATTTGAAATCTGAAATGATGTTGCTGGGAAATATTCATTTCCATTATCCCAAACGCTTTGGCATAGCTCTGTTAAAGCTGGTGATGCTTCATGAATTGGGTTTAGTGCTAAATGTGGATAAGCCACATGACCTTGTTTACCTTGGACCTTTAATACTGCATTGAGTGAGCCACGACGCCCATTTTTAACAATATCACCTAATTTATGAGTACTTGAGGGTTCGCCGACCAAACACCATTTAATTTTTTCATTACGTTCTTCAAGAGTCTCAATAACCTTGACCGTACCGTTAACCGCAGGGCCTTCTTCATCAGAAGTAATCAGAAATGCGATAGATCCTTTATGGTCTGGGTGTTTTGCTACAAAACGCTCAGATGCGACAACCATAGCTGCCAAAGCTGTCTTCATATCTGCCGAACCGCGACCATATAATTTTCCATCGCGGATTTCAGGTGCAAATGGGTCTGAATTCCATGCTTCTAATTTACCTGTCGGGACTACGTCAGTATGACCTGCAAAACAAAATACAGGTTCTTCAGTTCCACGACGTGCCCAGAGATTATCTACCTCACCAAAACGCATTGGTTCAATATGAAAACCAACTTGGCTTAAACGGTCTGCCATGATGGTCTGGCAAGTATGATCAATTGGAGTAACAGAAGGTTGTTGTAAAAGTTCTAGGCTAAGCGAGAGAGTATCTGAATGGTTCATACCGGAAATTGCGTGCTGATCAGGTGAAATATAGTCCGATATAATAGGCGAATCTCTACGTGATGGGTACGTAAAAATAAAAAAACCTTATCGGAATGATAAGGTTTTTTAGTGACAACTCTAACTTACATTTTATCTTGTGTTTTTTCAGCAGTATTCGTTACAGCATCACCTGCTTTAGAAACATCTTTACCAAAACCCTTAAACGTATTACAGCCTGTTAAAACAACAGCAATCATTACAGAAGCAGCTAAAACTTTTTTCATCATTTTCTCCGTTTAAATTTAATAATGAAGTAAATTTAGATTAAAAAACAAACGGAAAAAGAAACATGACTGTTTAATAGTAAAAACGTTATAAAATGTGTCTAGAATCTTAAATTTATTGTTAATTATTTAAATTTCTGCATGTTGGACTTCAATTTTAAGTGTGAAGGGTGTCTAAACATATAAAACAGAACTTCCTGACCATTTTTACAATATAAGCCATCTGTCCACCAGTGTGCTGGGGCGGAACTAGGCTGTTTATTTGGACACAGCCATTCGTGCCTTTCTAATCGATAAAAAGAAGAATGAGGAATTGTGGTGCCCCAATAGCCCAAACGACGCTTTAAATTGATCCAGTCAGGTAGAGGCTGCTGTAAATTTAACTCTAAAGGCAGATAAAGTTGTCCCTTTAAAACTGCAAAGCGTTGATGAATTTCAAAGTTTAATGCTTCAAGAAATTGAAATTGTTTGTTGGTAAAGTGGTAAAGCTTTTTGCTTAAAGTATCCTGACGGTTCAGGCCAATCCATTGTTCTAAATGTAAATCTGCCTCACCGAGATAATATTTTAAGGCGACCTCCCAATGTTCAATTTTTTGAGTGTCTTTATTTAAAATTAAAAAATCCAGCTCGCCTAATGTTTTTGCCCCCTCAATTTTTTGAATACTATGTCCCAATAATTGGTAGGGATGGTACTGATCCTCTTGTAGCCAAAACCAGAGTAGATGCTCAAAGCGCAAACCTAAACGTGTACTTTTAAGCTGAGATAAAAACTGAATTAAAGGCTCTGGGGACTGATCGAGCTCTTTTAAACGTGGCAAATAATTTTGAAAATGACTTTCCCATACTTCGGTTGGATGTAGCTTAAAATGATGTTGTATATATAGACTTTTTGGTAGTTGGGAAAGTAAATTTGGACTAGCAATACAAAATGCCAGCTGTCGAACTATAGGGTGTTGAAATTGTAGCCATGGTTCGAAATAGGACGTTTTAACTGAGGCAATATTCATACATTTAATACTCGAAGTAATTCATCCTAATTTCATAACGGATCAACGAAAAACATTAGAAAAACACTTTATACTAACGCCAACAGCAGGTTAAGGTTTATATATGCGAACATTGTTCTGGCGCTCTTTAGTCGTGATTTTTATCACGCTAGGCATTATTGGAGCAATTTTACCAGGTATGCCGACAACAGTGTTTTTGATTCTGGCTGCTTGGGCTGCTTCAAAAGGCTGGCCACAAATGGATGATTGGTTGTTAAACCACCCTAAATATGGACCAACATTACGTGATTGGCGAGCCAATGGCACAGTACCTCGTAAAGCGAAGTGGATTGCAAGCATAATGATGGCAATTAGCGGAATTATAATGCTATTTACTTCAGCGCCACTTTTGGTCAAGGCTTTTACTGATATTACTATGTTCATCGTTGCAGTTTGGTTATGGCTACGCCCTGAGCCAAAATAAAAGATTGATAATCTTTTATTTTGGCGCAAGATAAGCAGTGAAACTGCGCGTAGAGTGAAACTGCGCGTAGATAGAAGAAGATGGATAATCTTTTATTTTCAGTGCAAGAGAAGCCCTTACAATAATTTTTTAGTTAAACTCAAAATATTTGAGTTGATATAAGAGAATAAGTTCAATGTCTCAATTTAAGTTCGAAGATGCTGATGTTCTCATCGATTTAGCAAACCAAACATTAACTTTGCCTAAACATAATAAGTTTTATGTCATTTCTACAGGAAAGAATGGAATTGGTGAGCAGGAAAACACGGGTAGAACACCACGTGGATGGCATAGAGTGGCGAAGAAAATTGGTGCAGAGTCTCCCCAAAATGCAGTTTTTATCGCGCGTAAGCCAACAGGGGAGGTTTATAGCACTGAGTTAGCTGCGCAATATCCTGAGCGAGACTGGATACTTTCTCGTATTCTCTGGTTAGATGGTCTAGAGACCGGGTTTAATAAAGGGGAAGGCCACGACACTATGCAACGTTATATCTACATTCATGGAACTCCAGACACGCAACCAATGGGGGTGCCAATGTCACATGGGTGTGTTCGAATGCGTAATGAAGAAATCATTGAGCTATTTGATTTAGTTGCCGAAGATGCATTAGTTTATTTATCTGAACAATCTTTAACCTGAGTACGAGTTTTATCTATTCTTGATTAGCGGTGTAAATGCAGAAAATATTGAAATAAGTGTTTAAATAAAATACAAAAAATTGTTTTTTACTTAATAATGACTTATTTTTAATCATTCATTCGCATTTTTTTAAAAAGAAGTCGAAAAGCGTTTGACACCTGTTAAAGATTCTCTATAATGCACCTCACAAACGATGAAGACGTTAAAGGGCGCTTAGCTCAGTTGGTAGAGCGTCTGCCTTACAAGCAGAATGTCGGCGGTTCGATCCCGTCAGCGCCCACCAAGCCTTTACGTTAAGCTCTCAAGTGCAGCGGTAGTTCAGTTGGTTAGAATACCGGCCTGTCACGCCGGGGGTCGCGGGTTCGAGCCCCGTCCGCTGCGCCACTTAAGACTTAACATCGTTTTACCCCACAATTTCGATATTGTGAAAGTGCAGCGGTAGTTCAGTTGGTTAGAATACCGGCCTGTCACGCCGGGGGTCGCGGGTTCGAGCCCCGTCCGCTGCGCCACTTTTCAGTTCGAGTTGTGTTTGGAAGATGATTTGAGATGTAAAAATCTTATATCAAAAAATTAATGAATAATTAATTTTTCTTCTTGGGGCGCTTAGCTCAGTTGGTAGAGCGTCTGCCTTACAAGCAGAATGTCGGCGGTTCGATCCCGTCAGCGCCCACCATATATGTGACCATACTTTATTTTAAAGTATTGTAGTGCAGCGGTAGTTCAGTTGGTTAGAATACCGGCCTGTCACGCCGGGGGTCGCGGGTTCGAGCCCCGTCCGCTGCGCCATTCTCTTGATTCCCTTGTCTAGAGAATGTAGAGTATAAAGATACATTCGTTATCTTTTCTCATTAAGGGCGCTTAGCTCAGTTGGTAGAGCGTCTGCCTTACAAGCAGAATGTCGGCGGTTCGATCCCGTCAGCGCCCACCATTATTTCATTCCGAAAGTTAAATTTTTCCAATATTTAAATTGCTTATTTATTTGTAATTCTTAATCTTTATTTGAATTCTTTATCTAAGTCACTCTAAATTTAGTTTTTCTATTCTAAAGCTCAATGTTTATATCTCCAATTGACTGAAAATCATTAGTTAAGTTATTTCTTATTTGGATAAATGACTTTTGTGTTATTTAATTTGGGGCTATAGGTTTAAAACCTAACTGTGTTTAAAAGTGATTGCCTGAGTTATAGACTGAAATTATTTCACATAAAATTTTCTTAAAAAATTTATTTTATATTTCTATTGGATAAACTTTTCTCATATTAAATTTGCCATGTAATGACTCAAATAGAGCTTTATATATTTCTTAACCTGCTAAATCTATTTGTAAGTAGTGACGATACTTTCTTGCGTAAAAAAAAACTGCTATTTGTTAATAGCAGTTTTGAAATAAGTTAGTCTTAATATTCGTTAAAAAACCATCCACTTGCAAAAGCGAAATATTCTCGTAACCAAGAATTGTAGCGAGTAGCTAATGGTGTTTCAGCCGCCACTGTATAAACTTGCGTATAACCTTGTTTTTTAGCAATAGCTGCTGCTCGTGGAGTGTGAAAATCGCTTGTCACAATAGCAATCGGTTGGTCGAGGGTAATGTGGTGCTGTGCTAATAGTGGTTTACTATTCATTAGATTGAGTTCAGTACTTGTACTTTTATCTTCAAGTATCATTCGTTCTTTTGCTAAATGATAATGTTGTTCTAGATAACGAGACATTACTAATGCTTCGCTTTCCTTTTCTGAAAAATCAAGACCTCCCGTTACAACAACTTTTGCTTGGAGCTGTTTTAGAGCAATAGGGGCGGCCGTATCTAAACGTTTTGCAAGAGTTTTAGAGGGCTGGCCATTTTCAACGCCACTACCTAATACAATGATTGCATTTACTGGAGGGAGATTTTGACTTGTCTCTTTATTCTCTTTAATAAAATCAAAGAAATAGCCTAAGCTAATTAACCATATCCAGAGGCATAACCATCCAAAACGCCAAAGTGTGTGTAAGCGATAGTGATAGAAGAAGAAACGCTCTAAATGATAATAAAATAAAGAATAGAGACAGAAGAAGGCGCCTAAAATTAAAGGAATAATTGTGCCAACATTAATTTTATTGAGACAAATTAGAACCAATCCATCTAGAAATAAAATCGAACCAATGATTGCTAAGAAAATACGGATCCACTTACTGACTTGCATTGTGTTTACAGTTGCAATTTAAATTGCAGACAGTTTATGCAAAATCATTCTGAATGCAATAAAAAACCGAGTAAAGCATCTGTGTCATTACTCGGTTTTCTGATTTATTGGCCTTTAATAAACATCACGGCGATAACGGCCTTGTTGTCTTAATTCATCTACCTGTTCATCACCTAGAATTTCAACCAGTGCTTGGTCGACTCCACTTGCCATACCATCAATGCTACCGCAGACATAGAGAACAGCGCCGCGTTCTATCCAGCTTACTAGTTCTTCTGCATTTTGACGGATTACATCTTGAACATACACGCGTTGTTCTTGATCTCTGGAAAATGCTAAATCTAAACGTTTTAACATTCCTGTTGTTTGCCATGCTTCAATTGTTGATGCATAGAAGAAATCACATGCTCTTTGACGTTCACCAAAGATTAACCAGTTTTCAGTGTAGTCATGACGAGTACGTGTATGTAACAGGCTCATTAGACCTGCAATACCGGTTCCGTTACCAATACAAATAATAGGGCGGTTGTCATCAATAAGATGGAATGATTCATTGGTACGAATACGCAAAGCAACGTCATCATTGACTTGCGTATGTTGAGTGAGCCAACCTGAACCTAAACCTAAGTTACCGGATGCGTCATATTGTTGACGAACAACTAAACGAAGTACTTGCTGAGAAGGAATACTCGCAATTGAATATTCGCGTGTTGGTAGAGTAGGGAGCTGTTCCAATAAATGATCTAGATTAGCAAATGGTTCAATTTCACCAGTTAAGTCTTTATTCCAAAGTGCTTTCTCAATTGAAATCTCTAATGAGTCAACTTTTGCATTTTTAAGAATATGATGCTTCTGCAAGAATGCATGAATACGTTCAGGACTATTACCAGGCTGAATTTCAGCAATATCACCCGCTTGCCATATTGCTTCGTGCTTTGCGTTAAGCTCAATATTATAAGCAGGTTGCCCTAAGCTATTTGGATTGAGTAAGTCACGTTGTTGTAACTTCCATGTATCAAAAACTTTTTCTAAATTTACAGCATGCAAATCTAATTTAGTTGCTTTCGCAAGTGATTGATTCCAATTTTGAATATCCGATAGGTTTACATTATCAACTTCAATTGTATTAAAGAGAGCATGAGCACCATTAGTTTTAAGCCAAGCATCTACTGCATGACCAAAACTACAATATGTATCAGGATATTCTTTAGAACCTAGCGCCAAAACAGCATAGTTCATGTGCTTAAGATCTAGATTTGCTTTTAAAAGCTTTTTAGCAAAGCTTGTAGCGAGGTCGGGAGCATCACCAGTGCCGTATGTACTGATTACAAATAAAACCTGCTCATGCTGCTCTAAATCAGATTGTGTTAGCTGCTGTACAGGTTTAACCAGAACTGGTTGATGAGCTTCTTGTAAACTTGTTGCTGTACTCCAAGCAAGTTGTTCTGCTACACCAGTTTGAGTTGCGTAGGTAATAAGCCAAGGCTTTGCATTTGGATCAATGTATTGCCCAGCTAAAGACTGACGAGCTGCCTGTGTTAACTTTTTCTGTTTGCGGCGTTTAAGATAAAGCATCAACCCTGTAACAAAGAATAAAGGCATTGCCAATGAGGCAAGCATCGCAACGAATTGATAAATTGGTCCAAAGAAGCTACCACGGTGTACAGGTAACATACTGCTCATGATTTTTTGATTAAGCTTTTTATCTTCGTAGAGCTCCATCTTTTCGATAGTGCCAGTTTGATAATTATAGATGGCTTGGTTGCGTGCACGTTCGTGTTGCGGGGTAGCATCGACAAAACTTAATTCAATTTTTCCATCATCTTTTTTCGGTAAGTTTAATGTTAGTGTCGAATAGTCACGCCCGACCTGACTATTGAAGCCACTCCATGTTTGATTAAGTGCTGTAATGAGCTGAGTATTATCTAATTGAGGCTCTGATTTTTTATCGTTATTATGCTCAGATCGTTTATTTTGTTGCATTCCTCGATTTTGAGGAGCGGAGCCATGACCTTGTGGTTTGGGTTGTTCAACTCCCATCACTTTGAACATGCCGCTGCGCCACCAGTCATAAGACCAATATAGACCTGTACATGCGAATAGTAGATAAAAAACAATAACCCATGTCCCAACAACAGCATGTAGATCCCAAATAAAATTTCGGCCTTTCAATTTTGGTTTAACCGCGAGCCATTGACGGGCAGAATGCTTTTTAGGCCAGCGTAAATATAATCCACTCAGTACAAAGTAAATTAGCATTAAGGCGCAAGCACCAGTAATTTGCTTACCAACTTCGCCTGCGGTTAAATTACGATGAATTTGTTGTATTAATAACAACAGTTTTCGGCCTTTAACATCCGGCAGAACCTGAGCGTTATAAGGATTCACCATCATATTATAGCCACGGCGTTCACCTTCTTTTTCAATATTGACAGTAGAAGAGGTGGTCGGATCCTTGGCAATCGTAATGCTATTAATTTTAATTTCAGGCTGAGTCGTATTGAAATGTTGATATAGCTGAGCAGGCGTTAATTTTGGAGTGCTTTCAGCTTGAACAACATAACTATCAGAATTTACCCATTTTAAAATTTGTTGGTCATAAGAATAAATTGCACCTGTTACACCCATAATGGATAAGATTAGGCCAGCAGTAATACCCAGAAACCAATGAATTTGAAATAAAATTTTTTTAAACATGGTCGAAAATGTGAATATGATGGAGATCTTGTAAAGAAGTATAGCCGAAGATTGAGTAGATAATATGGATTTTGGAGATAATATTAATTTTCATTATCATTTGTTTTTACTGCAATAAAAAACCTCCATAAGGAGGCCTTTTATGAAATCAAAACTTACAGAGTTTTCGGTTCGCCTACAGCTTCTTTTAAATGCGTGCGAATCGTATTGAACGAGAAGTTTTTAGAATCCATACGCTTAGGTAAAATATAAGCACCTTGTTGTTCTTGGCCTTTTGGATCTTTTACTTTGAAATTTACCAAGATGAAATCAGGTCCATTGTACCATTCGTAGATATTTTTCCATCCAATTGTACCAACGCCTTCTTGTTGGCCCATTTTTTGGCGCATCACAATACCATGAGGCTGCACGCCTAAACGAATACCTTTGATTTCCTGTACCGGAAATTCATTCATTTTGCGTTTAACGTACCATTCTAATCCGTATTTACGACCTAGGTAGTAAAGTACTACAGCGACAATAGCAACCCAGCAAAAAACAGTAGAGTAGTTCTTAATAAAAATAAGACCTAATATAGCTAGGGCTAAAACTACACCCATAATTGCCCAAATTTTTGTGCTGATTTTATTGGTGCTGCGCCAGATAAGAAGCTGTGCATTACGTTGTTCAGCTTCTGACACGTCATAGTGAACAGGCTGAAGCGTATAAGCGTATAAAGTTTTCGCGGTCATAGTGCAAATAACAAATTGTAAACTGTTTTAAGTTTAGCACTAATTGGCATAAGTCAGGAAAGGATATTATGCCAATTTGATACTAAATTCCGACTCAAATTTATAATGATGCAAGCTCACTGGCATCATTATCAAGATCATGACTTAGACGTTGTTTTAACATACTAAATCGGTTCAACACGCCAAGCATGAGTGAGAGCTGCTGTAAAATAATGAGTGATTTTTGGTCATTTTCATCATTTTGACTTAGACGCTGACGTATCGTTTGGAGCATATTTTGTGCTGTAAGATCAGGCATCTCATCTCTTAAGAGAGCTCCTTGAATATCATCTAGCGCTTGGTCTAATAATTTAAGAACAGCTTGATCCTGAAGGCTTTCTCGATGTGCCCCAAGTGCCGCGATATAGCTTAAAAATGTATGGTTTAAACATAAAAATTCAAAAATATCGGATTTACGAGTTGGGTCAAAGTCTGGCTCAGTCGCTAAAGTGGAAATAAGTGAAGCTACTTCAGCATCTGTATTGTGTGCAGCTCGACGTACAATTCGGTAATTGAGCGCATGATTACGGCCTTCATGATACTGTTTCACAACTTCAGCTAAATAATTACATTGAGCTTGTAATGAACGTCTGATGTTGCGAGGTAAACGACGGAACTTCCAGTCGGGCCAAATAAATGTCACGCCAAACCAAGCTAAAGCACAACCAATTAAGGTATCTAAAAATCTTGGAATGGCCGCAGCCATTGCTGAACCGTCCAGATTAAAGTTAATTAATGCAAGAATTGTGATAAAAGCGGTTGCTTGCGCATATTGCTTACTGCGTAATTCAAAAAACAGGACTCCACTTAATATCAACATGAATAGTTGCCCTTCAGTTGAAGGAATTAAGAAGATAATCGCAAGACCTACAATAATCCCAATTAATGTTCCAACAATTCGTAGACGTAAGCGGCGTTTGGTCGCGTTAAAATTAGGTTGGCTTACAAATAGAGCTGTAAGCATAATCCAATAACCATATTCAATATTGGTCATTTGGATGAGCACATATCCAATAAATAAAACAATCGATACACGAATCGCGTGGCGGAACAGCACAGATTCGGGAGTTAAATTTTGTTTTATTCGAACAACAATATCATTCCAGCCTTGTAAATCATCATCTTTAAGCTGGTTTTCGGCTTGTTTCACTTTATCAGATTGAATGTGTTGCTCTGTTTCCAGATTGAGTAACTGGGAATCGATAGATTTTAAGTTTTGGTATAAAGCGAAAAGCGCATTTACCCATAAAAGGTCATAATGTTGATCACGACGTAACTTTTCTAATGAGAGGCGTAGGTTTTCAAAGCTTTGTTTAAACCTTTTATTATGGTTATAAGGTTTACGTTGTAAAATACATTCATTTAACTCTTGGCAAGCTTTGCCTTGGATCGCCAAAATTCGCTGGAATCTAAATAAAATATCACTGTGCTGAAAAATTTTGGCTAACTTTTGATAGTCGATATGAGCGGAGTCAGCACGCTCATGAATGTCTTGAGCGACAAAATAATAATGTAAGCTACGGCGTGTATCTTTTTGCCCACGGTCGCCTTTTAAACGAGTCAATAAAGCTGTTTTTAAGTCATTAAAAATCGTAATTAACTTACCGTTTTCTAATGACAGTTCGATCATACTTTGCTGATAGCTGGCAGGAGTCATATCTACATCAAACAAATTTGATTTTGCAAAGAGAAAATCGCCTAGGGATGCATAAGACGCGGCCAGTTTGTCTTGTAGTTGTCGAACCGGAAATAGTAAAAAACTAATAGTTGCAATTAAGCCATACCATGCAGCACCTGCAACTAAAAGGGCAGGTTGGATGTACCAGTGGTCAAAGAGGTGAACGCCCAACATGGTATATACTGAAACAACCAAACATCCATAAGAGATGGTTGCGTAACGACGTCCTAATGAACCCAGTAAAATCCAGCCAATACACGAAGCAATCAATCCCAAAGCAAAAGCCATTGGGTAGGGGAAAAGTAATTGTACGGAAGCTGCAGTAATGAAGAACCCAATATAAGTATAAATCAGGTTCATGATTCGTACTGAAAAGCGATCATCAATATCGCTTAAACCGGCTGCAACCACACCTAAAGTAAGTGGAATTGTTGCTAATTGATAGCCCAGAAAATAAGGCACGAAAGCAGTTCCTGAAAAGGCTATCAGCATTCGCACGTTATACATAAATGTTGTGTTATAAGTCGCTCTTTTTAGGCGTTTAAACCAAGATTTCAAAGGAAGTCCTTGCTGATCAACCTGAGGATAAAGGATTTGTGTATTTCTACACCAATGTTGCACAAATCATACGATAGACAGTGTAAGCTTGTCTGTATGCAAATGATTGAAAAATGAAATATCGTTATGTCTGAACAAACAGCCCAGCGTCAATACTCTATTGGCTGGATTATGTTGCTCGCTTTACTTACGGCTTTAGGGCCATTATCCATCGATATGTACTTACCTGCTTTGCCACAAATGGCGCATGATTTTGGGGTAAGTACACAAATGGTGGCCAATACACTACCAGCTTACTTTTTTGGTTTAGCTGTTGGGCAGTTGGTTTATGGTCCTCTAAGCGACCGGATTGGTAGAAAAAAACCACTTTATTTTGGCCTCGCACTTTATGCGGTCGCAAGCTTATTTTGTGTATTGGCTACAAATGAATGGGGCTTGATTGCTGCTCGTATTTTGCAAGCTTTAGGTGGCTGTGTTGGTGTGGTTATGGCCCGTGCAGCCATACGCGATAAATTAGATGTTCAAGGCTCGGCACAAGCTTTTTCAAGCATGATGATTGTAATGGGACTTGCACCAATTTTGGCGCCGATGATTGGAGCATGGATTTTAATTTGGTTTCCGTGGCAAGCGATTTTTATTGCGCTTTCAATTGTGGGAGTTATATGTTGGTTGTGCGTACATTTCTTCTTTAAAGAGACCTTGGCAATCGATAAAAGACTCAAGCTGTCACCATATCAGGTAGTTACCCTCTATGGAGCTATTTTCAAAGATGCGAGTTTCCGCTTACCTATGTTTGCAGGTTGTTTAACAGGGGCTGCGCTATTTTGTTATATCAGCTCAGCACCAGCAGTTTTTATGGATCAATACGGACTGAATCAGCAAGAGTTTGCTTATGCCTTTGGACTAAATGCTTTTGGCATTATGTTGATGTCATCTTTAAATAAGCATTTAACATCACGTGTTGAAATCACTAAACGGTTAAAGGCCGGTTCACTTGTACAAGTGACTGGAGCCATTATCGTATTTATTGCGGGTTTAATTCCTGCTGCGCCTTTATGGCTTGTTATGTTAGGGCTATTTTTAGCTATTTCAGGCATTGGTTTAACAGGACCAAATGCAATGGCACTAGCAATGTCCAAACAAGGTGCCCGTGCAGGAACTGCCAGTGCAATTATGGGAAGTATGCAATTCGCTTGTGGCCTCTTGGGTGGCGTGCTGCTTAACTTCCTCATTTGGTCTGCATCGCTCAACATGGGCGTGATGATGGTGTTATTTACGCTGAGTGGGTTCGTTGTCGTTTTAAAAGCGGCGCAACAAGTAGAAACCAAGCCATTCTCATAGTTTTAAAAGAATGGCGACTTAGATCTTATTCGTCTAGAAAAACTGTGAAATTTTCGACAGGTTCTCTAGGTGTAATGAAGGTATTTACAATGTGATTAGGATCAGCATGACCTAACGCAATTGCACAAACTAGCTCTTCATCATCTGATGCACCCAAGATATCTAAAACAATAGGGTGAAAATGGTTCCAAGCTGCTTGTGGGCATGTATCTAAACCTCGTGCCTTGGCAGCAACCATCACGTTTTGGATCATCATTGCGATATCCATTTTAGACCCGATTCCCATGGTTTTATTTACTGTAAAGAAAAGGCCGGCTGGTGCATCAAACAGTTTAAAGTTACGTAACTGTTGTTCAGCCATTTTTTCTTTTTCGCCCTTTTTAATTTCGAGTAGACCATAGAGTCCCCAACCATTTTCGCGGCGGCGGTCAATAAAAGGGGATATCCATTTTTCAGGGTAATAGGCAAAAGTTTCTTTATATTGTTCTGCAAGTTCCGGGTTTTTTGAAACTTCGATTTGTGCTGCACAGACACGTTCAACCATTTCATTACGCTTGTTGCCTGTTATTACATAGACTTTCCACGGTTGAGTATTTGTTCCAGAAGGTGCTCGACTTGCGACTTGTAATATATCTTTAATAACTCCTGACTCAATTGGAGTATTTAAAAAAGCGCGGACAGAATGTCGAGAAGTGATAGCTTCATCAACGAGACGAACTTGTTCCAGATTCATGAGATACTCCTCTATATCTTTGTCTTAAATATTTTCATACTTTTTGAAGCTTAATTTCATGTTTTGAAAGTACTTCATTTATAAGCAAAAAATATTAGAAAAGAGATATTCTTACAGGTATGATAATTTAATTAGTTTAGACATATTGTCTGATTAATCATAATTCGAATATGCCACTTTAGATTTAAATAGACAAAATAGTATGATTTTGTCGGTTATAAAAATAAAAGCATAACAGTGAGTGGGTGAAAAATATTCAATTGAAAAAAAGGTATAATATGTTTAAAAACAGTACAAAACGGATAGTTTTATATAAAATATGACCATTTTTTATATAAAATTTTAATGAAAAATATACACAAAACTTTAAATTTCTGCATAATACCGACTTTTTTACGCAGGTATGATTTCTCCATACTCACGTTAGGAAATAGTGGCTGCAAACAAAATCCCTTTACAAAAAGGATTTAGGTGCAGAAATGGAGAAATACACGAGGTATAGGAGCTTTACATGAGTCTACCACTCATCAACAAGCAGTTCATGAAACAAGGATTGGCGATTACCATTGCAACCATGAAAATGAACGTAACTCACGCAGCTACTGAGCCACAAAAAATACAACAGCTTAGTACAGATCTAAACGCACTCTTCTTTGATCATGGAGAAAAGGGCGCAGATAGTCGCGTTATGGCGATCGCTTGTTACAGTCTTTGAAATTTATATCCAGTTTAGACATTTGCTCAAAAGTATATGTAAATATGCTTATTGGCTTAAATCCAGATTTTGTATAACTCGCTTAATTGATGGGAATCATTAGACGAGTTTATTTAGCGGTGGTCATTTGTTAGTTTCCAAGTTTGTAGCTGAGTCGATGCATACTGTTTTTCCAAAAGCGGAAATTTTCAGTAGTGCAATGATATTATTTTGTCTGAAGGTCGCTTTCTCTCATGCAACCTTCAAAGGCTTAGTGTTGGGCATGATGTTGCTTAAACTTGTGACGATAATTGCTATTCAATTGACATTAAAAGTTTTTTCTTGAATTTACTGAAAAGTCCCGGTTTCTAGGGGCTTTTTTGTTTATTGCAGTATTTTGGCATGTGCTTTTAGCACATTAGCAAGGAACGTAAGCGGACCGAGTATGAATGAACAACTCAATGCCACACTGATGTCGTGGGTAAAATTTTTTAATGATCCTTTATGGGACTTTTTGGTTATTTTCTTGTTGGCTGTAGGTGTTTTTTATACGGTCTTAACAGGAGCAGTGCAAATTCGCATGTTCTTGCAAAGTATCCGAGTGATGAAAAGCAGTCGTACAGAAGGCGAAGATGAGCATGGTCTTACACCTTTTCAGGCGTTTGTAACAGGCCTTGCGAGCCGTGTTGGGGTAGGTAATATTGCTGGTGTAGCAATTGCCATCGCAATTGGTGGTCCTGGTGCAGTGTTTTGGATGTGGGTAACAGCTGTTCTTGGTATGAGCTCTGCTTTTATTGAGTCTACGCTTGCTCAGCTATTTAAAGTTAGAGATAGTAAGACTAAACAGTTCCGCGGTGGACCAGCCTACTATATTACTCAAGGTTTACGCAGTAAAACCTTTGGTGTGGTCTTCGCACTTGCATTGATCTTTACCTACGGTTTTGTATTCAACTCAGTTCAAATCAATGCGATTGCTAATGCATCTTCACATGCTTGGGGTTGGGACAAAGCTAATCTTATTGCTCATTTAGGTGGCGTTGATCTAGAAATTTCATGGGTTGGCCTTGCTCTTGTAGTTTTAGTGGCATTAGCAATTTTTGGTGGTATTAAGCGTATCGCTAAATTTGCAGAGATGTTTGTACCTTTAAAAGCAGGTCTTTATCTAGCTGTTGCTCTATATATTGCAATCAGTAACTATGCAATTTTGCCTGATATTTTAAAGCTGATTGTGACTGAAGCTTTCAATTTTAATTCTGCAGCAGGTGGTTTCTTTGGTGCGGCAGTGTCAATGGCAATGATGCAAGGGATTAAGCGTGGTTTATTCTCTAACGAAGCAGGTATGGGTTCTGCACCAAACGCAGCGGCTGCGTCTGATGTAAAACATCCTGTAAACCAAGGTTTGGTACAAATGCTCGGTGTATTTGTAGATACTTTCATTGTATGTACAAGTACTGCAATCATTATTTTGGTTTCTGGCGTTTACCAAGATGCAGGTTTTGTCGGTGTTGAATTAACACAGCGTGCCTTAGAAACTCAAGTTGGACATTGGGGCTCAGACTTCCTTGCAGTTCTATTATTCTTATTCTGTTATTCAGCTGTACTAGGTAACTATGCCTATGCAGAAGGTAATGTACAGTTTATTAATAACAATCCGAAAGTCATGTTCATCTTCCGTATTTTTGTATTGGTGATGGTGTACTTCGGTGCGATTGGTAGTGTTCCACTCGTTTGGTCTATGGCTGACTTGTTTATGGGTATCATGGCAACCATTAACTTGATTGCAATCTTATTGTTAACGCCGATGGCACGTACATTATTGAAAGATTACCGTGAACAATTGAAAAAAGGCATTAAAGAGCCTGAGTTTAAAATTGATAAGTATCCAGAATTGAAGAAAAAAGTTGATTCAGATATCTGGTAAGTTAAAAAAGGCCTCTTATAAATAAGGGGCCTTTTTCATAGGGGGATAGATAAAATACTTGAGTCTAAATTTTAAACATGACAAATTAAATAAATTCGATACAGCTTTTCACAAGACTAGCAACTAAAATTGCAATCCGAACTTAAACCTCATAGTGCGAAGATAGGCCATGAAACAGCTTAAATTGTGGGTTCTCGGACTCTCTATGGTGTTGGCAGGATGCCAGACCACTACACACTTGTCTGCTGCTCTAAAACCGCAAACAGCGGAGGCTTATGCCCGCTCTGTCGATCAGCCATTTGCACGAATTAAAAAACAGCAAAAACGTCCAGTTGTTGCGCTCGTACTCGGTAGCGGTGGAGCACGAGGTTATGCTCATATAGGTGTCATTGAGGTTTTGGAACAACATGGTATTCGACCAGATTTTATTGTAGGTACCAGTGCTGGTAGTATTGTTGGAGCACTTTATGCAAGTGGTAAAAGTCCTTCTGAATTACGTGATACTGCATTAAAAATGAAAGCCGGCGATGTGCGTGATATTAGTATCGGGCTAAAAGGTTTTTTTGATGGCAAAAAAGTAGAAAACTACGTTAACGAGCAAGTAAACAACATGCCACTCGAAAAAATGAAAATCCCAATGTATGTGGTTGCAACCGAATTAAAGCATGGCACTAAAACTGTGTTTAACTATGGCAATACTGGGCAAGCCGTAAGAGCCTCGGCTTCAATTCCAAGTATGTTTGTACCAACTAAAATTGGTAAATCTGAATATGTCGATGGCGGTTTAGTGAGCCCTGTACCTGTTGAAGTCGCTCGCGATTTAGGTGCTGATGTCATTATTGCTGTTGATATTTTAGCTCAGCCTATTTACACAGAAACATCGAATGTCTGGGGGCTGTTTAACCAGAATATTAATATTATGCAAGGTCGTCTAGCGGCAGAAGAATTGCAATATGCGGATGTTGTTATTCAGCCAGATTTAAGAGAAAAAGCGCATATTTTTGATGTGAAAGGCCGTGAAGCTACTATGAAATCCGGCATAGATGCAGCTAATGCCAAACTTTCCGATATTCAATTTGCAATTGATGAAAAAATAGCTGAACAAAATCTATCTACGGATGGTTTGAGCGCACAAACACAATAATTTAACGTTAATCTTTTGAAAATTAAATAAAAAGCCTGAGCAGGGCTTTTTTTATGCGAGTTTAAATCCTTAATTTTTGGAATAAAAATTTTTGTATATTAGGTACATGTTGGATATGCTGAAAACTCTGATGACCAATATAAAATATTGATGTCATTTTTAAAAAATAATTGATTTGTAATGTATTGAGGCTGACTAGATAAATGATACAGCAACAGGTTAAAAATGGGTTTCCAACATTAGATGATGTTCATGCTGCCGCAGAGCGTTTGGAAGGTTTAGTCGTAAAAACTCCTTTTGTTTTCTCAGAAACCATTTCTAAAACCTTAGGGGCTGAAATGTGGCTGAAATTTGAAAACTTACAATTTACAGCTTCTTTTAAAGAGCGTGGGGCACTGAATAAACTGTTGTGTTTATCTGACCAAGAAAAACAACATGGTGTTATTGCAGCTTCGGCAGGCAATCATGCACAAGGCGTAGCATATCATGCTCAGCGCACAGGTGTAACAGCGACCATCGTGATGCCGAAATCTACACCTAATGTAAAAGTACAGCGAGTGCGTGAATATGGGGCACGAGTGATTTTACATGGACAAGACTTCTCAGAAGCTGCTGCTGAAATGCACCGTGTTGCACAAGAAGAATCTTTAACGATTATCCACCCATTCGATGATGCAGAAATTATTGCAGGTCAAGGAACCATTGCGCTTGAAATGCTTGCAGCTGTGCCTGATCTAGACATTTTAGTTGTGCCAATTGGTGGTGGTGGCCTAATTTCTGGTATTGCGATTGCTGCTAAAGCCATAAATCCAAAGATTAAAATTATTGGGGTGCAATCAGTTGTATACCCAAGTATGGCAAAACTACTTTGTAATTATCAACATGCGGTTTCAATGGGTTCTACTGTTGCTGAAGGTATTGCGGTAAAAACTCCAGGTGAGCTTACGACCCAAGTTGCTAAAGAATATGTTGATGACATTGTTGTTGTCACTGAAGACATGATTGAAGAGGCAATTGCGCTATTACTCAATATTGAAAAAACGGTGTGTGAAGGGGCAGGTGCAACAGGTATTGCTGCAATTATGTCTCGTCCTGATCTATTTTTAGGCCATAAATTGGGTGTGGTGCTGTCTGGTGGCAATATTGATACACGCGTTATGGTTTCAGTATTACAACGTCATTTAACGCGTACAGGTCGTATGGTCCGTATTCGTGTTGAATTGCCAGATAATCCAGGTGCTTTAGCTCGTTTAACCGCAATTATTGCTGAGCAAGGCGGTAATATTTATGAACTACGCCATGAGCGCTTTGCGGCAACAAGTCGTGCAAAAGAAAGTGCCGTGAGTGTTGACGTTGAGCTTAAAAGCGCCTCAGACCTAGATTTGCTCATTCAGGCAATGCAGTTGGAAGGTTATATTGTTCGTAAAGAAGAGATTTAATCTCTGATATTGCTGTGTTATAAAAGCCGTATATGGCTCTATCGAGGGTCATATACAAGGCAATTTAAATGGATTAAATTGCTCAAAAGGGATGAATTTACAAAAAAACGATCAAATCCTTCAATGAAACGAGAAAAACTGACAATTCTCTAAACTTTCCCCTTCACAATTTTAAGGTTTAGGTTTTAGTATTCTTCTCATTGTAAATTTGAAGAAATATAAGGATATGCACGCTTAATGTTCAAATCATTTTTTCCATCACCACGATATTTTTTTATATCTGCGGTTATTTGGATCGCATTAAATATGGTGCTCTGGTACTCAGGTGGAAACACATGGGGAACTTTTATCGGGTTTGCTAAGGGCTACCATGACGCACAACTACCTGTTGGTGTCAGCCGTTTTTGGTCTCCAACTTTCTTATGGTTTTACGTTTGGTTTTTAGTTTCTACAGCACTCTTTGCCGGCTTTTGGAAAATTATATCGAACAACCCATGGCAGCGTTGGTCTATATGGGGATCGGCATTTATTTTGTTTAATATCTGGTTTGGAGTTCAGGTCAGTGTTGCGATTAATGCTTGGTATGTACCATTTTGGGATTTAATTCAAAAAATGCTTTCTGATGGAGGTGGTGACCTCTCGGCATTATATAGTGAAACCCTAGTTTTTCTTTATATTGCAATGGTTGCAGTGACTCTAGCCGTGATTAATGCTTTTTTCACAAGCCATTATGTATTTCGTTGGCGTACGGCAATGAATGAATACTACACTGAGCATTGGGAAAAACTACGTCATGTTGAAGGTGCTTCACAGCGTGTGCAAGAAGACACCATGCGTTTTGCAACGATTATGGAAGATTTAGGTGTTGAGCTGGTAAAAGCTGTCATGATTTTAATTGCATTTTTACCTATTTTATTTCAACTATCTAAACATGTTCCTGTTTTACCCATCGTTGGTGAACTAGAGCATTCGTTAGTATGGGCCGCAATTGTGTGGGCAGCTTTTGGTACAGTTTTATTAATGGTAGTAGGTGTTAAATTACCAGGCCTTCAATTTAATAATCAGAAAGTAGAAGCAGCGTATCGTAAAGAACTCGTTTATGGCGAAGACCATGCAGATCGTGCAAGACCAGCTACTTTAAAAGAGCTTTTTACTAGAGTCCGTAAAAACTACTTCCGACTCTATTTTCATTATGCTTACTTTAACTTGGTCGCTACATGGTATAAGCAGTTAGATATTTTATATAGTCTGGTTGTTTTGTTCCCTGCGATTGCAAGTGGAAAAATGACTCTAGGTTTAATTAACCAAATTGGTGGTGTATTCGATAAGGTTCGTGAATCTTTCCAATACTTAATTAGTTCATGGAAAACAATTATTGAACTACTTTCAATTTATAAGCGTTTAAAAGCCTTTGAATCGATATTACACAAATAAAAGAAAGCCCGCGAAAGCGGGTTTTTTTATGAGTTTTGGTTTAATGAGTTGCGTTATAAAAGTTGAGAATAGGGCCAACTAAAGACTGTTGCGATTTATCTAAGGTCACTTGAATCTCTTTATAGTTAAACGTGTCTTCGTCGTAATATTTCGCAATACCATGTGTTTTATTATTGATTTGGGGAATTTGATAACTAAAAAAAGCTATTTTCTTAGAGGGATGAACAATATTGATCAGTTTTTTAGGGTCTTTATATCCACCAAACTCATTTTCAATACTTTCTTTTAACAGTTCAGGAAAGTAGAGCGTTGCATTTGGCAATCCACATCCAACACAAAATGAAGAATCATAAAGCTCTATCGCTTGTTTTTGATCTGGACTCATTATTAGAGCAAAACCACTACCGTTGGCACCTGCATTTGCTTGCACATCTTGCCAATTTCTAGGCACAAGCACTAACCCTGTTTCAGGTAATGCCAGAAGCTTAAGCTGCTTGGCATGTTGAGCATCAAGCTTAAAATTAAAGCGGCAATTTTTTAGTGTGCATTTTTCAAAATCTTTAAGCAAACCATCATCTGTTGGACTCAGCGCAGTAACACCATAAAATGGCACGGTAATACCATTTAAAAATTTTGCCTCTCCGAGAGCGTAGAACTGGTTATCTGCTTTTCGGGTTGCAGCAGAGCTATAAAACTTTGGGAAATGAGGAGTAAAGCTTTTTACTTCAGCATGTGTAATTGAAGCTGTACTCACTAACGCGACACATAGTAAAAAATATAGTTTTTTCATTTTTAAAAAGTAATCATTTAAATTTTCTATCAACCTAGCATATTCTTTTAAACTAGACGGTAACCCAAAATTTTATACTGTTTTTAACTTAATAATAAAAACAGATCTATAGAGACATGAAAAAATGAAAAAAATGCTTTCAATCTGCTGTTTAGCAGTAATGAGTTCTTATAGTTTTGCTCAAGACATAAAAGGCATTTCATTTTCACATCAAGAGTGGGAAATCTCTTGCAGTAATACGGGAGCATGTAAGGCCGCAGGGTATCAAAATGAAGAAAATGGTGATAATCCAGCGTCGCTGCTATTAGTGCGTAAAGCGGGTCCAAAGCAACCTGTACAGGCTGAATTTGCTTTATCAGACTATGAGCAAAGCTTGCCTGCAAGTCAGCTTAAAAATATCCACTTTTATGTGAATGGCAAAGATTTAGGCACTGTCACTGTGGATGGTGTCGAGCTGCCATTAATGGGGAAACTGAATAACTCACAGATCAACGCTTTACTCCAGCAGTCAAAGCAGAAAACTGAAATTATATTTAAAAATGCGCAGCATGAATGGACCATTTCCGATGCAGGAATGACTGCTGTGTTGCTAAAAATGGATGATTTTCAGAAGCGGATCGGAACTGTTGGTGCTTTAGTCAAAAAAGGGCCGGCTAATGAATCAAAAGTGCTGGTAGTCCAACCCAAATTAATTGTAAAGCATGTCAAAACAGCGGCTAAGCCATATTTGACGTTGCAACCAAAAAGTAAGTCGTATCAATCTGTTTATCATAGTTTAATGTCAGCTCAAACGAACCCAAAAGAAGAAGGATTTTGTGAAGGAATCTATGGTAGTAGTGATGGAGCTGAACCACAAAAAATCGAGTTGTATAAACTGACCAATAAGAAAGTTCTGGCGACCACTCTATGTTGGAGAGGTGCCTATAACGAAGGGTATGGTGCTTGGGTACTTGATGAGTCTTTGACTAGTAAAGCAACATTTGTAACTGAGACAGCATCGGATTTTGATAGAGGTATGATTAGTAGTGCTCAAAAGGGAAGAGGCATCGGCGATTGCTGGGCGAGTGAGGAATGGGTGTGGGATGGTCAGAAGTTTGTACATACGAAAGATATGTGGACAGGCATGTGCAAAGGTTTGGCAGCAGGGGGCGTGTGGGAGCTTGATAAAATTGAGTCTATTGTCAAATAGCTTAGTGGTCGACTAAAAATATTTTTAGGAAAAGAATAAATGATTAAAAGGAAAATAGAGATAGCTTTCTTGGTTGTAGCTGGAATGTTTGCTTGTTTTGCTAATCCTACTTTTGCTGCAACTTTAGATATTTTAGAGTTTAAAAAAGATCAATTGCCCCAAATTGAACAGAAACAACTATGTGAGCAAATAAGAGATTTATGTCTGCAAGGCGTGCAATGGCGTAGCCTAAAAACTCCAGACCAGAATTTATGGATATTATCGAGTCGTAATGATATCGCACAGTTTAAATCTACATCTACGGGTTTTAAATTGGTCCGGAAATGGAATATTGTGACAATAGCAAGCGAAGATGATCTTCATAAACAATATATATTTCCCAAGCTTTTTCCACTCACTCAACAGCGTTATGCAATTGCAATAATTGATCAGTTTTCTGAAATGTATTCAGGAGGTGGTGCAAATATTGAACGGGCTAGCTTTTATGAGTTACAGGAATCAGGCAATGAGCGTCCCTTTATTAAAAATTATCCATTTAGTTTTAGTCGGATGATCAGAGCCTGTTTTTCTGAGCAAGACTATGAAAGTTCTAAAGGGAATTGTCATGATGAGGATTCTTTAAATCTGGATATTCGTCCAATCAAACCGTTATTGTGGCAATTTCGCTATCGTTATAGTTTAGGTGTATCACCGGCCTCAGATTCAGGTGAGAAATCATATAAGGGCAGTAGAAACTTAAATATTGACTTAAATAAAGCACCAGAACAGCCAAATATTCCAGAAGCATGGAATTATGCCGGAATGGGTTAAGGATTAAATCAGTTGATAAATTTGAAGAAGTAGACGATTTACAGAGTCATAACAGGTAACTCCACTCGCTCTGTGATACAAAGAACAGATTGTTTATTGGAGCTAGACCTATGTCACGTCATGTTTATGCGATTGCCCGCCGTAAGTTTTCACATTTGAGCCGTTCAGTTTGTATGGCTGTTACTGTACTGGGTACAACACAAATTGCGATGGCTGGCCCAACGGTCGATCAGTTGAGTGACTGTTTAGTTAAGGCCACAACCACTTCAGACAAGACCACTGTACTTCAATGGACATTTACGGCTTTAGCTGCCCATCCTGATTTAAAAGCATTTAGTAATGTAACGCCTGAGCAAAAAGATCAGTTAGACCAAAAACTGGCACAGGTTTTACAGCGGGTGATTGTAGAGCAGTGTTCTGCCCAAACTAAAGCTGTGATTCAAGCGGAAGGTGTGAAGGCTGTTGGAGAGGCTTTTCAGCAGTTAGGTCAAAGTGCTGGCGAAGATATTGTGAAAGACCCCGCAGTTAAACAGCAGTTGCAGGGCACGTTGCGTTATATCGACTTAAATAAATTAGTAACGACGTTTTTAACCCCAGAGATTTGGAATAAGTTGGGAATTACGAGATAGTAATTTAGCTTTCTGCTTCTCAAATAAATGAATATAACCTGCTATTAGATGAAATTGGTCTCTAACTAATAGCAGGTTTTATTTTGAGTGGCTTTAATGGCAAGACCTGCTTAAATACTAATCGTCGCCCCTAAAACTTTTACAAACTGCGCTAACCAAGCTGGATGTGCAGGCCAAGCCGGTGCAGTCACCAAATGTCCATCTGTAACAGCTTCGGTCACAGCAATATCTGCGTATTGTCCACCAGCTAATTTTACTTCGGCAGCACATGCTGGATAAGCCGAACACAATCGGTCCTTTAGTACGTCTGCCGCAGCAAGCAACTGAGCACCATGGCATACAGCTGCAATTGGTTTTTTCACTCGATCAAACTCACGCACAATTTCGATAACACGTTCATTCATGCGTAAATATTCTGGTGCACGACCACCCGGAATGACTAAACCTACATAGTCTTCAGTATTAACCGCCTCAAAATCATAGTTAATGGCAAAATTGTGACCGCGTTTTTCGCTATAGGTTTGGTCACCTTCAAAGTCATGAATAGCAGTAGCAATATGGTCGCCGTTTTTTTTATTTGGGCAAACAGCATGTACGGTATAACTTAAACCAGTTAAAAACTGAAAAGGAACCATAGTTTCATAGTCTTCAGCGTAGTCACCGACCAACATTAAAATCTTTTTAGACATGATTTATCTCTCTTTTTAAAATATAAGTTATCTAAATTCTTAATTTAAATTAGCACAGTCACTGTGTCATTTTTTAGAAAAAAGTGCATTCTTTAGTCGAAGGATATTTCATAAGTGATGTAAAAAAGCCCCGATAAATCGAGGCTTTTTCTTGAGTTAACTAATGAAATTAACCAATCAACTTCTTCATTAATTCATTTACTTGAGCAGGGTTAGCTTTACCTTTAGAAGCTTTCATGACTTGACCAACAAGACCGTTAAAGGCTTTTTCCTTACCAGACTTGTACTCTTCAACCATTTTTTCATTGGCTGCAAGTACTTCTTTAATGATTGCTTCAATTGCCCCAGTGTCAGTTTCTTGCTTTAAGCCTTTTTCCGCAATAATGTCATCGGCAGATTTACCCTCCGATTCCCACATAAAGCCAAAGACTTGTTTCGCAATCTTACCGCTAATAGTGTTGTCAATAATACGTGCAATCATGCCACCAAGCTGTTCAGCAGAAACAGGAGAGTCAGCCAAATCTAGGTTTGCTTTGTTTAACGCGCCTGAGAATTCGCCCATCACCCAGTTTGCAGATACTTTACCTTGTACAGCACCGCCCGCAGCAGCCACAACAGCTTCATAGAAGTCCGCCATTTCGCGTGAGAGCGTAAGTACATGTGCATCGTACTCAGTTACACCAAAGTCTGCGATAAAGCGTGCACGGCGTGCAGCAGGTAGCTCTGGAAGCGCAGCACGAGCAGCTTCAATTTGCTCATCTGCAATAATCACTGGTAACAAGTCTGGATCTGGGAAGTAGCGGTAGTCATTCGCTTCTTCTTTAGAACGCATTGAACGCGTTTCCATTTTGTTTGGATCGAACAAACGTGTTTCTTGGTCGATGCTTCCGCCGTATTCCAAAATTTCCATTTGGCGTTCAATTTCAACATTGATCGCTTGCTCGATGAAACGGAATGAGTTGAGGTTTTTTAGCTCACAGCGTGTACCAAATGGCTGTCCCGGACGACGTAAGGACACGTTACAGTCCGCACGAAATGAACCTTCAGCCATGTTACCGTCGGAAATACCTAACCAACGCACAAGTGTGTGAATTGATTTGATATATGCTACAGCTTCTTCAACTGAACGCATATCTGGTTCAGACACGATTTCAAGCAAGGGTGTACCAGCACGGTTTAAGTCAATGCCAGACATGCCTTCAAATTGGTCGTGTACAGATTTACCCGCATCTTCTTCAAGGTGAGCACGAGTTACACCAATACGTTTAGTCGTGCCATCTTCAAGTTGAATGTCGATGTGACCCAAGCCCACAATCGGGTTGTCCATTTGGCTAATTTGGTAGCCTTTTGGCGAGTCAGGGTAGAAGTAGTTTTTACGAGCAAATACAGATGCTTGGTCAATGTAGGCATCGATCCCCAAACCAAAGCGAATCGCAAGATCAACTACTTTTTCATTGAGAACAGGTAAAACACCCGGCATTGCCAAGTCTACAAGGCTTGCTTGTGTGTTTGGGTCTTGACCAAATTCAGTCGATGAACCAGAGAAAATTTTAGAATTGGTTGCAAGCTGAGAGTGAATCTCGATACCAATAACGACTTCCCAACCGTCAATCAATTTCAACTTTTGAGCTTCAGCCATTATGCATTCTCCTCAGCAATTGCCGCACGTTTGGTATGCCAGTCAGTGTTTTGTTGGTATTGATGAACAATCGACAACAGTTGTGATTCTGACCAATAGTTACCAATTAACTGTAAGCCGACAGGCAAGCTGTCTTTGTCAAAACCAACTGGAGCATTAATCGCTGGTAAGCCCGCTAAGTTCACTGCAAGTGTATAGATATCGCCTAAATACATTTCAGTTGGACTTAAGTTTGCACCAATTTTATAAGCAGTCGTTGGTGCAGAAGGTGCAGCAATCACATCCACATTTTCAAATGCTTTTAAGAAGTCTTGTTGAATTAAACGACGAACTTTTTGTGCTTTCACATAGTAAGCATCGTAATAACCCGCAGAAAGAGCATAGGTACCAATTAAGATACGACGTTGAACTTCTGGACCAAAACCTTCTGAACGTGAACGCTTGTAAAGATCCATCAGGTCAGCTGGGTTTTCACAGCGATAGCCGTAGCGAACACCGTCATAACGAGACAAGTTAGAAGATGCTTCTGCTGGTGCGATGAGGTAATACGTTGGAACATAGGCTTCAGTCATATTGAGATCAATCTCAACAAGCGTTGCGCCCATTTCTTCAAGCTTTTTCAAAGACTCTTCAACGCGTGCTTTTACATCAGCATCTAAGCCTGCAACGTTAAAGTACTGTTTAGGAATACCAATACGTAAGCCTTTTACAGATGTGCCATTTAAGTTCGCAACGTAGTCATCAACTTCTTTTTTAACCGAAGTCGAGTCTTTTGCATCATGGCCTGCAATTACATTCATAAGGTAAGCACAGTCTTCAGCAGAGCGTGCCATTGGACCTGCTTGGTCTAAAGATGATGCGTAAGCAATGATACCGAAGCGAGATACACGACCATAGGTTGGTTTTAAGCCTGTTAAGCCGCAGAAAGAAGCAGGTTGGCGAATTGAACCACCTGTATCAGTACCTGTAGCGAAAGGCGCTAAATCAGCTGCTACAGCCGCAGCAGAACCACCTGATGAACCACCAGGAACATGGTCAAGTGCCCATGGGTTACTCGTTGCGCCAACATATGAGCTTTCTGAAGTTGAACCCATCGCAAACTCGTCCATGTTCACTTTACCTAAAGTGACTAGACCAGCAGCTTTCGTTTTTTCAACAACCGTTGCATCGTAAGGAGAGATAAAGTTATCAAGAATTTTTGAACCAGCAGTCGTTTTAATGCCTTTGGTACAAAAGATATCTTTATGAGCAAGAGGAATACCCGTTAAAGCTGTTGCATTACCCGCTTTTAATGCAGCATCGGCAGCATCTGCTTCTGCAAGCGCTTGTTCAGGTGTAACCGTCACATAGCTTTTAACTTGTGAATCGAGTTTCGCAATACGTTGCAAATAATGTTCAGTCAGTTCGCGAGATGAAAACTTCGCTTGGCTTAAGCCCTCAGCAAGTTCACGAATTGATAAGCGATGTAAATCAGTCATGATTAAAATTTCTTTACATTCAAAATAGGGAAGATGGGTTAATTGAGTGAAAGTTATTCAATCACGCGAGGAACAAGATACAAACCATCTTGAGTTGCTGGTGCAACTGCTTGGTAGTCATCTCGATGATTGCTTTCAGTTACCACATCAGCACGTAAAGGTTGAGGATTATCAAAAGGACTCTTTAAAGGTTCTACGCCTTCAGTATCAATGCCTTTTAAGGTTTCCATCATGCCTAAAATTTTATTTAGACTTTGAGCATATTCAGCAGATTGCGTATCATTGAGCGACAATCGAGCAAGATTGGCGATTGCTGAAACTGTTTGTGCATTTAAATCTGCTGAATGCTGTGCATCCGATGTAGACATAACATCACCTAATCAGTATTAAAAATTTTCAAAATATCGTGCGTTATAATAAGCGATTGACTTGTTCAAATCATCACATTTAGTTTAAAGTTGCCACCTTGCATCCACATGAAAGTTTAACTGAGAACGAACCGTGATTCTAAAACGACTAATTGGCTTGTTTTCGCCGGATCTAGCCATTGATTTAGGTACAGCAAATACACTTATTTATGCACCAGGCCGCGGCATTATATTAAATGAACCAACAGTTGTGGCAATTCGTCACAGTGGTTCACAAAAAATTGTTGCTGCAGTAGGGCTGGACGCGAAACAAATGTTAGGCCGTACACCTGCGAATATTTCTGCAATTCGTCCAATGAAAGACGGTGTAATTGCGGATTTTGAAGTGACTGAAACCATGTTAAATCAGTTTATTGGTAAAGTTCACGAAAAACGTTTGTTCCCACCTGCACCTCGTGTGGTTGTATGTGTACCATGTAAATCAACTTTGGTCGAGCGTCGTGCGATTCGTGAAGCAGTATTTAATGCTGGTGCACGTGATGTTCGTTTGATTGAAGAGCCTATGGCTGCTGCAATTGGCGCAGGTATGCCAGTTGAACAGGCGTGTGGTTCTATGGTTGTGGATGTTGGTGGTGGTACAACAGAAATTGCAATTATTTCATTGCAAGGTTGTGTCTATGCTGACTCTTTACGCATTGGTGGTGATGTTTTTGATGAGCAAATCATCAATTATGTTCGTAAAGCTCATGGTTGCGTGATTGGTGAAACCACAGCAGAAATTATTAAAAAAGAAGTAGGTATGGCTGTTTCTGATGGCACAACATTAGAAATCGAAGTACGTGGTCGTAACCTTGCAGAAGGTGTACCTCGTGCGATTACTGTAACTTCTGACGAAATTACTCAAGCAATCTCTGATCCGTTACAAAACATTGTAAGCGCAGTAAAATCAGCACTTGAGCAAACTCCTCCAGAGCTTTCTTCTGATATCGCCGAGCGTGGTATTGTGTTGACAGGTGGTGGTGCGTTACTTCGTAACCTCGATAAATTGTTAGCTCAAGAAACTGGTTTACCAGTTGTGGTTGCTGAAGATCCTCTTACTTGTGTTACCCGTGGTGGTGGTAAAGTATTGGAGTTCTTTGACAATCCGAACCATGACATGCTTTTTGTTGGTTAAGTTTAAGGATTAGGCGGTGCAACCGAATATTTTTTCAAGACAGCCGCCATCTTTCCGCTCGTTTATTATTGCGGTCATTACATGCTTGGTTGTGCTATTTTTTGATTGGCGCATGCCGTATGTGATTCAGCCAGCAAGGGATGTCTTGTACGCTGCATATAACCCAATTTATGCATTGGCCAGTTATCCAGTACTGTCGAGAGAATGGCTGAATCAGCAAACAAAATCTGAAGCACAACTGCGTCGTGAAAATACTGCGATGCAGGCTGAGCTTTTACAAGCTCAAGTCCGCTTACAGAAGCTTTCTGAACTATCTGCCGAAAATACCCGTTTGCGAGGTCTCCTTGATACACCATTAATTATTGATGGACGTATGGAGATTGCAGAAGTGATCGGGACAGATGCAGACCCATTGCGTCATATCATCATTGTTAACCGCGGCTCTATGGATCATTTAAAGGTCGGTCAAACGGTTCTGGATGATAAGGGGATTATGGGGCAGATCATTAATGTATATCCTCATAGCTCACGTGTAATGTTGTTATCAGATAAAGAACATTCACTTTCGGTACGTCTTGAACGCACTGGAATGCGGGCGATTGTTTCTGGTACAGGTGATTTGGGTCGCTTGAAAATGGAATATGTGCCGACTAGTGCGAATGTTCAAGTGGGCGATAAAGTGTTTAGCTCAGGTTTGGGCGAACATTTCCCAGCAGGTTATGCCGTAGGTACAGTTGCCAAAATCAAACGTCATAACTCAGGTGAGTTTGCGGAAATTGATGTAACACCAGCAGCGCAATTAGCAACAGGACACCATGTAGTTGTACTTTTTTCGGATTCATTAGCAAAGGAGCAGCCATATGCCAATCGCTAAACTGAAACGAGAAAAGCGCAAAGATCCATTATGGGGGATTATTATCTCCGTTATCGTGGGTTCTGTGCTCATGGTTTACCCGCTGTCCTACGATATTTCAGGTTGGCGCCCATTATTCATGTTGATGATTATGCTGTTTTGGGTGGTATGTCAGCCAACGTGGTGTGGGGTCTGGTTTGCATTTGGAATGGGGATTTTTACAGACTTATTGCTTGATGCACCTTTGGGCCTCAATGCCCTAAGTTTTGTAATTATGACTTTTCTTACCCGGTTTTTAATTCGTGAACGCCGTATCTTAACCTTTGGTAATTTATGGACGATTGCAACTCTGGTCATTATTGCTCATTTAGCGTTTATGTGGGTAACCCAGACCATGGGTGGAATTCATTTTTCGATTGCTAGACACTGGCAACCATTAATGACAAGTATCATCACTTGGCCAATCGTCTATTATTGTTTGGCAAAATGGCGAATATAGTTTTAGCATCTAGCTCTCCTCGTCGGAAGGAGTTGTTACAACAACTGGGTTTGGATTTTGAAATCTATAGCCCTGATATTGACGAATTTGTTCATGAGAATGAATTCGTTCATCATTATGTTGAACGTTTAGCTAGAGAAAAAGCGCAAGCTGTATTAAAACTTTTTCCAGAAGCAATTGTTATTGCTGCCGATACAAGTCTAGGGCTGGATGGCCAAATAATTGGTAAGCCTGAATCTAAAAGCCATGCTTTTGACATATGGAAACAATTATCTGGGCGTTGGCATGACGTGTTTTCTGGAATATGTGTTGCTACTCAACAACAAATGTTGAGTCAGGTTGTACAGACACAAGTTGAGTTCCAACATCTGACTACGCAAGATATGGAAGATTATTGGACCACAGGAGAGCCTGTTGGGAAGGCCGGTGGATATGCAATTCAAGGGATTGCTTCTCAATATATTCCCCAAATTCAAGGAAGTTATAGTAATGTGGTAGGACTTCCTTTATACGAATTTGCACAGTTATTAAAAAGAGTAAAGACATAAGGGGTTGTTATCATTCTTAATTGAATAGCATTGTCGATGAACACTAGACAAAGTTAAAGTTAACAGCTTCTCTGACTCTTTAATAAAAATTTTATAATGCTTTGAGTTTATGTATGTCAGAAGAATTACTTATTAATGTCACGCCTATGGAGTGTCGGGTGGCATTAATCGAAAATGGAACGGTTAATGAGCTGTATGTCGAGCGTACAGTCAAGCGCGGTCTAGTCGGCAATATTTACAAGGGTAAAGTCGTGCGAGTGCTTCCGGGCATGCAAGCTGCTTTTGTTGATATCGGTTTATCCCGAACAGCCTTTTTACATATCAATGATATGGTTTGGCCTCGTTCACAGCCCACCCCAAACGTTTTTGAACTCTTACATCCCGGTCAAACCCTGACCGTTCAAGTCATGAAAGATATGTTAGGAACGAAAGGGGCACGTCTGAGTACAGATCTCTCAATTCCTTCTCGTTATCTGGTTCTCATGCCATATGGTAACCATATTGGCGTATCGCAGCGTATTGAGTCCGAAGAAGAGCGAGATCGACTACGTAATATTATCGAAAGTATTCAATCTGAACATAATCTGCCGGGTAGCGTGATTGTACGTACAGCTGCCGAAGGTGTGGATGAGGCAGAAATTGCACGGGATATGTGCTATCTGAGTAAATTATGGGAATACATCCAACGTAAGCAGATTGATGTTGCAGTTCCTTCCTTAATTTTTGAAGAGCTTCCATTACCTCAGCGCATTATTCGAGATTTAGCAAGCGAAGAGACTGCAAAGATTTATGTCGATTCGAGAGAAATTCATGCCAAGCTTCATGAGTTTGTTGAAGAGTTTGTTCCGAATATGCAAAGTCGACTCATTCATTATCCGGGTGAGCGACCACTATTTGATCTCTATAACGTCGAAGAAGATATCCAGAAAGCCCTTCAAACACGTGTTGCTTTGAAATCGGGTGGCTATCTAATGATCGACCAGACTGAAGCCATGACGACAATTGACGTTAATACTGGCTCATATGTTGGCGGTCGTAGTCTTGAAGACACCGTTTTTAAAACCAATATGGAAGCGACTCAAGTCATTGCACGTCAACTTAGACTGCGTAATTTGGGTGGTATTCTCATTATTGATTTTATTGACATGCAAGAGGCAACTCACCGTGAAGAGGTGATGCGTCAGTTTGAAAAAATGCTTGAACGCGATCATGCCAAGACCAAAATCACTCAGGTATCAGAACTTGGTCTGGTCGAAATGACTCGTAAACGAACACGTGAATCGTTAGAACATTTGCTGTGTGAGTCGTGTCCAACGTGTCAAGGACGTGGTTTTGTCAAAACAGCAGAGACAGTGTGTTACGAAATATTTCGTGAGATATTACGATATACCCGTGCATTTGAGTCAACGAGTGGCTTTACTGTTGTTGCTCACCCTTCTGTGATTGACCGATTATTAACAGCAGAAGCACCCGCAGTGGCTGATTTAGAGCATTTTATTAACCGTGTCATTAAATTTCAGGTCGAAAATTTATATACGCAAGAGCAATACGATATCATTTTAAGTTAAAGTTGTAACAAGATATCGCTTAATCCTTGTTACAACTGAAATTTTACTTTCATTCATGAATTTTAAATACTACTTACATACAGTAGCCCTAGACGTTCTCCCTATTTAACGTCTTAGCAAACAATAAGAGGTATAACCCATGAATGTAAGTGAAAACTTAATTAGCAACGGTCTTAAACATGTTTTAGAAAGCACGCCAGTAAATAGCTGCTATATGTTGAATGACCAAGGTAAAGAAGTACCGATCACAACTGCAATGATTCGCTCAGTATGTCATCAGTTGCTTAACCAGTGCCGCACAATCAAAAAATAAGGGGCCAATTCAAAGCCCCTTAACTTTTTAACTTGCTGAATGATGTTTCAGTTGTTTCTCTGCAATAATTTCTTCAAAACGTTGAATTTCATCTTCTAAATGAGTCAAAAGGTTTTGCATTTTTGGCAAAGCATTTCGACAAGCTGTTAATCCCACTTCAAGCTTATCTAAATAACTGGTCATGGTAATATTTAAAGCTTGTCCATCCATGACAATCGAAGCAGGGTAGAGAGCGTCTAATTTCGCGCCATTCCAATAAAGTGGCTCACGTGGCCCTGGTACATTGGAAATCACTAAATTGAACGCCTGACGCTTAGGAAGCATTCCTGACATGATGTTTAATCCTGCCGGACCATAAACAACCGCGCTATAGTTTAAAATTTCATTAGCAGTCATACGGCTAAAGCGTTGCTTTGAATTCTGCATGCTGCGACGAATAATTTCTAGACGTTCTAATGGTTGGTCTTTATGAGTCCCTAAATTTGCCAGAATCATAGTAATCCGGTTACTCATATCAGAATCATCTGTGCGCAATGAAGCTGGAACCATGGCAATGAGTGGCTTTTTAGGTAAGCTATTTTGACTAATCAAATATTCACGTAAAGCACCAGAACATACTGCTAGCACAACATCGTTAATCGTTACGCCTAATGCTTTTGAAATTTTTCTAAGGCGGCTCAATTCAAAGGATTGGGCAGCAAAACGACGTGAAGCACTTACTCTTTGGTTCAAAATTGAAATTGGCGCCTGAAAGGTAGAAACATAATCAGGATTTTTGCCCATTTCTTTAAATATAGTCTGAGATAACTCTTGCATGACTTTAGGAGCTATATCCAGTTGAGACTTAATACCTCCTAAAATACTCTTAATTTTACTTGTACTTGGAGTAGGTACTTTTAGGCGTTTAGTTCTTTTGCTCTCAACACACCATAAAGGAACTACGTGTTTCTCTTCTGGTGTCTTTGAAAGTGATTTCTCGATCAAACGCATACCCGCAACGCCATCAACCATTGCATGATGGATTTTAAAATACATGGCAAAACGGTTGCCTTCGATTCCTTCAATAATGTCACAGGTCCACAGCGGCTTGGCACGGTCAATTAATGAGCTGTGTTGTTGTGAGATATAAACCAGAAGTTCACGGATGCGCCCAGGATGAGGCAAAGCAATGTGGCGAAAGTGATGATCGATATCGAACTCTTCATCCTCATCCCAAAATAGACCATTTAAACGGTTATTGAAGGGAGGAATAGGAATGCTTTTTGAGCGTTTAATATCTTCTACTAAATCATGTACAAAGGTTTCAGGTGCATTTTCAGGAATTTCAAATAAAAATAATCCACCGACATGCATGGGTTGCTGTCTTTTTTCAAGTGACAGAAAAATGAAATCAATTGGGTGTAATGGACGCATAAATCATTGTGCCTCATGCATTTTTCTAAGAAGCCCTTATCTGAGCTCTTATTAGAATTATAGAACCGTAAAATTAAGTATATAGCGTTTAGGGTAGAGAAAATATGACTTTGTGTACGGAACATGACATAAAAAAAACCACTGATTTGCCAGTGGTTTTTTGATATCAAATTACTTTTTCATGTTGCCTGCATGTAATCCGCACTCTTTTTGAGTCGCTTCTTCCCACCACCAGCGTCCTTCACGTTCATGTTGGTTCGGTAATACAGCTCGTGTACATGGTTCACAACCAATAGAAACAAAACCACGTTCGTGTAGAGGGTTATATGGAATTTCCATCATACGGATGTAACTCCATACTTCGGCACTTGTCCAGTTCGCTAGAGGATTATATTTAATAAGTTGCTTATCTGGACCAGAGAAGCCAGCATCAGCTTGTACTACTGGAATTTCTGTACGTGTACCAGGACTTTGGTCTTTACGTTGGCCAGTAATCCAGCCATCTAAAGTTGCAAGTTTTTTACGTAAAGGCTGAACTTTTCGGATACCACAACATTCCTGATGCCCATCTGTAAAAAAGCTGAATAAACCTTTTTCGTTTACCATGTTTTGAACAGCTTCAGATTCAGGAAAGCAGATTTCGATATTAATATTGTAGTGTTTACGGACAGTTTCAATAAATTGATACGTTTCAGCATGGAGTCGGCCCGTGTCGAGACTAAAGACACGGAAAGGCTTACCCAAACGTGAAGCAATATCAATTAAGACAACATCTTCTGCTCCCGAAAAAGAAATTGCAATTTCACCTTGTTGGCTTAAGGCAAGTTCTAAAATTTCCCGAGGGCTTTTGGTTGCATATTCAGCAGCAAGAGCATCTACGATATCAATAGTCGGAATAACGGTCATGTGTGTTCCTGGCAAAAGGCTTGGGCGCATTGAGTTATGAAAAATATTCTAAAGGATAGTTGATAAACTGCTTAGCACTTTAATTTCGATCCTTATGAATAAAATTGATTTGATCAATAACAACGCAAAACTGAAAATCTTAATGGTATGATACAGCAATTTTTAACCAACGTTGGAAGCATTCATGGAAATCGTATGCCTAGATCTTGAAGGGGTTTTAGTTCCTGAAATCTGGATCAATTTCGCTAAAAAAACAGGGATTAAAGAACTCGAGGCGACAACTCGTGATATTCCAGATTATGATGTTTTAATGACTCAGCGTCTTAATATTTTAAAACAACACGGTCTAGGCTTAAATGACATTCAAGAAGTCATTGCTGAGATGGGACCTTTACCAGGTGCAAAAGAATTTGTTGAATGGGTGAGTACTCATTTCCAACTCGTGATCTTGTCAGATACTTTCTATGAGTTTGCGCATCCTTTAATGAAGCAATTAGGTTGGCCAACAATTTTCTGTCATAAGCTAGAGACAGATGAAGAAGGAATGATCACCGCTTATAAATTGCGTCAACCAGATCAAAAACGTGAGTCTGTTAAGGCACTACATGGCTTAAATTTCCGTGTAATCGCTGCTGGTGATTCGTATAACGATACAACGATGCTAGGCGAAGCTGACCATGGTTTCTTGTTTGATGCACCTGCAAACGTAATTGCTGAGTTCCCGCAATTCCCTGCAATTCACGGCTATGACGCATTAAAAGAAGCAATACGTTCAGTTTCAAAGCGTAGCATTCCAGCTTAAATAGCAAGAATAAAAAAGGCGCTTTAAGCGCCTTTTTTATATGAATAGTTTTGAAACTTAGAATTTATAACCAAGTTTCAAACCATAAGCGATTGCGTTGTTGTCAGAGAACTCTGCAACATATTCATCACTACCTGCTTGCGCACCTGTTTGAGCTTTGGCATCACCCAACCAGAAGTATTTTACACCACCGGCAATAAATGTTTGTGGAGTAGGGCTATATTGAACACCTAAACCTACGTTCCAGTAACCTTCTGTTGGTCCTAATGTTGTTATAGGATTACCTGCACCAGAGTCCCAACCTACAGACACATTACCAGCCCACTTGTCGGTAAGTTTACGGCCTACACCCGCGTTCACAGACCATTGGTCATCAGCATATTCAACTAGGTTGAAGCCATTTGGACGTCCAACAAGACCACCTACAGCTTCTGAGACTTTGCCAAATTTATATGGTTGAATTGAGAAATCTTTCCAGTTCACCCAACGTACATTGGCAAACGCAACTGTATCAGCCATGACACCTGTTTGGAAATCAAGGTTAACAGACTGTGGTGTTGTAATTGTAGTTTTACCAGATGAGTTAATTGCTTGAAGTTTAGAAGCAGGAACATCTAAACCAGCAAGTACTGAAGTAAGACCAGGGAAATTTAATATAGATAAATTTTCATTAATATCCACTTTATGATCAATTTCAGAACGGTAAGTTACAGATGCTTTAAGTGCAATTTCAGGAATTTGATAAGCTGCGCCTGCTAACCAACCCGCGCCTGTTGTTTCTTTAATATTTGCATCATAACCATTATAAAGACTATAAGCTTGACCTCGTAAACTTACATTACCTTTAATTGTTTGTAATACAGGACCAGCGTAGAAATTGAAGTTTTGAGTCGGTTGGAAACCAAAAACAAAAGATAAGTTTTGTGTATCAACTTTAACTTTAGTTCCGCCCCTACCTAAATAATTATTTGCTGCATTAATAGCCGCTTGGGTGTTTTGTAGTGCTGTTAGTCCTGCACCTACAGTTGTATTTCCACCTGCAGCAACTTTTTGTAATGCGCCTAAGATCTCAGTTTGAGTTGGTTTTGTAGGATCACCGCCAGTAGTATTCGTCACATCTATAAGAGCTGGTGTAAATGCTGATCCAGATGCTTGAACTAATTTTTTAATTGAGCTGGTTGCTAACTCACCTAATGCCTTTTGACTTAAAATAGTATCAGTGCCTGGATTCGAAACGAATACATTATTACCTGAATATTCTGCATCTGCTCCAAATGGTTGATCATAGAGTAGACCGAAAGAGAATTTATCATTGAGTTGTAATTTTAATGCCGCACTTGGGAAATAATAATCATTACCCATATCGGCAATATCACGGCGAGTTGCACTTGATCCTGCTTCTTTACCCGCTACATCTGGGTCTAAAACCGAAATACCAGCTTCAAAGTAGTTACCAGGCTGCAAAAATGCAGACATTGATTGTCCAGAGCGATCCAATGCTGCTGCAAAAACCCCAGTTGCAGGCAGCGTTGCTAAAATCATTGCAGTGCTCAGATGTTTTAATTTCATTTTAATCTTTCCTTGAACTTCAAGACATTTTTTTAAAAGTAACAGAGTTAAACCGTTTAAACTGTGTTGCCTTCAAAGCCTTTAATTACAACTTATAAAAGCTTTGATAACTCCATGTAACAAAAATAGCATAATTACAATAAGAGTAAATCTGTTATATGAACTGAGGAGTACTCACTTTTTATACAAATAGTGTCAATAATGGATGAAATATGAAGGAATATTTTCATTGGTAAATTATTTTAATTGATTGATATTTATATTTTTTGCCTATTATTAATGAGGTTTGTTTTAGTGACATTTTTGTCACAAATCCAAGAAAAATGGTCAAAGATTTTTTTGTAAAATTATGAATTAATTGATTATGAAATGAGTATTAGTTGTCATTTTTACTTGATAAGTCTAGTTTCTCTACATCTGTATATTATTGATTCAGTTTTATATTCTTAATTTTATAAAAAAGTTCCCCTTTATTTTTTTACCATTTGATCTATTTTTTGAGCCAATTTAGACTTTCTATTTTAGAGGTTCAGCAAGAGAATAACCGAAAATAATAAGCTAGATTCGATTATTCATTTTTTAGAGCTAAAACACAGCGTTAGAGTGGGTATAACTTTTCATCAAATTTTTCAAGCTTAGGAAATTCTAGTGGTTCAAGTTGGTCTAGATGTGTTAGATAAGTTACATAGTCTTCGAGGAGAGTTTCTCTGGCTTCTTGGCTAATATAAGGTACATGGTAGGCAGTGAATGGAGGTAGAACTTCAAAACCAGCATATGCCAAAGTACCGCGCTGAATCGGGGATAGATAATGTTCGATTGGACCGTGAATAGCGTTTTCCCCAAACATGTGTGTTCTACCACCGAGTGTTAAACACAACATCGCTTTTTTACCAGCCATTCCACCGTGGTTATAAAAGCGTTTACCACCGTAAAAGAGCCCAGAAACAAATACACGATCAATCCAGCCTTTTAAAATTGCTGGTACAGAGGTCCAGTAAAGGGGGAAATTTAAAATGACTAAATCAGCTTTTTTTACCTTTTCAATTTCTGCCTGAATATCAGGAGCTAGAAGTTGATTTTTACTGGCATTTCTTTGTTCTAGAGCATAGTTAAAATAGTCAGGCTGATTGAGCTCTAAAAAATCCTCTTTGGATGCAATAGGGTTAAATTGTATGGCATATAAATCTGAAACTTCTACGTGATGTCCCAATTTTTCTAAGGTTTGCTTTGCTGTACTTTTTAGAGCAGTGGTAAAAGATTGTGGTTCTGGGTGAGCATGGACAATCAGGATATTCATAGGGGCACCTGTGTTTTTCAGAAATTGTGCTGTCTAGTGCAATTAAGCGGATTTTGTTTTGAATCACTATGCATCAATTTAAAAGCATGGCATAGTTCATGAACTGACAGTTTTTACCATTTCGCGCCATTTATTTTGCTCAATGGATTACTCATGAATCCAGAATTACCCGGAACTTATATTAACTTAATTGTCGAGACTGTTAAGCGGTGGGGTGTCTCTTGTGAGCAGCTTTTAGATGGAAGCGGCATAACAGTAGATCAATTAAAAAAACCATATTGGTATGTTGAGTTTAATACCTTAAATCAGCTCATTAAGCGGGCCATCGAGTTGTGCAAAGAGCCTGCATTAGCGGGGTATTTGGCTTTAGAAATGACTGCTTCATGTTATGGTTCAGTCGGAATGGCTGCCATGGTTTCTCCAAATTTAGGAGAAGCACTGAAAATACTTGAACAGTTCATTGGGTCACGTTGCGAGGTTTTTAAACCAGAAGTAAAACAAGAAAATAATTATGCATATTGGTTCATTCATCAGCCTGTAAAGGAATTTCAGTTGAGTCCAAATGCCAATATTTTTTTATTGGTAGGCTTTGTTCAAATTGCAAAAAATTTAACAGGCTTATCCAATTTAGGGAAAGTTGAATTACAAATGCCAGAACCGACAGGTTTTTCCAAAATAAGTAGTCAACTGGCAGTCACTTGTTTATTTAATCAAAAACGCAACAGTTGGATATTTTCAAAAGACTATTTAGCACAGCCTGTATTAACGGCAGACCCAATGTTGGCGCCTTTAGTAAATGCACAATGCAAGCGAGATATAGAAAAATTAAAGTTACGCAGTGGCTGGAAATGGCAAGTCAAACAAGTTGCTGAAAAATTACTTGTAAATGGTGAGATTGAGACATTAAAGGTAGGGCAAGTGGCTCAAGTCATGAATATTTCAGAGCGAACTTTGCAACGATATTTAGCCATTGAAAATACAAGTTTTACTATCTTAGTTGACTCACTTAAAAAGCAACATGCCCAGAAACTTTTAGCTCAAAATAACATGTCGATTGAAAAAGTAGCTTTAACTTTAGGTTATGCCGAGACTTCTCATTTTACCCGAGCGTTTAAGCGTTGGATGGGAGTCACACCCAAGTATTTTCAGACCCACAGCAAAATGGATGAATTGAGTTCACATTTGGGTTAGAGAGGCCACTGATTTAATTGCATGACCTCTAAATCTGATTCGAGAGCTCTAAGCTGTTTGTTCTGACTTAGATGAAAGCAACTGAATCACTTCAAAATAGCTAGGTGGTGCTGGGACATGTCCGCGGTCTCTCAATAGACGATGCATGCGTGGCAGTTTGAAGTAGGGTACCGAAGCCATTAAGTGGTGTTCCATGTGGTAATTGACGTGAATAGGGGCCACAAAGCTTCTAGCAATCCAACCTGCACGTGTTGTACGGGTATTGGTTAAAGCGGTATTGCTCGTTTGCATTCCTGCATGTTCGGCCATTGAGCGAATTCTTAAAAATAATGGAAATGGGGTCAAATAAGCTAAAGGCCATAACCAATAAAAACGTTGCTGACCAAATGCCTTTAAAACACCATAAAGAGCTGCGTTGGTTGCAATGGCTCCACTACTGTTTTTTACAATACTTTTGGCATAATCAACAAGATGTTTATTGCTGCGGTCTAGCCAGACTTGATCATTTGCAACCGTCCATTTCATTAAATCGAGATCCATTAACACTCGACCAAAGCTAAACTTTAATCCGGTCATACCCGTTAAGTCGCGTAAGAATTTACGAGTAAGAGATTTTTTACTTACAGGAAAACCAGAAACTAAAGAAAGGTCTGGGTCATCTGAAGTAGAGGTTTTTGCATGATGACGAACATGATGTAGGCGATATTTTTGTAAATCATTCCAGATTGGGCGGGCGCATAGCCATTCACCGACAAAGTCATTTATTTTTTTATTTTTGAACAAGCTTTTATGCGATGCATCATGCATTAAAATCGCTAGGCATAACTGGCGACCAGCTAATATTGCCAAGGCAAGCATACAAGCAAGTAATTTGCCCCAGCTAGGTAAGTAATCCCACATCATGATTAAGCTAGCAAATGTTCCCCCAATAACCGCCCATGTACTTGCAACAGCCCAAGCGCCGTAAGCATCTGAAGGCTCTGTGAGTTCTTGTATTTCTTCTCTGCTAAATAGATCGGTCACACTCACCTGTGTATTCATTTTTATTCTCCCAAAACAGATTTTGGTATTCATCTTTTATATTACCAATATAATCATAAAATTTTAAAAGTTGTAATATTTGTTTGTAAAAAAAATAAATCGTTCTTTAATATGTTAATTCATTTTCATAAAGTTTTTGCCACAGCTTTTGTCCAATCGAGTCTAGCTGTTGTACATTTTGAGCAAATTGATTGCGGGCATGTTCGTTAACAAAGGGAGAGGGTAGTAAAGGATCATTCATTAATAAAGTAATGGTTTCTCGCCCTAGTAACAATGCTTGAGCAGCAGCGTCATTGAGCGATAATTTTTCATATTTTAAAAGCCATTGCTGAATATCTTGGCTATAGTTTTTGTAGTTTAATTCGAGTTGTTGGGTATCCCATAAAGAAGCAATCAACTGAAGGCTTTTTGAATCAAACTGTTGAATAATAGAAATTTTGGCTTCACTTTCAAGGCCTGCTAAAACAAGTTCTTCACATGTTTTTTCGAAACTATAGGCCAAATTGTCAGGTCGAATATAAATACCGGTTTCGAGTTCTTTAAAGCCAAATTGACGTAATGCTCGTTCTCTCTTTTTTAAAGCGGTGCGATCTATGCGACCTAACGTACCTGTAAATACTGCAAGATAATGCTGTTGCCATTCTTTGGTTTGTTTAATGCCATTTTTGCGGTTCAAAATGATTTTTGCCCATTCTTTGGTTGATGGCGAAAGTTGATAAATACCGCGCTCGACACTTTCTATCATGCCTTCATTTAATAGCCGAGTCGTCGCAACTCGAATTCCATTTTCACTCATATTAAAAAGTTTAGCGGCAATCAATATTTGTTTAATGGTGAGCTGAGGATATGCTGAGGAAAGAAATAAATCGATAATAAGATGGCGTGCATTAATTTTAGTATTTTTCATTCAGATAGAATTTTTGATATGAGCTGCATTTAATCACAATAATATCATGTTTTTTTAAGAGCTTTTTAAGATGATTTTGTAGAGTAAGAGGCGGTAAAAAAGTTTTATCTATAACAAGAGAAATTTTGGCAGTTCTTTACCAAGTTTTATCTTTTTACGATAGTTAACCCAAGTTTGTCATCATGATGTGATACATTATCGCACTTTAAATAAACTGCCTTTAACTAGGGGCAATAACCACAAACGTTGGAAATGATCTGATATTGAACATGTGTTAAGTCAAATTTTAGGCTTACCAATTGCGATAAAACAAATTTTAGGTCGTTCTAATGATTAACTTTCTTTGAGCAAGTTATGGAAAATTTTGAAGTTATAAAAGCACTGTTTCTAGGCTTTGTTGAAGGCTTAACTGAGTTTTTACCCATCTCGAGTACAGGCCATCTAATTTTATTTGGTCATATTATCGATTTCCATTCAGACGGTGGACGTGTATTTGAGGTCGTAATCCAGTTAGGCGCTATTTTGGCAGTGTGCTGGTTATACCGACAAAAAATTATTAATTTGATTAAAGGTTTTTTTAGTGGAGACGTCGAGTCTCGTCATTTCGCCATCAGTGTACTTATTGCATTTTTTCCTGCAGTCATTATTGGTGTTTTGGCCGTCGACTTTATTAAAAGTGTTTTGTTCAGCCCAATTGTCGTTGCTATTGCATTGATTGTTGGTGCTCTCATTATTTTCTGGGTTGAATCTAAGCAGTTTGAACATAAGACAGACGATGCGACCAAAATTACTTTTAAACAAGCATTTTTAGTGGGGCTTGCTCAATGTGTTGCCATGATTCCGGGAACTTCACGTTCAGGTGCAACAATTGTAGGCGGAATGTTTTCGGGCTTATCACGTAAAGCTGCTACAGAATTCTCTTTCTTCCTTGCAATGCCAACCATGTTGGGTGCAGCAACTTTTGACTTGATCAAAAATGCAGACGTACTTACCGCTGATAATATGATTAATATTGGAGTTGGTTTCGTTGCAGCCTTTATTGCCGCTTTATTTGTTGTAAAAGCATTAGTGCTATTTGTAGAGCGCCATACGTTACGTGTATTTGCATGGTATCGAATCGTATTGGGTGTAATTATTCTAATCGCAGCAATGTTCTTTAATTTATCGGCTTAAAATCTGATGAAGTGAAAAAGCCTAGAATATTCTAGGCTTTTTTATGCCTAAAAATTGATTTGAATTGCCTATTTATACAAAGTAAACCTAAGACACATGTTTTCATTTTAGGTTCATTGTTATATTGATTATTAGATTACCTCTCGCAATAAAACTATGCCGCAAAATCATCTCTCGGAAAATTTGGTCGACGCATTTTTACATTTGGCTCCAGCAGAAGGTCTTTATCCTACTTTTATCTCCAACATCACCTTGATGCGTGTTGATCACTCCACATCACCTGTTGCAGTGTTGCAAGAACCTTCAATTGTTTTAGTCATACAGGGAGTAAAGCGAGGGTATATCGGCAAAGATATTTTTCAATTTCGTCAGGGGCAGTGCTTATTCATTTCAATTGCCATTCCCTTTGATTGCGATACAGTAGTTGAAAATAATGAACCAATGTTGGCTATTGCAATAAAATTTGAATCTCAAATGATGGTTGATTTAGTAACTAAACTGGATAAAGAACAACAAGTGGTTACCGAAGACTCTCAGTCAGGCGATTTAAAATTGAGCTGCGGGCTTAGAGTGATTGATATGAACGCGACTATTTCGGAAGTTACTCTACGATTGCTTAATTTACTTCGTTCTAAACAAGATACTTTTATCTTGGGTGAACAAGTAAAAAGAGAATTGGTTTATCGTGTAGTACAGGCTTGTGGAGGAGAGTTCATAAAAAATTTATCTGCCATGGCAAGTCGAAACGGTGTGATTTATACAATCTGTGAAATTATTCAGCGTGATTATTATCGTAATTTAACGGTTCAAGAGCTGGCGAAACAAGCGGGAATGAGCATATCGCTTTTTCACCAAACTTTTAAAAAAGTGACAAATTATTCTCCTTTACAGTACATCAAAATTACTCGACTGCATAAAGCACGTGAGTTGATCATGAACAAAAAAATGGGCGTAGCAGAAGCAGCCTATGAAGTCGGTTATGTCAGTGCCTCACAATTTAGTCGAGAATTTAAACGACTGTTTGGAATTCCACCTAAGTCTTCGATTATTTAACTTAGATCAGTATTTTTTAAATATAAATCAAACATGGAGCATATAAATGACCCTTCCAACCACTATGAAAATTATTGAAATTACCGCTCCAGGTGGACCTGAGGTTCTAAAAGTTCAAGAGGCTAATATTCCAGTACCTCAAGCAGATGAAGTCTTAATTAAGGTAAATGCTGCGGGAATTAATCGCCCTGACGTGTTACAGCGTATGGGGCTATATCCAATGCCTAAAGGCGTTACTCAAATACCGGGACTAGAAGTTGCTGGCGTGGTGGTTGCGGTAGGTGACCAAGTGCAACAGTTCAAAGTCGGAGATAAAGTTTGTGCTTTAACAAACGGTGGTGGTTATGCACAGTACTGTGCAGTTGCTGCGACACAAGTATTACCAATACCTGAAAATTTATCGTTTACTCAAGCCGCTGCTATTCCAGAAACGTTCTTCACAGTTTGGGCCAATCTGTTTGATATTGGTCGTTTAAAGGCAAATGAAACAGCATTGATTCACGGAGGGGCGAGTGGCATTGGCACCACTGCTTTAACCATCTGTCATGCTTTAGGGATTAAAACTTTTGCTACGGTTGGAAGCGAAGATAAAGTTGAGGCACTCTCTGATTTGACCACTGCAATTAACTATAAAACCCAAGATTTTGAGCAAGAAATTTTGAAACACACCCAAGACCAAGGTGTTGATGTTATTTTGGATATTGTGGGTGGCTCTTATTTCCAGAAAAATTTAAATCTATTAAAACGTGATGGTCGACTTGTCATTATTGGTTTTATGGGTGGTCGAATCGCAAAAGAATTTGATTTACAAAAATTGATTTTAAAGCGTGCCACGATTACGGGTTCAACGATGCGAGCGCGTACTAGTGAAGAAAAAGCACAAATTGCCCAATCTTTGCATGAGCATGTGTGGCCATTACTGGCACAAGGTAAGTGTTTACCTCAAATCTATAAAACATATGCTTTTTCAGATGTACAAAGTGCTCATGAATGTATGGAGCAGGGTGATCACATCGGAAAGATCGTTTTAGAAATGAATGCGTAAAGCTGGAATAATTAAGGTTTAGGTGAACGACAGGTTCACCTAAACTAAATTTTATAATTTAAAGCTCTGCCTATTTCTCTATAAAAATTGCCAAATTCTATTGGTAGATTGCACCAGTTCTATGACTTCACCTATACATTGAGTAAGAAATAAGAATTGGCTCTTAATTTATTATTTCTTTCCATACTGATGAAAAAGGATAGTAACAATGAATACCGCAAATATTGATGATAAAAATCCTACTCCAGATTTGGCTGAAGATAATGCCTTTTTCCCATCACTTTATTCACTGAGTCAATATACTGCTCCAAAAACAGATTATGATGGAACTACATACTCAACGCCGTATATGGGCAGTAAAAAAATCTTAGTGATTGCAACCGATGAGCGTTATATTCAAATGCAAAACGGTAAGTTTTTTTCTACTGGGAATCATCCTGTTGAAATGCTTTTACCGATGTTTCATTTAGATAATGCTGGCTTTCAAATTGATGTTGCAACACTTTCAGGTAATCCAGCTAAGCTTGAAATGTGGGCAATGCCAAAGCAAGAACAAGTTGTATTAGACACTTTTCAAAAATATGCAGACAAGTTAAAAAATCCTCTGAAACTCATAGATATTTTAGAAAAAGTAGTAGGGGAAAACTCACCTTATGCGGCTGTATTTATTCCGGGTGGGCATGGTGTATTAGCTAAGATTCCACATAGCCTTGAAGTAAAAAAAGTCCTTAAATGGGCAGTTGAACAAGATAAATTTATTATTACTTTATGTCATGGGCCTGCTGCATTATTGGCTGCGGCTGTAGACGAAGCGCCTGAAAACTATATTTTCAAAGGTTATCAAATTTGTGTATTCCCTGATGCTTTAGATGCAGGGGCGAATATCGATATTGGCTATATGCCAGGTGCTTTACCTTGGTTAGTCGGTGAAAACCTTGAAAAACTCGGTGTGGAAATTTTAAATAAGGGTATTACTGGACAATGTCATAGAGACCGTAAATTGTTAACAGGCGATAGCCCACTTGCTTCTAATAATTTAGGCAAACTTGCAGCTGAAACATTGTTGGCTGAAGTGAAGGATTAAGTATATTGTTTTATCGAAATAGGGCTTTTATTAAGTCCTATTTTTTTATAAAAAAATCAAAAAAACAGCTCTTTTATAATTTAATTAAATGTTTTTTTTGATTATTTTTATTTAAAAATCAATTGAATTATTAAGTTTAATTAAGATTTATTAATAATAAATAAAATCTATGAAGGTGAGCGAGAGTTTAAAAAATATAATTAATTCATTTGTTTAAAAAATTATTTAAAAATAGCCTATATTTATAAATGTTGATTTATTAGGCAATAGTGTTATCTTTTGTAGAAAGATCGTTCTTTCTATTTGCCTTCTGATTTATCAAAAAAATTAAAGATAAATAGGTAGAAGTTACGAAAAATAAAAATAGGAATTTTTTTATTAAGTAAAGGAGAGATTAGGATAATCAAAATTTAAAAATATTGCTTATAAGTAATTAGAGCTCTCGTAATCCAGTATTGAGAGTATTTGTATGGAATGTTGGATAATTTATAAAAGATCTTATTCAAAGTTATAAATTTCCAACTAAAAATTTGGAATTAAAAAATGAAAAAATATAGCTTGCCACTGTTAGTTGCTCTTTTGCTACTACAGAGTGGTTGTAATGATGAAAATCAGGATTTACCAGAGCAAGGTCATAATGGACCGACTATAGATGTACAACATGATATGAAGACATCACCACAAGTAAAAAGTAATAACGAGTAAGCTTGTAGTTAATAAAAATCTTAATAATCAATTTATTAAATTTATTAATAAACTGAAAATAATGGATATCTGATGAAAAAAATAATTGCCTATATTATGGGGGTATTTGTGCTCATGTGTTACACATTAGCGCATTCAGCCTCAACAACTAATGGTGATGCTGTATCTCAAGCATATGCAGTCAGCAATTCACTAAAAATTCAAGAAAATGTACCTGGTATTAGTCTAATTGGAGGGCAGATTACTCATAGCCAAAATTTAATTTCAGGGAAATTACCTTACTCCATTTCTTATGTTGGTTCAGTACGTAATAGTTTATCTGCTTCCAATGATTATTTTGATCAGTTTCTCACAACAGGGGGATGGACTGACAACTATCAAAATAGTGTGCGTTTCTTTAGTATGAACGATGCTGCACATCCAACTTATGGTTACTACGCCATTCGTTTACCTGGCTCTAGACAAGATATTTGGCTACATAATACTACCCGCTCATTTTGTTCGGGGGGTGTTATGCGAGCATACTCGTCTGATGTATTAGGGGTGCTGGCTTATCAGAATGGAGCAAATTTAGTTTGGTCGTGTGAAACACATGGTTATCAATTTACTGAAAATGCGAATGGAAGTATTACGATCAACTATCGTGGTACAACATTTACTACAACTACGAATAAAGTGACCCAATCTGGTACAACATATTTTCGTATAGCCAGTGTTCAACAACCGCAAGGGGATAAATTAACATTTGGTTATGATAGTTACCTAAATATGGTAAGTGTTGCTGATGGCCGTAATAATCAACTTACTTTTACAAGAACTTATCAAGCTGGAACTACACAAACCGTTGCTGAAAAGCGATTGATTACTAAGGTTGAACTTACGAGTGGCATTGGAACTAAACAAAATGCGACTTTTACTTATGGTTCATATAATAGTCAGGATGCAAATGGCAACACAGGGAGTATTTATTATCCAGTAACAGCGACTTCAACTATAAGTGGTAAAACGACCTTTGGTTATACTCCAATTAAACAATGGGGAATTGATGGTTATTTGAACTTTATAGGAAAAACGATTAGTAATACAAATGCAGCTACTCTAACTTCTTTAAAAGATTCGAATGATGTATTACGTCGTGAATGGTTGGTGACACAAAATTATGCAACCTATAATTCTAATACAAAAACTTATGCAACAGCCAAAGTAACTTTACAGGTACGGACACCAATTGGTAGCAGTAGTGCAGATGATTATACAGTCAACTATGATGACAATGCTCGTACTGCAGTTTTGACTACAAAACCTGATGGGATCACTAACAGTACAGTGACCTACACAATGGTGCCTAAACCAAAATTAAAGGTTAGTGAGTCGGGTCAGCAGTATAATGATGATGGTGAACTTGAAATTACAGTTTCTGGTACGTTGCCAGCTTTGACTATAGATAATCAGGTTCCAAAGACAATTACCATGCATAGTTGGTATGATTTTCTTCCTCAAATCGTTATGCAAAATGGTTTAGTAATTACTCAAGATATTGATGTATCTGCGAGACCGATCAGTACAAGTTATGCCTATACTGGTTTACCTACAAAAACAACAACGTATAGTTATGGAACTTTAACAAATGGTGCAGCTAATCCGTATTTAGTACCTACAATTGTAAAAACGCCATTTTTAACGATTACTAATCAAGTTAATGCCAATGGCCAGATTATTAAACAGACACAGACATCGTCACAAACGGGAAGTACGAGTAAGGTTACAGACTATACTTACTACACTGACATAACAAAACCAGATTATGGATTGATAAGCAGTGTTGATGGACCGAGAACTGGTACGCTAGATAAAATAACCTATGTTTATGACACTTTTGGTAATTTGGCTAGCCAATCACAAACCGTAAATGCTGTAGCTAGAATTACTCAGTACATGACATATAATAATTTTGCTCAACCTGAAAGAACTGTGTACCCAACAGGTCTTGTTGAACAATATGTTTATAATGCTGATGGGACACTTAAAAGCCAGACTGTCGGTGTTGGTGGAACGACAGGTACTATTACAGGTCAAACAACCTCTTATACTTATAATACTCTTAAGCAAAAAATTAGTGAAACGAACCCAGATGCTGAGGTAACACAATTCGCATATGATACGATTGGTCGTTTAGTTCAAACTACATTACCGAATGGTAATCGTATTCAAAAAGCTTATTTCCCTAATGGGGTTGTCTCAAGCGAAAAGAGCTTATCTAGTTCGGGTGTAGTTACTGCTCAAAATTATCAATATCTTGATGCAAATGGTCGAGTCAGTAAGACTCAACAGGGTAGTGATTCGACGCGTAGAACTAGCACCATCCTTTACGATGTAAATGGTAATGTTGGACAAACTACAAGTGCTGAAGGAATTATTGAAAGATGGACCTATGATGGCTTTAATCGGTTAGTTAGCCATATGGATGGTATAGGAAATATAGATAAAAAAGCTTATGACCTACAGGATAATGTAATTCTCGCAAAAGATGCTTTAAATGCAGGGAGTGATCCATTTAGTTATCGTAACGGTAATGTATTAACTCAGGAAGTTAATAGTGATTATGGAACCAAAGCTTACACTTATAACGAAGCAGATCAGTTAACGCAGCGTTTGCATGGGACTCGTAAGTGTAACTATAACACGCTAGATGAATTAGGCCGTTATAAAGCATTTGTATGTGCTGCAAATAGTGGAACTACAGCTAGTGAATATCAAGTTAATGACAATTATAGTTATGACCAAAGCCGTTATGGCCGTCTAGATAAAGTTACAACTGGTGTGACAGGCTATGATGTAGATACATTATATACATATGATGCATACGACAGAGTTACCCAAAAAGGTACAACTAATCAGTTGTTTAACCGTTATGCGAACACCCTAGGTAAAACCCTTAATGTGAATTATGGCTATAGTACGGGCGGTAAACTTACTTCGATGACCTTACCATCTGGTCGTAGTCTTACTTACAGTTATAGTAGTACAACGGGAATGCTGACGGGTATTAACTTAAATGGTAGTGCCCTTGTTCGTAGTTTGAGCTATGACGGAGCTAACCGGGTTACGGGCTGGCAATGGGGAGCATCAGGTAATGCGGGTTATGCCCAAAGTTATAATAATGATGGATCTATAGCAGCTTTAACGAATAAAGATAATGCATCAGCAGTCAATTATTCATTAACTTTTGGGTACGATAAAGATGGTCGTATTACTCTAATTACCCGTAATAATGGTACAGCTGATACGTATAAATATGATGCAGTTGATCGTTTAGTATCTGAAAATCGGAAAACAGGAACTACTTCGAATTACGGTATTGGTTATACCTATGATACGAATGGTAATCGGGTTAAATATGCTGCCACTGGGCAACATATGCAGTCAGGTTCTATTATTAATTCGACATATACTGGTAATAAATTAGTTGGATTAACCAAAGATGGTGTTGCACAGAGTCTTACAAATACTGCCAACAGTGAGCTCAGCTATGGTACTTATTTACCGACTTACGATTATAGTGGTCGTCGCAAAGTAGACCGAGCAAGCACAGATTACTACTACATGAACTACAACCATAAAAATGAACGTAGTTTTAGAGATAAAGTAGTGAATGGTGCTGTGTCTACAATGACTCAATACATCTACGATGAGGAAAGTCATTTAATTGGAGAATATGACAAAACCGGAGCACTTGTAGAATATGTATGGATGGGCGGCAAACCAGTAGCCGCAATTTATGGTAGTGGTGCTGCAACCAAGATCTATTACATCGTTACAGATGCTCAAAATACACCAAGACGTTTAGTGGATGGCGTGAGTCATGCAGTAGTGTGGAGTTGGGATTCGACAGCCTTTGGTGTAGGTAACCCAACAGGATCAATCACGTTTAACTTACGTTTCCCTGGTCAATATTATGATGTGGGGACTAACCAGTTCTATAACCACAACCGTTTCTATAACCCAGAACTTGGCCGTTATATGGAACCAGACCCGATTGGGTTAGAGGGTGGTCTAAATCCTTATGCATATGCGGGTAGTAACCCTGTGATGAATGTGGATCCGAGTGGGCTATCATTAATGCAAATGAATGATTTTGGTTTATCAATGACTAGAGGGGCTGATTATTCATTAGATAATATGATCCTAAATCAGCAAATTAATCAGTTTAATAATTTTCAAACATTAAATATTGGTTATGGTCCAAATTATACTTCAGTAAGCTATGACACTTCTTATGACAATATATGGGCACTTGGATATGGAGGAGTACCTTCCAATTGGAATATCCCTCAAGTGAGTTCACCTTTAGACATTATGCAAAATCGTTACTATGATATGAAAACAGATAACACAATTGGTAATGATAAATACTTTCACTGCTTAGCACATTGTGAAGCATCTGCGACGGGAAGTATTGGTGTCGCCACTTCACAAGTAATAGGTATTGGTAGAGAGGTTACAGATATGGGACGGCCTGATAAATGGCCAGTAGATTGGCAAGGGAGTTTTTCAGACACTTTAGAATATAAATGGACTGACTCAAAAGCGGATATGGATGCGAATCGTACTGGTAGAGAAGGAGGGAAATCTGGTCAAGTTTGTTATCATGTATGTAATCCATATGTTGTACCAGGAATAAATCAGAGGTATTTAAGGAATGGAAGTCGTTAAAAAAATATATAAAATATTTAAATGGTTTGTTTTTATAGTTTTAATATTTATTGTATTACTCGGTTTAATTGGATTTATTGCAAATAAATTCTTTGATAATGCTGCTATGAAAGATGCTTGTGCAGACTCAGGAGGTGCATGGGATTATCAAAAAGATCAGTGCCAATTTGGTCCGAATGATCCTAGAAATAAGAAATGAGATTCTATTGTATTCTCTAATATCTAAATTATAGAAAATAGCCAGTTACTCATTAGTGGGTAACGGGCTTTTCGTTATATAAAGATAACAACTTTTTCTGTTAAAAAATAATCATTATAAAAATTTTATTAATATTATAAGTAGAAAAGTGATATGGATTTTTGGATTCGACAGTATTTGGTGTATAACCAAACAGGATCAATCACGTTTAACTTACTTTTTCCAGGTCAATATTATGATGTGGGAACTAATCGGTTCTATAACCACAATCGTTTTTATAATCCAGAGCTTGGCCGTTATATGGAACTGGACCCGATTGGGTTTGAGGGGGGCTTAAATCCGTATGTATATGCGGATAGTAATCCAGTGATGAAAGTAGATCCGAGTGGGTTGGAACTTATATCCATGTTATGCAATATCAATAAGGTATTGATGTTTTTAAAATTGGGTTATTTTTATAGTGTAAATAAAATTAATATTTATGATTTTCAGTATGTTACTAACAGTCCATTTTCTTCATATAATATTGAACAGCAAGGTGATTTTGCTGTAGGAATATTTAGAGGTAAATTGCCTAACATTATAAAAAACCGTGGTGCTGGAGGTAGCTGGTAATGGGGAATTTGTATAGCTTACTATTTATACTAGTATTAGTGGCATGCTCTGGTACAGTTAATTTGCTTATTTCGGGTAATGCTAATAAAGGAGTTGTATTTGAGTTATCTAAAAGTGATGCCAAAAAGCTTGATAGTGGTTTTGGATTTTATGTAATGGATAATAGTGCTGTTCCTGCTGGTGTGTTGAAAGAAACTGTATAGCAAATTAAGATAAGCAGGGAAATAAGTTGGTTTAATTTTAAAAATGATTACACCTATAAATGGACTTATGAAGTTAAAACAAACGGATTTAAAGATATTGTAAAACTCAAACAGCTAAAGTTAAATACCCAATATTATTATTCGATTGATGGTGGGGCTGGCTATCATGGTTCAGGTTGTTTTTATTTAAATGAGAATAAAATGGTTATAGGTAGTAAAAGCTGTTGAGTCGGGTATTTTTCATAACTCTGGACTTATATTTTATCTTGTATAGGCATTACTACTTTAGGTTTATGCTTTAACTGATGAGATGAATCAGTCTTTTGATAATTTAATTTTTCATTGTAAAAGTAATTTTGAAGACTGCGGGTTATTAAAATAGTTTTTTATATTTTAAGATGAAATAGGGTATTTTATAAATTAAGTGCCCTATTTTTATTTAAATATAGTAATTATTTTATATTTTACTTGGATATTTATAATTTAATAAATTTTAATTCAATCTAATAAAAGTATGTCTAAAAATAAAGCGATATAAAAAACATACAATTTGTTTTTTTATTGACCAAAGCAATTGTTTTTTGTATAAAGAGTGTTCTGTATATGTTTTTATTTTGGTAATTTTTAGTAACTAATAGGAAAAGTGAATGTTTAAATTAATTAATAAGTTAGGTTTTTTTTGTTTAGCACTTTCAGGAATTCTTATTCTTTCTGCCTGTGAAACAGAGCAAACTTCATCAAAAGAAAATGATGCTATGGTCGGGTACGCACAAGACCTCGCAAAAAAACAAGCTGAATTTGCCTCTGAAGAGCAGCTAAAAAAGCATAATAGTGATGTCATTATTAATCAAACCAATAAGTAAAAAAAGTTAAGTATAAATAACTGTGTTTAAGTTTTACATAAAATATTTTTAATAAAAATATTTTATATCATCATTAATGAATGCTAGATAACTTTATGAAATCTTTAAATCATGTTGTTCAATACATTATATTTTTTTGCAGTTTAACCATACTGAGTTTATTTAATCAGACTGTTCATGCAGAAACAGAAGACATCGTAGCTTATAATTATGCTGCTGCCCGAGCACCTGGGATACAATCCTGTACATATGGATATGATTTATTATCAGGTGATATTAGTTATAACAAAACTCAAATTACAGGTGCATTACCCTACAATTTGAATTACAGGGCACCATTACGTAGAAACTTTTCAGCTGCCCAAACATTTTTTCAACCCGAAACAAGTCGTGTAGGGTGGACAGATAACTATCATAGTCATGTTATTGTTCAGAATATTACTGAACAGGAAAAACAATATAAGTTAAAAGATTCTCCAACAGCTGACCCTAACACCAGATTTGCAGAAAGTTACGATCCGGTTATAACCGTGAATGCAATTAAGGCAATTATAGTCCGGTTACCGGGTGAGGTGGCTGATACAGTTTTTTTGGAAAAGGATGGAGCATTTAGGCGTTTATTTTCTGCAGATCCTGTAGCTCTTTTAAATAGAGCATATATATATAGTTTATGGGATGGTGCTGAGGCAGATGGGCTAGGAGAGTATCAACTTAGTCGTTCTGGAAGTAATCTTATTATTTCTAAAAATGGAGTCCAATATACAATAACTGGTACTTCATATCGGACTGTTAGCTCTCAAACATCTCTTAAAAAAATTAATTACTCCTATTTGACTACAGATTATCTTTTGTGGGGAGCTACAAAAGATACTTGGACAATTAGTAACAGGCCTTATTATGCCGTTTCAAATACGACGCCTCATATAGAGACTTCTGTTACAGTTTCAATGGATTTATATCGTGTTGCAAAGATTGATGATAAGCAAGGCAATGTGACTAATTTACAGTACGATAGCAAAATGAATCTAACTCAAGTTAGTGACCGTTATAATAATAAATTAGTTTTTGAACGTGCTTTTCATGATGTAACGCTTGGAGCAAGCCAAACTGTTGATGAATCACGATTAATTACGAAGGTTACTTATACGGCAGCCCAGGGTGGTACCCAGGTCGCAACATTTAACTATAAAGCATATGCCAATAAAGCTCCAAGTACAGGCACTGACACTTATGTATTTGCTTTAATTAGCTCTGACTCAACTGTAGCAGGCGCTTATAGTTATACTAATGAAATGACAGAAATAGGGGCAATAAAACTCTATGTGGCACAAAGGGGAGCAACTCCGGATTCAAGTTATTATTTTCCCGTGTTAACTGAGGTTAAAAATGCAGCAGGACAGGGTATAATAAAATGGCTCATTACCCAGAATTATTATGTGATAGGTAGTGGCCCAAATGCATATCTTTCAGTAGCAAAGACTACATTAAGAACATATGTTCCCGCAACATTAGCTGGTGGATCACGACAATCTCTAACTTCTTATGATGATAATTTTAAGACGATAAGTACTAAAGTCTCTTTAAGTAATTTAAGGAATGGTACAGCTACAATAAAAAGTTCATATAATGAAATGGAAGTGACGGGTTATCCGTGTTTGACAGTGGATGGAAAACCTGCTGATAAGCTTACTTTCGATGAGCGTAGTCGGTTAACGTATGTTAGCTATCCAAATAGTGGAGTTAACTATACATATGATGATCTCAATCGTGTTACTGAGGTTACGGAGTATGACCGTACCACAAAATATACATATGGACCGCTTAATAACAATACGGTTAATTTATTGTCAATACCAACGAGTATTGTTGCGCCGAATTTAACGATTACAAATGTTATTAACCCAAGAGGACAGATTGTTACCCAAACACAGACTTCAAGCCAGACAGGAAGTACAAGTAAAGTAACAACCTATGGTTATGATGAAACGACGACAAGTAAACATTTTGGACGTTTATTAAGTGTAGACGGGCCACGTTCTGGTACAGCTGATAAAATTATTTATGCCTATGATACTTACGGCAATCTAGCGAGCCAGACGCAAACAGTTAATGGTACTGCCCGTATCACGCAATATTTAGGCTATAACACTTTTGGGAGTCCTGAACGAATTGTTAATCCATCAGGTTTAGTTAGTCAGTTTATTTATAATACTGATGGAACATTAAAAAGCCAGACGGTCGGGGTTGGCGGAGCGACAGGTACGATTACAGGACCAACAACCTCTTATACTTATAATGCAATTAAACAACGCATTAGTGAAACAAACCCTGATGGAGAAATTACAAGTTTTACCTATGATCAGATTGGTTCTTTAATTGAAACTAAATTACCAAATGGTAATCGTATTCAAAATACTTATCATGGTACAGGAACACTTGCGAGTGAAAAAAGCTTAACTAGTGCTGGTGCCGTGGCTGCGGAAAGATATCAAGATATAGATGACAATGGACGAGTCAGTAAGACTCAGCAGGGCAGTGATGCGGCCCGTCAATATACAACCTTCACTTATGATAGTACTGGAAATTTAATTCAGAGTACGAGTGCAGAGGGTATAACTGAAAAATGGACTTATGATGCTTTTAATCGTGTAACGAGTCATACGGACAGTGCCGGTAATGTCGATACGAAAGAGTATGATGTTAACGATAATATTGTGCTTTCGAAAGACGCTTTAAATGCAGGAAGTAACCCGTTTAGTTATCGTAACGGTAATGTATTAACTCAGGAAGTGAACACTGATTATGGCACTAAAGCTTACACTTATAATGAAGCAGATCAGTTAATTCAGCGTTTGCATGGTCCACGTAAGTGTAACTACAACACGCTAGATGAATTAGGTCGTTATAAAGCATTTGTATGTGCGGCAAATAGTGGAACTACAGCAAACGAATACCAAGTTAATGACAATTATAGTTATGACCAAAGCCGTTATGGCCGTCTGGATAAAGTTACAACTGGCGTGACAGGCTATGATGTAGATACTTTATATACCTACGATGCATATGATCGAGTTACCCAAAAAAGTACAACCAACCAGTTATTTAACCGCTATGCGAACACCCTAGGTAAAACCCTTAATGTGAATTATGGCTATAGCACGGGCGGTAAACTGACTTCAATGACCTTACCATCTGGTCGTAGTGTTACTTATAGTTATAGTAGTACAACGGGAATGCTGACGGGTATTAACTTAAACGGTAGTGCCCTTGTTCGTAGTTTGAGCTATGACGGAGCTAACCGGGTTACGGGCTGGCAATGGGGAGCATCAGGTAATGCGGGTTACACTCAAAGTTATAATAATGATGGATCTATAGCGAGTTTAACGAATAAAGATAATGCGTCAGCAGTCAACTATTCGTTAAATTTTGGGTACGATAAAGATGGTCGTATTACTCTAGTTACTCGTCATAATGGAACTAAAGATGCTTACACCTATGATGTTGTAGACCGTTTACTTAGCGAAAGCCGTACCACTGGTACCGCAGCGACTTATAGTATTAGTTATACCTATGACAAAAATGGCAATCGTTTAACTTTAAATGCTACAGGACAACACATGCAGCCTGCTGCAAGTGCTGCCTATACCTATACAACTAATACAAATAAGTTAGCGAGTTTTACAAAAGGAGGCGTTGCGCAGACTTTTAGTCATACTGCTAACAGTGAGCTCAGCTATGGTACTTATTTACCGACTTACGATTATGCAGGTCGTCGTAAAGTAGACCGAGCAAGCACAGATTACTATTTCATGAACTACAACCATAAAAATGAACGTAGTTTTAGAGATAAAGTAGTTAATGGTGCTGTGTCTACAATGACTCAATACATCTACGATGAGGAAAGTCATTTAATTGGAGAATATGACAAAACCGGAGCACTTGTAGAATATGTATGGATGGGCGGCAAACCAGTAGCCGCAATTTATGGTAGTGGTGCTGCAACCAAGATCTATTACATTGTTACAGACCATTTAAACACACCAAGACGTTTAGTGGATGGCGTGACTCATGCAGTAGTGTGGAGTTGGGATTCGACAGCCTTTGGTGTAGGTAACCCAACAGGATCAATCACGTTTAACTTACGTTTCCCTGGTCAATATTATGATGTGGGGACTAACCAGTTCTATAACCACAACCGTTTCTATAACCCAGAACTTGGCCGTTATATGGAACCAGACCCGATTGGGTTAGAGGGTGGCTTAAATCCGTATGCATATGCGGGTAGTAACTCAGTAATGAATGTGGATCCAAGTGGGTTGTCATTTCAAGGACCTACTTCATTTATGCCATTGAATAATTACCAATTATCAAATGTACATGTTGGATATGATTTTTTTAGCCTAAATTTATCTATTGATTATTCTATAAATAAGTCGATAGGTTATCAAAGTAATGACCATAATTTATGGGTGGCAGATGGAAGCCGCTCTCGAGGTCAAGTAAATCTGAGTGATTATACTTTTGATGTGAATCCATTAGGCAAAGCATTTTCACTCGTTGGTGTAGGAAGAGGTGGGGGTACAGCTCCAAAAGCATCTGCTAATTATTATAGAGGTGCTAGAGAAGGTAGTGCAGTAAGTTTTATACCTCGTCAAAATGATTTTAAAATTGACCAGAGGACAGGTTATGTCAAAGACACTCATGGATTATCGATTTTTAATAATCCAAATAGTGTTAGTTCAAAAGGATTTGTTCCTTATAGGATAGATCCTAAATCTATCTCAGATCAATTGAGAATTATACAGAGAGGAAATGATCCTAATCACTATGAAATAACGCCACGTCCAGGTGCAGACCTAAAGCCTGAACAGTACATTAAATTGTGTTCTAATATTAAATGTTTATGATTGATGAGATTATATGAAAAATTATATTCTAAATTTATCCGATGATTTTTCTGAGTATGCTTGGGAAATTGAGTCGAAAGGATGTTTTGAAGTAGATATTAAGATATTTGATAAAATATATACTTTCAATTTTTATGATCCAATCAGATTAAATCAAACAATAGAGGATGACTTAAATTCAAATCAATATTTTTTTTATGAAAATATGGTTGTATTGCCAAAAGTAAATTTAAGGAATATTGAAAAATTTATAGAAGATATAATTGATACTCCTTATTTATTATCTTTTTCTACAAAAAGATAAATATTTATTATGTTCTTCTATATATGGTCTTCAACTATAGACTATTTATATTATATGTTATGTGCGCCCTGCGGGACTCGAACCCACGTCGGTCGCTTAGGAGGCAACTGCTCTATCCAGTTAAGCTAAGGGCGCATAATTTTATGATTATAAACGAAAAAGCTATTGCTAAGGCAATGGCTTTTTCATGTTTTAAGTATTAAAACTTTAGCCATAGTGGGTAATAACGATAAAGTTGAACCATTCAACGGTTTCGAACCCTTATGTCTTGTAGAAAAACAGTTTATAACGCTAAAAAATCACAAAAAATTCATGTTGCTCTTTCTATGATCTGAAGCAAAACACGAAAAAGGTTTAAGGCAAGCAATCGGGTAGGTGAAATTATTACCAGAGAGTTGTTTGTTAAAAATCAGATTTTGCTACCGTATAATTCAAAAGGGCTTAACATGAAAAAAATTGCTGAACAGGACTTATCTAGAATTATTGAAATGGCATGGGAAGATCGGACTCCATTTGAAGCAATTGAGCGAGAGTATGGCTTAAGTGAAAGTGAAGTTATTCGTTTAATGAGATACAACCTGAAAACCAATAGTTTTAAACTCTGGCGCAAACGTATGGCAGGGCGTAAAACTAAACATCAGCAATTACGTTCACCAGAAATTGAACGAGCTTACTGTTCGCGTCAGTATAAATATGCATAACTTCTAATTTTATTATCGATGAAACTTTAATTTTTACAGCGCATAATTTTCTGATTATGAATAAAAAAGCCCCTGTCGAAACAGAGGATTTTTTGTATTCAAGTATGAAATATAGAATTATTGTTTTTTAGAATTCAATAATTTAAATAGTACAAACATGAGAACGATCCAGATTGGAATCATCATCACTGACTCTTTGAAACCTTGGCTCCACATAATGTAGAGAACAACTGCAATAAAGCCTAAAACCAAATAGTTACTAAATGGTGCCCAAAGTGCAGGGAAGTGAGTTTTTTCACCTTTTGCTTTCATTGCTGATCTAAATTTGAGGTGAGTCAAACTAATCATTGCCCAGTTCAATACTAATGCACCAACGACGATATACATTAAGTGACTTAATGCATTTTCGGGTACAAAGTAGTTCAACAGTACACAACCAAAAATTAACAATGCAGAAAGTAATACGGCTGGAACAGGTACGCCTTGTTTGTTTACTTTTTTGAAAACTTTTGGAGCGTTACCTTGTTGAGCTAGACCGTATAACATACGGCTGTTTGCGAACATACCACTGTTATAAACAGATAAAGCAGCAGTTAAAATAATAAAGTTAAGAAGATGTGCAGCCCAACCAATTCCCATTTGGCTAAAAATCATGACGAATGGGCTTTTGTCGAGGCCACCAAGATCTAACTGGTTCCATGGCACTAATGAAAGCAAAATTGTCAATGAACCGATATAGAAAATTAAGATACGGAAAACGACTTGGTTAATTGCTTTTGGAATAGTTTTTTTCGGATCTTTTGCTTCCGCTGCTGCCATACCAATTAGCTCAATACCGCCAAAGGCGAACATTAAGAAAGCTAACATATAGAACAGGCCACTAAAGCCATTTGGAAAAAAGCCACCATGTGTCCAAAGGTTGCTAAATGAAATGCTTGAGCCAGCATCTGCTGTAAACAACAAATAAAGGCCAAAAACAATCATAGAGATGACCGCAGTTACTTTAATAATGGCGAGCCAGAATTCAGATTCACCATAAAATTTAACGTTGGTTAAGTTAACTGCCGTGATTACGACAAAGAAAAATAAGACAGAAGTCCATGCTGGTATGTGGGGCCACCAATAATTAATATATTTGGCCACAGCGGTGAGTTCACTCATGGCAACCAGAACATAGAGTATCCAATAATTCCATCCAGCTAAAAATCCAGGAAATTTCCCCCAATATTTATAAGCAAAATGGCTGAACGATCCTGCAACAGGTTCTTCAACAATCATTTCTCCCAAGTGACGCATAATCAAAAACGCGATTAAGCCGCCAATGGCATATCCTAAAATAATGGATGGTCCCGCAGATTGAATCACTTGCGCCGAGCCTAAAAATAATCCAGTACCAATTGCTCCACCCATAGCAATTAATTGGATGTGTCGATTTTTTAGTCCTCGTTGCAGTGTAGAAGATTCGTTGGTCAAAGGTCTTCACTCACAATGAATAAGTAAATTATTCTAATAGATGGAGTTATTTTAGCCTAGACTACAAATTAATAAGCTGTGACTGAAAAGTAATATTAAAATATATTTAAAATCATTGGCTTACTTTTAATATTTCAATATCGAGTGAAAAGTGCTCTAAAAAATATAATTTCATATAGACTTTTTTTCTTAGATTTTGCTTAGATTAAGTCATTGCAAGCACATTGCTAAATTCCCAAAATATGCTCGCGTCAATACGATTGATGTATAAAGCAGAGTGCTATCTCTTGACCTTAAAACAATTTAAGATGAAGAGAAGGGTAAACAAGAATGCTTGTTTTGATATAGAAGAACATAATAGTAAGGATAACAGTTGATATGAGCTCAGTACCGCAAATTAAAATTCCAGCAACTTATATGCGTGGTGGAACCAGTAAAGGTGTATTTTTTAAGCTTGATGATTTGCCGGAAAAAGCCCAAGTTGCAGGACAAGCACGAGATCAACTCTTACTCCGTGTAATTGGTAGTCCAGACCCTTATGGAAAACAAATTGATGGGATGGGGGGAGCCACTTCTAGTACCAGCAAAACTGTTATTCTCGCGAAAAGTACTCAGCCAGAGCATGATGTAGATTATTTATTTGGTCAGGTTTCAATAGATCAGCCTTTTGTAGATTGGAGTGGTAACTGCGGAAACTTAACTGCTGCGGTTGGCTCTTTTGCTATTTCAAATGGTTTGGTTGATGCAGACCGTATTCCTGAAAATGGCCTATGTACTGTACGAATTTGGCAAAAAAATATTCAAAAAACCATTATTGCCCATGTGCCTATCACCAATGGTCAGGTTCAAGAAACTGGTGATTTCGAGCTGGATGGGGTGACGTTTCCTGCCGCTGAAGTTCAAATTGAGTTTTTAGATCCGGCCGATGATGGTGAAGAGGGCGGCGATATGTTTCCTACAGGAAATGTCGTTGACGAATTAGACGTTCCTGATATTGGTCGTTTCCAAGCGACATTTATTAACGCTGGTATTCCAACCATTTTCTTAAATGCAGAAGATTTGGGTTACCAAGGCACTGAATTACAAGATCATATTAATAGTGATGCAGCTGCACTGGCACGTTTTGAAAAAATTCGCGCATATGGTGCGGTACAGATGGGTTTAATTAAAGATATTTCAGAAGCAGCTGCACGTCAGCACACACCAAAAATTGCATTTGTTTCTAAACCGAAAAACTATAATGCTTCGAGTGGTAAGCCTGTTTCAGAGATTGATGTTGATTTACTGGTCCGTGCTTTGTCAATGGGTAAATTGCACCATGCCATGATGGGAACAGCAGCAGTTGCAATTGGTACGGCAGCTGCCATTCCGGGTACATTGGTGAATTTAGCGGCTGGTGGTGGCGAACGTGAAGCGGTACGTTTTGGGCATCCATCTGGAACATTACGTGTTGGCGCTCAAGCTGAACTTGTTAATGACCAATGGGCGGTTAAAAAAGCAATTATGAGTCGTAGTGCACGTGTGTTAATGGAAGGTTGGGTGCGTGTTCCAGGTGACAGTTTCTAAGCTTCCTCTAAATAAAAAGCCTCTCAATATGTAGAGGCTTTTTTACGGCTGCCTTTAAAAACTCCGCACCCACTTTTCACAGTGAATCGTGTATGATGTAGCGCATGAATGCTTCATTACATTCAATAAAATTTCTCTACTGATTTTATCGAGGCGACTGTGTCATCACTCTCTCAAGTTAATGCGGATGTTTTAAAACAAGCTCAACAACGTATTCAACAAGATTTATTGACGACATTGGCCGCGTTCTCAATTCCAGAGCCTTTAAAAAGTGCAGTACACCATGCAGTTATGCTTGGTGGAAAACGTGTGCGTCCAGCTTTATGTTATGCCACTGCTTCTTTACAGCCAAATCCAAATTTTGCTGCGGCTCGTCGTGCGGCGGTTGCTGTAGAGTTAATTCATTGTTATTCACTAGCGCACGATGATTTGCCTTGTATGGACAATGATTTGCTGCGTCGTGGTCAGCCGACTTGTCATGTTGCGTTTGGTGAAGATACTGCTTTGCTTGCAGGCGATATTTTACAATCGATGGCTTTTGAGGTTTTAGGTAGTCGTTTGTTTGATGAACAAGGGCAGGGTACTGATGCTACGATTGTATTAAAACAAATGCAGATTTTAGCAACTGCCAGCTCTAAAATGGTCTCTGGACAAGTTTTAGATTTACAAGCTGAAGGCAAGCAAATTGCTCAAGACGAACTAGAAAATATCCATCGTAATAAAACTGGTGCGCTCATTCAGGCCGCAATTATGATGGGTGCAGTCACTATCTTTTCCGGAACGGATCAAGCAATTCCAAAATTGCGCCAATATGGGCAGACGATCGGATTAGCTTTTCAAGTGTTAGATGATATTCTCGATATTACGTCGAGTACCGAAGCTTTGGGTAAAACTGCTGGTAAGGATGAGCAAGTGCAAAAATCGACATACCCAGCGTTAATGGGTCTTGAACAAGCACAGATCTATGCAAAAGAATTGCACGATCAAGCTTTTGAAGCCTTAGCTCATTTTGGTGATAATGCAAAAGAATTAGTTGATATCTCACAATTTCTTTTAGCGCGTACGAACTAATAATATTAAATCAATATTCATAACTTCTATTCATGCGAAATGAATAAAGGAGAAAAAAATGAATGGTGAACAACTCCATCAAAAAGCAATTGAAATTGCGCGTAATCTTCCCTTTAGTCAACAGACTCATCCTTTTGGTCCAGACTATGAAGTTTTTAAAATTTTAGAGAAAATGTTCATGCTGACGGCGGAAGCCGCAGGCGTCAAAATGATTAATGTGAAGTGTGATCCGTATAAGAGTCAGGAATATCAGGAGCTTTATTCATTTATTATTCCGGGTTATCACATGAATAAAAAACACTGGATTTCGATTACACCGCATAAGAACTTAACAAGTGATTTACTGCAAGATTTAATTCATGATTCTTATGATTTAGTCGTAAAGAAATTACCTTTGAAAGATCAGAAAAGATTAAAAAACCAATAATATAAAAAACGGCGACATGATAGTCACCGCCTTGATTTTAATTACTTATTTGAAGTAATTGAATTAATTATGCTTTCCCATAATACCGCGAATTGTATTTAAAACATCGGCAGGTAAAACCACAGTTTTAGCATTATTTGATTTCGCCATATCCTGCATTGCTTTTACATATTGTTCACCCAAAAGGTAAGCAACCGGAATCTCTTTATCGCCAACTGCACTGGTCACCATTTCAATTGCACGTTGAGAAGCTTCAGCTAACACGACTTGTGCTTCTGCATCACGGCGAGAAGCTTCTAAACGACCTTCTGCACTTAAAATAGCAGCCTGTTTTTCACCATCGGCTTTAGTAACAGCAGCACGACGTTGACGTTCTGCGGCAGCTTGCTCTTCCATGGCAGCTTGCATGGTGTGAGACGGTTGAATGTCCTGAATTTCGACTGTTTTTAAGGTAATGCCCCAATCTGAAATATCGTCAGAAATAGCAGCTTTTAACTTAGCCTTAATGTGATCTCGTGAAGATAATGCATCATCTAGATCCATTTCACCGACAATAGAACGTAATGAGGTTTGTACAAGGTTTTGAATTGCCCATGTATAGTTTTCAATACCGTAAACTGCTTTTTCTGGTGTGGTTAAATTAATATAGGCTACTGCATTCATGAGCAATACGGCATTGTCACGTGTAATCACTTCTTGCGATGGAATATCTAGCACAATATCTTTCGTGGTAATTTTATAAGCCACTTCATCGATATAGGGAATCACAAAATTAAGTCCCGGATTAAGGGTCGTGTGATATTTACCTAAACGTTGGACAATCCATTTGTAGCCCTGAGGAACAATACGAACCCCTTTAAAAATGGTAACACCTACAAAAGCCAAAAAGGCTAAAACAATAATAGTACCGACTGGCATGAAAATACCCTCTCTTTATCTTTAATGTTTATGAAGTACCATGGGTTTGAACAATTAAGTCGTTACCCGAAATGTCAATAACTCTGACACGATCGCCCACTTTAACAGGAGTGGTGCTCCGACAATTCCACTCATCGGCCCCTAAAATAGGCATTGGAAAGCGAACAATAATTTGATCATGGTCTAGACCAGTTTGAATAACCATTCCAATTTGACCAATAGTTGCTTCACGGGGGAGGCCCGCTTTCGTTTTATCAATTGATAAGGGTTTAATAAACTTGAACCAAAGGATGGTGCATAGCACTGATAATATTATCCACAATACAATTTGCGTTGTGAGGCTAATATCTGGAAATAACCAATAGAGAATGCACACCATAATGGCGGCAATACCAAACCAGAGTGCGGCAAAGGCAGGTAGAATCAGTTCAGAAAGAATAAGTAAGATACCCAATACAAACCAGTGCCAAGGTTGTACAACAAACTCCATAAATCTGCTCTTTTATATATCTTTATGATGGGTAAAAGTGACTAATATCACTTTTACCACTGTAGCAGATGATAGGAAATGTGGATAGAAAAAAACCACTTCAATTAGAATTTAGAGCGTGGCGCGGGCTTAAATGCTGCTGGAGATTTTTTGAAGTTTGCAATTGCACCTTCAATTTGACGCATTTGAGCTTGAGCAGCTTTTTCACCTTCCAAAATTGCTTCATTACTGGATTTCAAGTCTAGTGTACCTAAATGACCAACTTTAGGTTTAATTACCACATTTGCTTGCTTGAGTTCTTCATTAATACTTTGTTGGCCCATGATATTAATCGTCTGATCAAGTAATCCCCACATATTGGCTGGGCGGTTACCTACTGGACGCGCGGAAATATCAACTGCAATCACAATATCTGCACCCATATCACGAGCTGTTTTTACAGGAATTGGGCTGACTAGGCCACCATCTACGTATTTTTGATTGCCGATTGTGGCAGGCACGAACACATTTGGAATACTGCAAGAGGCACGTACAGCTTGACCAGCATTACCTTTAATAAAATCTGCCTTTTGACCATTATCAAGACGAGTTGCCACAGCCGCAAAGCGGATTGGGAACTTCTCAATTGGTTTATTACCAACATTACGGTTAACGTAGTCTTGTAACTTTTGTCCGAGAATAATGCCTTGACGATTAAGGGTTAAATCACGGATATCAGATTCTTGTAATTTCAGGGCCAGACTTTGCAATTGATAAGGTGTTTGCCCACTCGCGTAGATACTTCCAACAAAGCTACCAGCGCTGGTACCCGTTACAATTTTAGGTTTAATTCCATGAGACTCTAAAACCTTGATCACACCAATATGTGAAAATCCTTTTGCTCCACCGCCACCTAAAGCAAGCGCAATGACAGGTTCACGGGCTTTAATTGAGGTCGTCGGTGTTGGTGTTTTGCTAAATTTATCACAGCCAAATAGTGCTAGAGAGATAAATCCAATACTGGCAAATTGAGCAATTTTCATCTTTAAAACAATCTATGTCGAGATAAATTAAGAAGGGCCATAAGACCAGATTCGCTCAATTTTTGCTAGGTTTTTTTCACTAGATTTTGTAAAGGTTCGGCCAGCCAATTACGATTTTTGGGTGAAATTTTTCCTTCATAGTGGTCAAAAATCTTTTGTAGATCTTCATCATAGTTTCCACTTGGGTCTAAGTGGCCTAAGCAGTGAATCGTTTTATGGTCATAATCAAAAGAAAACATCACAATGGGAATATTGGCTTTTGCGGCAATATGGTAAAAACCACTTTTCATTTTTTTTGCTTTTTTACGTGTGCCTTCGGGCGCCATCCCAATCCAGATCTTGTCATATTTTTGAATGGTTGCAACGACTTGTTCAGTTAGTCCATTGGCTGTGTCACGTTTAACTGGAATAACACCAGCCCAATCTAACACCCGTTTAAAAGGTGGTTTAAAAAGGGCATCTTTACCTAATACTGTAATTTGGATACCTAATCCGAAAATCGCAAGAAAGCCATACCATCCATCAATATTGGAAGTATGAGGTGAAATAATTGCTACTGCTTTTGGAAAATTAGGAACTTCACCTTCAATTGTCCAACCTTGCGCTAAAAAAAGTTTCTTAAATAGTGCCCGGCTTAAAGCAGTACCACGTTGGGGTACCAAATCAGGTAAATTAGGGAAATGTTGATCCATATTTTTTTAAATTTTAACTTGTCCTAGTTTTATCTTAATCTTTTGAAATATATGCTTCATTGGCAAAATGTAAGAACAACATGACATTTGATGTTATTCCTCATTAAAGAAATAAAAAGTAGGTATATATGTTTCGGCAGCAAAATCTTTATCTTCTGCTATTTTCCTTATATTGGGCACAAGGGCTACCTGTCGGTTTTATGACCCATGCTTTACCTGTTATTTTAAGGGCACAAGGTGTGTCACTCGCTCATATTGGTGGTTTTGGTCTACTAATGTTGCCTTGGTCAATTAAGATTTTTTGGGCGCCGTGGGTTGATCGACATGCGCTTTCACGTTTAGGGCACTACCGCAGCTGGATTTTACCTACTCAGTTTTTGACTGTGGTCGTACTTTGCATTTTGTCTTTTTTCCCCATTCAAGCTTTAGACCAGCCTATTTATCTATTTACCTTTTTTATTTCGCTTCTTTTAATGAACTTAACAGGAGCAACACAAGATATTGCTACCGATGCTTTGGCTGTCAATTTGTTACAGCATGACCAGCAACATTGGGGAAATACATTTCAGGTGATCGGTTCCCGACTCGGTTTTATTGTGGGGGGAGGCGCCGTACTTTGGTGTTTAGACTGGTTGACATGGCAACCTACTTTTTTGCTATTAGCGGCTTTGGTATTTTTAAATACGTTACCCGTTTTATTATTTAAAGAACCTAAACATGCAGCTTATTCAGGTCATCAACTTAAACCCAGTCAGCAAAATTTAGTCATAAAGATTAAAGCCTACTTGAGTTATTTCTCTCAAAATAAAGAGCTTCGTTCTTGGTTGGTTGTACTTATTACTTTTAAAGTAGCAGATGGTTTAGCTGGACCATTACTTAAACCCTTAATGGTAGACATGGGTCTAAGTTTTACTCAAATTGGCGTTTATATCACGATGCTCGGTGCTGTAGCAGCACTGGCAGGGGCGGCAATTGCAGGTTGGCTGCTTAAATACTTTTCTAGACCTACGGCCTTACTTGTTTTTTCAGTATTTAAAATTATGAGCTTAGCGGCTTATACCTATTTAGCTTATGCGTATGAGCAGAAAATTCAACTCAATGTTTGGGGAGTTTATATCGTAAACGCTTTAGAAGATGCATTCTCTGCAATGTTGTTGGTGGTTATGTTGACCTTAGTCATGCATTACAGTCGAAAAGAATATGCGGGTACAGATTTTACCTTTCAGGTTTCGGTTATGGCGACTGTAAGTGGTGTCCTTTATAGTTTCAGTGGTGTGCTTGGAGATGCATTCGGTTATTTCCATTATTTGATAGCTATTGTCATTATTGGGATTGTTACTTTGTTCCCTATTTACCTGTGGAAACATGCAAAACTACAAGAAAAATAATGTTAACTAAATGAAATAAAGAAAGTTAATATTGCTTAAGCGGTGATCTAAGCTTGATCTAATACCTTTGTCTATGTTTTTAAAAATGTATGTTTTTAGCTATTTAAATGCTCTATTAATTGTGCCATCTTGTTTGGGTAGCAAATGGAAGCTAAAAGGAGTAAAAATGGATTTCGTTAACAAGAAAAATCATGTGAATCAATCAAAATGGGTAGAAAAATGTTCAAGTAGATTGGATATTAGCCTAAAGTCTAAAAAAGAATAATGAAATAACGATTTAATCATTCTATAAGATAAGAGAGTTGTGTAGGATTCGTTACAACATGAAGTTAAGGTAAAAATCTGTAAGTCAAAGTACGTTTTTTATGTCTTTGGTTATTGGTTTTGGTCTTGCATAACGTTGAAATTGGTTTTGGTTGCGGTAATAAAATTAATGTAACCAAAGTGGAGGAGAGTTGATTTTTTAGCCCCTAATTTAATGGCGTAAATCAACTTGGCATGGATAGGCAACATAAAATATATTTTTGGAGTTTTTGATGGATCTATTCCTTAATCGTAAATCTTTCGTTGTTAAAAGTTTAGCTCTTACAGTTACAGCTTTAATGATGAGTGGGGCACATGCTGCGACTTCCGACAAAGCGGAAATTCAACAGCTTCGTAAAGAAGTTGAAGCTTTAAAAGCTTTAATTCAACAACAAAGCCAAGTGCAGCAACAACAGCAGCAAGTACAGCAACAACAGCAAGTACAGTTAGCTGAAGTTAAGGCACAACCTGTTGCTGCACCAGTTTCACCTTTAGCATCATTAAAATCTAAAGCTGGCGCTGATGTGAACCTATATGGTTATGTTCGTGGGGATGCTAACTATATTATTGAAGGTGCGGATAACGACTTTGGTGATGTAAGTAAGTCAACTGGCGAAGCAAAAGATAAATTGCGTGCAACAGCTAAAACGACACGTCTTGGTTTAGATTTTACTGCTCCAGTAAGCAATGCCAAAGTTGGTGGTAAAATTGAATTAGACTTTGCAAGTAGTGACAATAGCAAATCTGAAAACGTACGTATTCGTCATGCTTACTTGACTTATAACAACTGGTTGTTTGGTCAAACAACGTCTAACTTCTTGGCGAGCCATGCACCAGAAATGATCGATTTCTCGACGAACATTGGTGGTGGTACGACACGTATTCCACAAGTACGTTATAACTATAAGTTAGCTCCTGCAACTCAGCTATTTGTTTCAGCAGAAGAAGGTAATAGCTCGGCAACAGGTGACTCAGTTAAATACAGACTACCTGTATTAACAGCTAAAATTACCCAAGGCTACGCTGCAGGTAATGGTAATGCTTCTGCTCGAGCTTTTGTTGAAAACTATAAATCAGGTAAAGGTGATGACCAAACTGGATGGGGTGTTGCTGCAGGTACCGACTTTAAAGTATCAGATCCTTTAAAACTCTTTGCTGATGCTTCTTATGTTGTAGGTAACAGCAACTACTTATATGGTAGTAATTCTGCTTATACTTTAGTTAATGATAATATTGAACAAAATGAATTTGTAGCAGTACAAGTAGGTGGAACTTATAAGATTTTACCTAACTTACGCGCTACTTTAGCGTATGGTGCACAATTCGCTGATGACGGTACTGATTATGCAAAAGCATATACAGCTGGTAATGAAAAAGTTCAACAAGCATGGCTTAACGTAATTTACACACCAGTTAAACCAATTGACTTAGGTATTGAATATGTCAATGGTAAACGTGAAACCTTTGCTGGTGATGACTACAAAGATAACCGTGTTGGTTTAATGGCTAAATACAGCTTCTAAACCTAGCAAAAACATTATGTTTTGAAGAGTCGAGGTTCATGTGAATCTCGACTTTTTTCTTTTTATATAGAATTTAACAATGAGTATTTCTAAAAGTAGCCATTTATGGCTGCTTTTTTATTTAAGTGATTTTTAAGTTTTAATTTCTACAGTGAAGCATCATAAAAGATTGTAGTTGTCCGAGATGCTTAATTTTTTTTCTAAATTAAGGAATAAACAGGTTTCACTGTTTATGTTTAATTTAATTTTAGCTATTTGGTTAGGAGCCATTCTCAATATTGGTTTCTTCCAGAGCATTAATCTTTTAACTCCATATTTTGGAGTAAAGGCTATTTTGTTCTTGGCTGCTACAGTGGTTATTGTTGTTGCTGCTTATTATGCAATTTTACAGATTTTAAATTGGAAATGGACTGCTAAAGTTGTTGCCATTATTCTGGTGATTGTTGGGGGATTTAGCGCATATTTTGTAAATACACTCGGAATAGTAATTTCACCAGATCAAATTCAAAATATGGTACAGACCGATGCAGCAGAGATTTCTGATTTAATCTCATTACGTTTTGGACTTTGGACAGTTTTTTTAGTAATTTTACCTATCATTTTGATTTTTCAAATAAAGCTTAAAAAAGAAAAAACATCTCATTTATTGTTGAAAAAAGTCAGTTCAATTGTCGCTTCTTTTGTAATTGTAGGGACTTTGTTGTTTACATACTATGTTGATTTTGCATCTATCTTTCGTGAACATCGTGATTTAAAAGGGATGGTCTCACCACAAAATAGTATTTCATCTTTAATGTCTTACTATCACAAGATGGCACCTAAGAAGAACTTACCATTAATACATTACGGTGAAGATGCTCATCAAGTTCAGCAAGTACAAAAGAACTTGCCTAAATTGATGGTACTAGTCGTTGGTGAGACAGCTCGTGCGGAAAGTTTTTCACTCAATGGTTATGCCAAAAATACAAATCCAGAGCTTTCTAAACAAGATATTTTGAATTTTTCTCAAGTCAGCTCATGTGGTACAGCAACCGCTGTTTCAGTTCCATGCATGTTCTCTGGCATGCCACGTGTTGACTATGATGAGCAATTAGCAAGTCATCGTGAAGGTTTATTGGACATTGCAAAGCGTGCGGGTTACCAAGTGACTTGGATTGATAATAATTCTGGTTGTAAAGGGACTTGTGATCGTGTTGAGCAATATCAAATATCAGAAAAGTTAAAGCAAAAATGGTGTAAAGATGGCGAATGCTATGATGATATTTTAATTGATAGCTTAAATGAGTATTTAGTCACTATTCCCAAAGAAGACACTCGTCCACGACTCATTGTTTTACATCAAGTCGGAAGTCATGGTCCAGCTTATTACAAGCGTGCGCCTGCTGAGTATCAACCGTTTAAACCGACTTGTGATACTAATGCGATACAGGGCTGCTCTCGAACAGAGTTATTAAATAGTTATGATGACACGATTGTGTATACAGATCATGTGTTAAGTCAGATGATTAATAAACTAAAAGAATTATCGAAATATCAAACAGGTTTATGGTATTTATCTGATCATGGTGAATCAACTGGTGAACATGGTTTATATTTACATGGTTCACCGTATGCAATCGCACCAAGCCAACAGACACATGTACCAATGATTATGTGGTTTTCCGATAGCTGGAAACAACACAACCTTGCACAAGTGAGTTGTTTAGGCCAACAAACTAAAGAAAAGTTAAGTCAGGATAATTTATTCCCAAGCTTATTAAGTTTGTTAGATGTAAAAACTCAGGTCATCAACCCTCAACTGGATATGCTGCACTCTTGTGCCCATGTGAATTAAAGCGAGCCTAGAACATGACAAAAATCTTGATGATTGAAGATGATTTTATGATTGCAGAGTCAACAATAACGTTGCTGCAATATCATCAATTTGAGGTGGAGTGGGTCAATAATGGCTTAGATGGTCTGGCTCAATTGGCTAAAAATAAGTTTGATTTAATTCTTTTAGATTTGGGCCTACCTATGATGGATGGCATGCAGGTCTTGAAGCAAATTCGCCAAAGGGCAGCAACTCCTGTATTAATCATTTCGGCACGAGATCAGTTACAAAACCGCGTGGATGGATTAAACCACGGTGCAGATGATTACTTAATCAAACCATACGAATTTGATGAGTTACTTGCTCGGATACATGCGCTATTGCGTCGTAGTGGGGTGGAAGCTCAGCTTGCGAATCATGAGCAACTATTACAAAGTGGCGATCTGGTTTTAAACGTTGAACAACATATCGCAACCTTTAAAGGTCAACGGATTGATTTGTCGAATCGTGAATGGGCGATTCTTATTCCTTTGATGAGCCATCCAAATAAAATCTTTTCTAAGGCAAATCTTGAAGATAAGTTATATGATTTCGATAGTGATGTGACCAGTAATACAATAGAAGTATATGTGCATCACTTGAGGGCTAAACTCGGGAAAGACTTTATTCGAACTATTCGAGGTCTGGGTTACCGTTTAGGACAATCGTAGTTTTAGTTGTGGAACTTTATAAACGTGCATTATTCATTAAAAAAACGACTGATTTGGGGCACCTCAATTTTCAGTGTCATTTTAGGTTGTATATTAATTTTTAGTGCCTATAAGGTTGCGCTTCAAGAAGTTGATGAAATTTTAGATACTCAAATGCGTTATTTAGCAGAACGAACAGCTGAATATCCATTGAAAACAGTAAGTAGTGAGTTCGATTTTCACAAAACTTATCATGAAGAAGATTTATTTGTAGACATTTGGGCCTATAAAGATCAGGCCCATTTATCTCATCATTTACACCTGTTGGTTCCACCTGTTGCACAAGCTGGCTTTTATTCGCATAAAACCAGCCAAGGTTTAATCCGTACCTATGTTCTGCCTTTAAAAGATTATCAGATCCAGATTAGCCAACAAGAAAAGGTCCGTGAGGCTTTTGCTTGGGAACTCGCAGGAAGTATGTTCATTCCGTATCTAATTATTTTGCCATTTGCGATTTTTGCTTTAGCCGCAATTATTCGTCGAGGTTTAAAGCCGATTGATGATTTTAAAAATGAACTGACTCATCGTGATTCGGAAGAATTAACGCCAATTGAAGCTTTAGACTATCCTCAAGAATTATTGCCAACTATTGATGAAATGAACCGTCTGTTTGAACGTATATCGAAGGCTCAAATGGAACAAAAACAGTTTATTGCCGATGCTGCACATGAACTTCGAACTCCTGTCACAGCTTTGAATCTACAAACTAAGATTTTAATCAGTCAACTGCCTGAGCATGAGTCATTGCAAAACTTGAGTAAAGGATTGGCGCGTATTCAGCATCTGGTCACCCAGCTTTTAGCTTTGGCAAAGCAGGATGTGTCTTTGAGCGTGATTGAACCCACCAAATATTTTCAGCTTAATGATGTTGCTTTAAATTGTGTTGAGCAGCTTGTTAATTTAGCCATGCAAAAAGAGATTGATTTAGGGCTGGTTCGTAATGAACCTATTGAAATGCATAGTGTTGAGCCGACAGTACATTCTATTATTTTTAATTTAATTGATAATGCAATCAAATATACGCCCCACCAAGGCGTGATTAATATTTCAGTTTTTACAGATACAGATGGCTACGCGTGTATTCAAATTGAAGATAGTGGTGCGGGGATTGAACCTGAACACTATGATAAAGTTTTAAAACGTTTTTATCGGGTACACCACCACCTTGAAGTGGGCAGTGGCTTAGGTCTATCGATTGTTGACCGTGCAACTCAACGTTTAGGTGGAACTTTAACACTTGATAAAAGCTTAGAGCTTGGTGGACTTTCTGTTCTGGTTAAACTGCCTAAAGTTTTACATATTCATGAAACAAGAACTTGATTTATACAAGTTCTTGTTTGATTCGTTTTTCAAATTCGAAGCGGTGAATACAAACTGCATAAAATAAGATATTTACTGCCCAAACTACCCAACCTGTCCATAAATTGTGGCTCAGGAAATGCGCACCACGCATCATTTGCCCCCAACCCATCATAAAGCCTAAGATAAGACCCGCCGCTAAGTAAAAATAGGCACGCTTAGGCCGCTCAAGACGATAAACAAAATAACCTGTCATTAAGATGAAACCAGCACTTGCATGGCCGCCCGGAAAACAGTGTCCGTGTTTGGCGGTAAAATCCCATACATATCCTAACGTGGTAGGATGAACCATATTCCAAGGGCAGGCATGAGCCGATTGTGATTTTAATAAGCCAATTATACCGCTACCAATCATGCTCACAAAAAACATATAGCCATATTGCCAGCGATAAAGCTTCAATTTTTCTACTTTGAATGACGCAATCCAAAGACCTAAAAAGATGACATAAACAGTGGTGATGATTTGTTTTACGATTTCATGGTTAAGCCGTACAAGATACCAATTGTCCCGATTGAAAAAATGACCTGTTGAATCCGTCCAAGGTTGGATAAGGTACATATCAATTTTTCCGCCGACTGGAAAAACGATTAAAAGCAGAAAAAAACTTAAAAAAAGTAAGATAAGGTTAATTTGGAAAAAAAGTTTTTGCTTAGTCATTCTGATGAAATATCAATCGACAATGGATGCGACTAATTACATAAAATTAAGCTTAAATTGCTCTTAAACTCTACAGAAGAAAGGGGCCCAATTTTCCTTAAAAAATAAAAAAAGCGACGAGAAGTATCGTCGCTTTGAGCACTTTAGAAAGGATTAAAACATACCTTCTTCAGAGTTTGCAGAAATCTTATGAATGGATAAATCTGCACCACGGAACTCATCTTCTTGAGATAAACGAATGCCAATGGTCGCTTTAAGTAAGCCGTACACAATAAAACCGCCAGCGAGCGCAATGGCAATCGCAAGTGTTGTACCAATGAGTTGTGAGATGAAAGACACACCGCCTAAACCACCAAGCCACTTTTGACCAAATAGACCCACTGCAATACCACCAAATGCACCACACACGCCGTGTAACGGCCATACACCTAACACATCATCAACTTTGAGTTTGTTTTGTGTGTAGGTAAATAGGTATACAAACATCGCACCAGCTGCACCACCAATAACAAGCGCGCTGATTGGATGAACAATGTCAGACCCTGCACAGATTGCCACTAAGCCTGCAAGTGGACCGTTGTGTAAGAAACCTGGGTCATTTTTACCAATCGCATTTGCTGTAATCGTTCCGCCAACCATTGCCATGAGTGAGTTAATGGCAACTAGACCAGAAATAGCATCTACACGCTGAGCACTCATCACATTAAAGCCAAACCAGCCTACAATTAAAATCCATGAACCAAGCGCCAAAAATGGAATAGAAGAGGGCGGGTGAGCACTTACACGACCATCTTTCTTATAACGACCAGAACGTGCTCCCAATAAAATGACCGCAGCAAGCGCAATCCAACCACCCATAGCATGCACTACAACTGAACCGGCAAAGTCATGAAAAGCTGCACCAAAGGTAGTTTCTAACCACTTTTGCAGACCATAGTTACCGTTCCAAACCATGCCTTCGAAAAATGGATAAACCAGCGCAACTAAAGCGAGTGTCGCAATTGCTTGTGAACGCATTTTTGCACGTTCAGCAATACCACCCGAAATAATGGCAGGAATTGCCGCAGCAAAAGTGAGTAAAAAGAAGCAACGCATGAGGTTGTAGCCATGATCGTTTGATAAAACCGTACCATCATGGAAGAAATGCTGGCCATAAGAAATGTAGTAGCCAACAAAGAAATATGCGATCGCAGAGAGGGCAAAGTCAGTCAGAATTTTACTTAGTGCGTTCACCTGATTTTTATGGCGAACCGTACCAAGTTCCAAGAATGCAAAACCTGCGTGCATGGCAAGAACCAAAACAGCACCAAGTAATAAGAAAAATAGATCTACATTTTGCATAGCATGCTCGAAAAAAGTGCTAAATTCCATTTTGGAACAAATCTGGGTCTGTAAATTGCACCAAAATAGATTTAAGGAATCTAAAAACCTAAGTTTGTCGAAACAAACTCAATTGCATAAAAGTGAATATGCAATAAGTGCACCAATTTGAATTGGAAAAGTGGTTTTTGGCGATAAATGGTGCGCCGATTTAGTTAAAATAGGGCAGTTATGGCGCTTTTTACGTTACAAGTCATCTAATGTGCTTAAAAAATGACCTTAAAAAGTTCGTTATCAAATTCCTAAAAATTATCCGTAATCATTTAATGATTTGACCAAACCTCTTGAGCAACTTCTATAAATGCTTTCACAGCAGGACTCATATGCTTTTTATTCTTGACTGCAAGGCCAATTGAGCGTTTAAGGTTCGGTTTAAAAGGGCGTTTAGCTACATTTGGATAGAGTGAGAGTAACTCTTTGGTGATGACCATATCAGACACAATGGACACCCCTAACTGGTTATGCACCATGCTGACGATACTCAAAATTTGTGACACATAAAATTTGATGTCCGGTTTCACATTAAAGTTTTTTAAAATTAATTCGACCTGATGTCTACTGCCTGCCATTGTCATGATAAAAGGGCAGTTTTCTAGTTGTACTGGATCAATATAGAGCTGTTGCGCCAGTGGGTAACCATTCGGAATTAGGGCAACAAAACGGTCTTCAATTAAAGGGAATGTATCGAACCGCTCATCTGGCATAATCAAAAAACCGACTTCTATACGCCGTTCCAATAACCATTGAGCTACTTCTTTATCCTCACCTTCATCGATATAAATTTCGATTTTAGGGTAGCGCTGCCGAAAGCTTTCTAAAATTTCAGGCAATAGATAAATGGATGATGAAGCCCCAAAAGATCCGATATGTAATGTGCCTTCATTTAATCCATGGATCGCAGCCACTTCTTTTTCTAATGTGTTGGAAATACTCAATAGTTCTTTTACATGAGTGAGTAACTGCTGGCCTGTTGTAGTCAGTTCAATATCACTTTGAGTTCTTGAAATGAGGTTAATGCCCCATTGTTGTTCTAATGACTTAAGGGCATGAGAAACTGCCGACTGTGAAATTCCCAGCTTTTCTGCTGTGGCAGTAAAGCTTTTCAGTTCAGCAATGAGTGCAAAAATTTCAAGCTGGGTAAATGTCATGTTGTACTTATTATGAGTAAAAACTCATTTTATCATGAGTTTTCATTATCTTTAATATATGAGTAAGCCAAGGGAATTGCCAAAATAGCAAGTCCTTCAACCAAACTCGAGTAAAGAAATGAATAGCATTGTTTTATCTCTATTTCCTTTAGTTGCATTAATTGCATCGGGATACCTGTTTAAAAAATATCATTTTTTTAGCGATGAGTTTTGGGCTGGGGCAGAGAAGCTCAATTACTATATTTTATTTCCCGCTTTGCTTTTTAGTACGTTGTCGACTGCGAAAATTGACTTACAAAGTTTGAGTACAGCCATTATTGCCATGTTGATTGTAGTTTTGGCAGTTACCATTTTCTTGTACATACTTCGCGTGTTTTGGCACATACCACCTGCACGTTTTGGTGTGCACGTACAAAGTATGGTTCGCTTTAATACTTATATTGGTCTGGCGTTAGTGACTTCGCTTTTTAAAAGTGAAGGAATGGCAATACTGGCAATTTTATTGGCGCTTTGCATTCCACTTGTGAACGTTATTTCGGTGCTTGCTCTAACCTCTAAAGAACACATGGCAATTAAACCTGTTTTGATTGCTCTACTTAAAAATCCGTTAATTGCATCGTGTGTGGTGGGAGCGGCAGTCAATGCACTTCACATCCCGATTTGGGACGGCATTGCTAACTTTATTAAACTTTTTTCAGCATCGAGTTTGCCACTGGGTCTGTTATGTGTGGGCGCAGCTTTACAGTTTATGCAAATTAAAAAAGATATTGTCGTGTTGGCGGCAGACACTTTTGCACGACTTTTGGCAGTGCCTGCTTTGGCTTATATGGTTTGTACTTGGTTTGGTTTACCAAGTTTGCAAACACAAATTTTAGTCATTTTCTTTGCGCTACCGACTGCTTCTGCTTCATACATTTTAACTAAAGTATTGGGTGGCGACAGCCAACTCATGGCAGCAGTAATCAGCTTTCAAACCCTATGTGCAGCTGTGACGTTGCCAGTGATGATTTGGTGGATTTCTTAAGATATAAACCTTTAGGTAAGACACGTTCTATTTTCTAAACATTAATAGGCTGATTCTTATTTAAAGAATGCTTTGCTACCTTCCTCATCTGATTATTGCTACACTTTTTTCTTTTTCAGGTGGATGAGTATGTCCTTTGATCTTAAAGTGAGCTTACAGCAAAGGTCTGAGCCATCTGCACAGCAGAAAAAACTGAATCGCCTGATTGATAAAATAGAACAGCAAAAAGTTAGCCTGAGTACATGGCAAAATGCGCAAGCTGAGATTCAACAGCACATACGGCAAAAATTGATGCCTGTGTATAGCGATTTGCATGGCGTCTTATTTCAGCAGTTAGAGCAACTTTGGAATATGTTGCATAGCCATGAGTTTTCCAAAGCGGATATGCAACAACTTGATGAAAAAATTGCCCAGCTTGCACACATGTTGAAGCGCTCCAAACAGCTATCTGAAGAACAGTTGGAGTTAGTGAAGCAGATTGATACCTTTTATCAGAAACATGCGGGGGAATCGGCAAAAAAGAATAAAAAAGCTCAGTCAATAAAATTTGAATATGAAGAAAGTGCTGATCAAAGTGCAGAACTTGAAGAAGACTTTGAACAGTATGCTGCTGAGCAGCAACAAGCACGGGAACAAGCCAAACAGCAACGACAGCAACAGAAACGTGAACAAGCTGAGCAAATGGCAGCCCAGTCACTTAAAACGGTTTATTTAAAAATTGCCGCGATGATTCACCCAGACCGTGAGCAAGATGAAACAAAAAAAGAAGAAAAAACTGAGTTGTTCCAACAAGCAAGTCAGGCCTATGAAAAGCAGGATTTGTTTTATTTACTCAAACTCCAGTTACAGCTTGAACAGCATAAAGAAGTAGGGGCTAAAGAATTATCTGCCGAGCAGTTGAGGTTTTATAAGCTCGCTTTAGATGCACAAAGTCAGCAGCTTGAAAGCCAAATTACTGAGATTTTGGACTCTTTTCAGTTAGCCAAGAATGTGAAAGCTGAGCATGTGCACATCAGTGATGTTTATAAAGCTGTAGATGCGGACTGTACTGAGTTAAAGCAGCAGGTGAAGTGGGAAAAGGAGCGTTTGAAGCATATGAAAAAAGTGAGTGGGGTAGAGATGTTATTGGGGCATGGGGTGCTTTAATTATCTCTGATAAGCCTATTGGCGTATCAACTTATGGCAGCAATAATTAGATTTATACTTTATTTGCTGCCATAACCATACTAATGATGATGTTGTGAGAGAGTAGCTTCTGAAATAAGAAATCGTTGAGATTGGATTTTTTATAAAATATAGTGTGAAAATTATAAAAATTAAAAGATCGGATTTATGAATGAAAAATTTATTCAATTATCAAGAGAACTTAAACATAGACCTATTTTAGAGAAGGCTTTAGGTTATTTTCCTAACTTACCTTTAGTTGCTATCGATTGTGGCTGTGGCGCTGGCAATGAATCTGCTTATCTATTATCAAAAGGATTTAATGTTCATGCTTTTGATATTTCAATTGATGCGCAAAAAGTCTGTGCTGAGCGATTTAAAGATGACTCTAAATTTAGTTTCTATCATGAATCTTTTGAAGACTTTAATTTTCCGTCTGCAAGCTTAATTATTGCTTCATCAAGTCTGTTCTTTTGTAACCCAAGCTATTTTTATAGCGTAATTAAACGAATAATAAATGCACTTCCTGAAGGCGGAATTCTGGTAGTTGATTTATTAGGAAGTCAAGATGAATGGGTTCTGAGAGAACCTGAAAGATTTATAGGATTTACTTATCAAGATATAGCTGATCTATTCTTATATGATTTTAATTTATTGTTTCATAAAGAAATGAATGAAAATTTGCCTTTATTGAATGGTTACATAAAATCATGGCATCTTCATATGGTGATTCTAGAGAAAAAGTAATTTCTAAATATAGAAAAACCCAGAACCTGCTTGCACAGATTCTGGGTTCATTTAACTAAAAAAGCTTAAAGCGCAGCAATCTGCTCCATATTCGCTTTAACTTTCTCTAACTGAGCAGCAAACTCAGCAAGCTTCGCTTTTTCACCTTCAACAACCGCTGCTGGTGCTTTAGATACAAAGCCTTCATTTGCAAGTTTGCCCGCGATTTGGTCGTGTTGCTTTTGGATTTTATCCAAGTCTTTTTGCAAACGAGCAAGCTCAGCTTTAGGGTCAATTAAGCCTTTCATTGGTACAAATACCGATGCATGGCTAACAACGCTAGAGCAAGACAAAGGTGGTTCTTGGTCTTTATTCAAGAATTCAATGCTTTCAACTTTTGCCAATGCTTTGAACAACGCTTCAATACGAATGATTTGTTCACGTTCAGCGTCAGATGTATTTTGAAGTAATACTGGCAATAAGCGCGCATTACCTAAGCCCAACTCACCACGAATGTTACGTACTGCACCAATCAAACCTTGAAGCCATTGCATGTCTGCTTCAGCTTGTTCATTGATTTTTGCTTGCTCAGGAATAGGGTATTGAGCAGTCATAATCGTTGGACTGCCTTTACCAAGCATTGGTGCAAGCGTTTGCCAGATTTCTTCTGTCAAATACGGCATTAACGGATGAGCTAAACGTAAAGAAGCTTCCATCACTGCAAGCAATACACGGCGTACTTCAGCTTTACGCTCTTCGGCAACGTCTGTATCGTTCAGAACTGGTTTAGTTAACTCAACATACCAGTCACAGTATTCATTCCAAATAAAGTCGTAAATCGCTTGTGCAGCAAGGTCTAAACGGTAAGTTGCAAACGCTTGGTGTACAGCAGCTTCTGCTTTTTGCAGACGGCTCATAATCCATTGTTCTGGAAGTTCCCATAGATCAGGGCGAGCGTCAGTACCAACAGTTTGGCCTTCAACATTCATCAGAACGAAACGAGTTGCGTTCCAGATTTTGTTACAGAAGTTACGGTAGCCTTCAACACGTTTTAAGTCGAACTTAATGTCACGACCAGTGTTTGCAAGCGCACAGAACGTGAAACGAACTGCGTCAGTACCATACGCATTAATACCTTCTGGGAACTCTTTGCGCGTTGATTTTTCAATCTTCGCTGCATCTTTCGGGTTCATTAGGCCAGTCGTACGTTTTGCAACCAAGCTTTCTAAATCAATACCGTCAATCAAGTCTAATGGGTCAAGTACGTTACCTTTAGACTTCGACATTTTTTGACCTTCACCATCACGTACTAAGCCGTGAACGTAAACAGTCTTAAATGGAACCTGAGATGAACCATCTTCATTTTTCATGAAGTGTAGGGTCATCATGATCATACGGGCAACCCAGAAGAAAATGATGTCAAAACCAGTCACCAATACATCTGTTGGGTGGAAAGTTTTTAAGAAATCATTTACTTCATCTTGCTTCGCATCGCCAGTCCAACCTAACGTTGAGAATGTCCAAAGCGCAGAAGAGAACCATGTATCAAGAACGTCTTCGTCTTGTTTAAGTTCAACGTCAGCAGCGATGTTGTTTTTCTCACGAACTTCTTGTTCATTACGACCAACATAGATGTTGCCATTCGCATCGTACCAAGCTGGAATACGGTGACCCCACCAAAGCTGACGTGAAATACACCAGTCTTGAATGTCACGCATCCATGCCATGTACATGTTGCTGTACTGCTCTGGAACAAACTTAATACGGCCATCTTGAACTGCTTCAATTGCAGGTTCAGCAAGTGGAGCAATTTTTACATACCATTGGTCAGTTAATAAGGGCTCAATGATTACGCCTGAACGGTCGCCGCGTGGCGCTTTCAAGTCATACGGTTGGATTTGATCTAACCAGCCTTCAGCTTCTGCTTGAGCAACTAACTTTTTACGTGCTGCAAAACGCTCTAAACCAGCATATTCCGCAGGTGCAGTAATGGTTTTAGAAATTTGTTCACCAGCTTTGGCAATATATTCAAACTCACCTAAAACTTCGGCATTTTTGTTGAAGATATTAATGATTGGTAAGCTATTGCGTTTACCTAGGTCATAGTCGTTAAAGTCATGGGCAGGCGTGATTTTTACACAGCCAGTACCGAAGTCTTTTTCAACGTAGTCGTCAGCAACGATTGGAATTAAACGACCAGTAATTGGCAATACAATGTTTTTACCAACAAGGTGTGCATAACGTTCATCTTCAGGGTGAACAGCAACAGCAGTATCGCCGAGTAAAGTTTCAGGACGAGTCGTTGCAACGACTAAATAGTCTTTGCCATCTTGAGTTTTAACTGATTTGTCTTCAAAGAAATATTTAAAGTGCCAAAGCGAGCCTTTTTCTTCTTTGCTTTCTACTTCAAGGTCAGAAAGTGCTGTTTGAAGTTTAGGATCCCAGTTTACAAGGCGCTTACCGCGGTAAATTAAACCATCTTCGTGCAAACGAACGAATACTTCTTTAACAGCGTTTGATAAACCTTCATCCATCGTGAAGCGTTCACGTGACCAGTCTACAGACGAACCTAAGCGACGAATTTGTTTAGTAATCGTGCCGCCAGATTGTTCTTTCCATTCCCAAACTTTTTCGATGAACTTATCACGGCCCAAGTCATGACGAGTCACACCTTGTAAGCCAAGTTGACGCTCAACAACCATTTGCGTTGCAATACCCGCATGGTCAGTACCCGGTTGCCACAAGGTATTTTTACCCATCATACGGTTATAACGGGTGAGGGCATCCATAATGGCATTGTTAAAGCCATGGCCCATGTGCAAACTACCAGTGACGTTTGGTGGCGGAATCATGATACAGAATGATTCACCGTGACCAGAAGGTTTGAAGTAACCTTGTTCTTCCCACGTTTGGTACCACTTCTTTTCGATCTCGGTTGGATCGTATGTGGTCGCAATATTTTGAGCGGTTTGAGCGTCAGTCATAGTAGCTTAGATCGAATATGCATAAAAAATTGCACCTATTGTAGCAAAAAAATGCCTCGAAATTAATGTGCTGAAAACAGATAAACGGTTTTGTATTTTTTTCAAAAAACGGTAGATTTATGAAAGATGGATCACAATTTAATCGTGTAGAGACACGGCACAAAAATTACAAAAGAATTGAAAAAGGATGTTGCTCATGAGTTATGAAGTTTTTTTGAAAATTTCCGATTCAACTTATACCCAATTCGAGACCATTCGGCAGAAACTGCATGATGGGGTGAGCCAAAGTCAGGCAAAACCTTTAGGGGATGTATTGTCTGACCTTTCTTGTGAAATTATTGAGCAGGTTTTTTCTGTACTTTTACAGTCAGGGAATACAACTATGTCTCCAAAACAGCAAGCTGAGTCTGAAAAAGTAGTTCAGCAAGTTTTAGAGACTTTTCGAAAATACATGCCTTGGTCGGTTTCATTCTTTGGAAATGAACGTCTTTTACCTTTAGTTGACTATATGACATCTCTGATGAAAGAACAGGGGCAGCAAGTTTATATTACCTATCCAGTTACCCTCCAACTCGTGCAACAAGCTGAAACTCTTACGCAGCAAATTCGTGATGGGAATATGCAGAGTGTTGCAGCTGCTTTTGATACTCTCATTCAAATTGTAGATTTAGGCGTAACAAGCCTAGTACGTGAACCTAAAAAGCGTTTAAAATTTAATTTAGTTGTCGATAAAACCCTGAATGGGGTGATTAACATGACGACGCATTTAGGCTATAAACGTTTGGAAAAGTTAGGTACACAGGTCGATCAGACCACAGCAACTCATTATATCAACCACTTTTTGGCCTTCATGCATCAAGCAGCATAATTTAAAAAGATAATAGGAACATAAAGCATGGCCAAACTTGATACTTTGCAAAATAAAGTGGTATGGATTACGGGAGCATCTTCTGGTCTGGGTAAGGCCTTAGCAGGCGAGTTGGCTTTGCAAGGAGCGGAGGTGATTTTGACCTCGCGTCGTTTTGAAGAATTAGAAGCAGTTCGGGTTGGTTTGTTAAACCCAGACCATCATTTGTCTGTGGTTGCAGATATTACTGATGAAAAACAAGTTGATGAGGCTTATAAGCAGATTTTAAAAGCTAAAGGGCGAATTGACTGGCTTATTAATAATGCAGGTTTGAGCCAACGTGCTTTAATTGAAGATACGACCATGGCAACTGAACGGGCCATTATGGAAGTCGACTATTTCTCACAAGTGGCATTAACCAAAACCGTACTACCGACCATGTTAAAACAAAAGTCTGGTCGAGTTGTATTTGTGTCGAGTGTGGCGGGTTTATTAGGAACGCAGTACCGTGCAAGCTACTCGGCTGCTAAAGCTGCAATTCATATGTGGGCAAATAGTTTGCGTGCTGAGGTCTCAGATCAAGGCGTTGAAGTTTCAGTTATTTTCCCAGGATTTGTAAAAACTAACGTCTCTTTTAATGCGTTAAATGGTGCTGGGCAACCTCAAGGTCATCAAGATGAAGCAATTGAAAATGGTTTAGAGGCAGATGTATTTGCAGAGCAATCTGTAAAAGCATTAATGCAAGGCCAAGAATATATTGTTGTTGGTGGAACAAAAGAAAAACTAGGGGTTATGGTTTCTCGGATGTCACCAAAATTACTCTATAAAATGATTCGGAAAACAAAAGTAAAATAAGGCATATTTATTTGTCGCCACCTAGATAAAAAACTAAGCCAATGATTCACAAATAAGTAGTTATTGGTTTAGTTTTTTCAAATTATTAAAATCAATTCATTAAAAAAGCTACTTGATAAAACTATTCATTATTTGCACAATCATTCAGTTGACCTGTCACTATAACGTCTTAATACAAAGGTCTGGCGTAAGCCACAGTCATCGCCTAGAAACTTATTTACAAATCAAAAAAAATAGATGAAATGGAAACTTCATTTTGCCCATGAAAGCACGGAGCATTGTACATGGAACAACAATTTTCTCTCTTGGCAAAGGAACGAACCATTGCCCACTCAGGTTATAACCGCTGGCTACTACCTCCTGCTGCATTAGCGATTCATCTCAGTATCGGTATGGCATATGGATTTTCCGTATTCTGGCTACCGCTATCCAAAGCATTGGGAATTGATGCGCCAATAGAATGTGCAAAAGATATGAGCCTGCTCGCACAACTATTCACTACGACCTGTGACTGGAGTGTGTCTACCTTAAGTATCATGTACACCCTGTTTTTTGTGTTTTTAGGTTCTTCCGCATTTTTGTTTGGTGGTTGGCTTGAGCATGCAGGACCGCGTAAGGCAGGGGTGGTGGCCGCATTTTGTTGGGCAGGAGGACTTATATTATCTGCGCTGGGTGTTTATACCCATCAGTTATGGTTGATGTGGCTGGGTGGTGGCGTTGGGGGTATTGGGCTTGGGCTGGGCTATATTTCGCCCGTCTCGACTCTCATCAAGTGGTTTCCAGATCGCCGCGGTTTGGCAACAGGCCTTGCGATTATGGGGTTTGGTGGCGGTGCCATGATTGGTGCACCACTCGCAGATAAATTGATGAAGTTCTTTGCAACTGCCGATTCGGTGGGAGTATGGCAAACCTTTTTGGTATTGGCCGGTGTTTATTTTATTTTCATGATTGGTGGCGCTTTTGGCTATCGCATTCCACCATCAAACTGGAAACCAAATGGTTGGGAACCTACGACTGCTAAATCTAAGGGGTTAGTCACTAACCGTCATGTACATTTAACTAAAGCTTGGAAAACTAAGCAATTCTGGCTGATTTGGGGCGTGTTGTGTTTAAACGTTTCCGCAGGTATTGGCATTCTGGCTATGGCATCACCTCTGTTGCAGGAAGTATTTGGGGGACGTTTAATTGGTTTGGAAGTGGGGATCAATGAGCTAACAACAGACCAGAAAATGCAGATTGCAACCTTTGCAGCCGGTTTCACAGGTTTACTATCACTGTTTAATATTGGTGGACGTTTCTTTTGGGCATCAGCATCGGATTTCATTGGTCGTAAGAATACTTATTTTATTTTTCTGGCATTGGGCTTTTTATTATATGTTTCCGTTCCGCAATTGGCTCATGCAGAAAATTTACCGTTATTTGTTTTAGCCTTCTGTGTCATTCTGTCCATGTATGGCGGTGGTTTTTCTACTGTACCTGCTTATCTGGCAGACATTTTCGGTACGCAAATGGTTGGCGCAATTCATGGACGCTTGCTCACAGCATGGTCTGTCGCAGGTGTATTGGGAACGTTGTTGATCACTAATATTCGTGATTATCAGTTGGCCCACGGGGTAGCTCAGGCGCAATCTTATGACATTACCATGTACATTCTGGCAGGCATGCTGGCAATTGGCTTTGTGCTCAATTTGCTGATTAAACCCGTAGATGATGATAAATATATGACTGATGCTGAGCTAGCCGCAGAAAAAGCGTTGGCGCATGAAAAACTACCACAAAGTGTAGGCATGGCGAATGATACAGCCTATGCACCATCTAGCATGGTCATGGTTATACTGGCATGGGCGGTAGTTGGTATTCCTTTGTTGACGGGCATCTGGTTTACTTTACAAAAAGCTGTTGTCTTGTTTCATTAAATAAGCCTTACATTATGAAAAGGCTGTCTCACGAACACATGAGACAGTCTTTTTATTAATCATCTGCTATTTATTTTTTGACCGCTGTACCGTAGGCAAAGACTTCGACCATTCCACCTTGCATGCCAAGTTCGGTTGTACTTAGCCGAACTCCCATAATATGGTTAGCTCCTGCAGTATGTGCTTGTTGTTTTAAACGGACAATCGCTTCACGACGAGCACGCTCAACCACACTTTCATAACTGGTGAGGCGACCACCCAAAACATTCTTAATGGATGCCAATACATATTTAAAGTAGTCATGAGAAATCACGACATTACTGCTAATAAAATGGCCAAGCTGATCACTCGTTGCAAAGCGGTTGGTATCAATTCTGATATGGGCCAGTCGTTGCTCTTTTTCTAGAAGTTCTTTCAAATGTTTTCGTTCAATATGGCGCCCAAAACCCCAACCAATACTGAAAAGAATTAGAAAAATAACAAGCTGAAAAATAAGATTTTCCATTTTCTACCTATGCACTAAATGGATCTGGTAGATGGGGTGCTTGAGGTTGCACAACCACAGCGGTGCCATAGACAAATAGTTCAGAAGCACCTTGAGCAATATTTGAAGTTGAAAAGCGAATACCGACAATTGCATTCGCACCCAGTTGCTGGGCTTTGGCAATCATACGATTCATGGCTTCTTGGCGGGATTCTTCTAATAATTCGGTATAACCTGTAAGTTCACCACCCACAATATTTTTTAAACTCGCCATCAAGTCACGGCCAACATGCTTACTACGGACAGTACTTCCATAAACAACATCAAGCTGTTTTAAAATCTGGTGGCCCGGAACACTTTCTAAATTACTCAGTAACATTATTTTTTATCAATCTAAATCTCTTAAGCTTTCAAGATAAGAAATATTCACATGAGATGCAATAAAAAAGCCCACCGAAGTGAGCTTTTATAGATAAGTTATTTAAAACTTATTGCTTTTTAAGTTCAGCACTTGATGGTTGATTAACCACTGTATCTGAAGAATTTGCTTTTAAACCGCCACCTAGAGTTTTGTATAACTCGATTTGGTTGTTTAAGTTAGCTTGTTGAAGCAACAATAAACCTTGTTCTGCTGAATAAGATGAACGCTGTGCATCAAGAACTGTCAAGTAACTATCAATACCAGCACGGAAGCGGGCATTTGATAATGTGTAGTTGCGGTTAGTCGCTTCTACCAGACGTTGTTGAGCTGTTAAACGTTCACCAATATTGGCACGAGTTGCAAGCGCATCATTAACTTCACGGAATGCAGACTGAACTGATTTTTCATAATCAGACAATGCAATTTTCTGATCGGTTTCAGAAATTTTTACATTGGCACGACGCGTGCCCCAGTCAAAGATTGGTAAGTCTAGGCTTGGCCCAACTGACCACACAAATCCACCCGACTTAAATAGATCACTTAAGTCAGTCGATGCATAACCTGCAGAACCCGTTAAGCTAATTGTTGGGAATAAACGTGCTTTGGCAGCACCAATATTCGCACCAGCAGCGCTTAAGTTATATTCGGCAGCTTTTACATCTGGACGATTGTTAAGTAAGTCGCTTGGTAAACCAGCTGTATATACATTCTGTTGAGTAATGCGTTTTACAGGTTGGTTTGGCAACAAGTTTTGCGGAATCGATTGACCTGCTAACAAGTTCAACAAGTTTTGTGCTTGAGCCATCTGAGTTTTGTAGTTCGCTACATCGTTACGCGCAGTTTCTACTGAAATCTGTGCCTGACGTAGTGGAACTTCACTGTCGATACCCACATCAAAACGTTTTTTGTTGAGGTTGTAAGAATCTTGCTGTGCTTTTAGAGTTTGCTCTGCAAGCTTTAGATTCGCCGATGCAAAAGAATAGTTCAACCATGCTTGAGCAACCTGACTAATCAGACTGATTTGTGTCGAATCACGTGCACTTTGCGTTGAAAGATAACTATCTAATGCAGCATCTTTCAAGCTACGAACGCGGCCCCAAAAATCAAGCTCATAGGCGGTTACACCCAAACCCACCTGATAGGTAGAGTAGGGGTTATTCGGATCACGGCTTTGAGAAACCTGACGAATTGCACTACCACTTGCTCCGATGGTTGGAAGCTGGTTGTTTTGAGTAATTCGATATTGCTGTTGAGCACGTTCAATATTGAGCGTTGCTGTACGTAAGTCACGGTTATTGGCAAGAGCCAAATCAATCACTTCGAGCAAACGAGGGTCAGAAAAGAACTGTTTATAACCCTGTTCTGCAATAGACGTACCAGAAGCACTGTTATATCCATAGCTTTGTGGTATATCGGTTTTCACGACTGGTTCTGGGCCGCGCATGCTTTGACAAGCTGCCAAAGCAAGCGCAAGTGCAGATACCGCAATGCTACGACCTGAAATAGACCATACTTTTTGCATCACGATTTATGCTCCTGAGTGTTTATGGTTTTTGGTTTGTACTTAAAGATACTACGAATCCACACATAGAATACAGGGATAAAGAAGATACCTAAGAACGTTGCACTGAGTACGCCACCGAGTACACCGAAGCCGACTGAGTGCTGACTTCCTGCACCAGCACCTGTTGAAAGGGCAAGTGGAAGTACACCAAAACCGAAGGCAAGGGTGGTCATAATAATTGGACGTAAACGCATTTTTGAAGCATGTAAAGTTGCATCAAGTAGGTCTTCGCCTTTTTCCTGCAACTCTTTTGCGAACTCAACAATCAAGATCGCATTTTTTGCAGAAAGACCAATTACCGCGATCATCGCTACTTGGAAGTAAATGTTATTTGAGAGATTTGGATCTCCTTTAATAATCATACCCAAGTAAGTCAATACGATTGCACCAATAATACCGAGTGGTACTACAAGTAAAACCGAGAACGGAATAGACCAGCTTTCATATAATGCAGCTAAGCAAAGGAAAACGATTAACAACGAAAGAGCATAAAGGAATGGAGCTTGAGCACCAGACTCACGTTCTTCAAGTGATAAACCTGTCCATTCATAGTCGAAACCTTGTAAGCCCATAGATGGTAACTTAGCAATAATTTCTTCCATGGCTTTCATAGAATCACCAGAACTTACGCCCGGTGCAGGTGTACCTTGAATGTTAACCGATGACACGCCGTTATAACGTTCAAGACGAGGAGAACCATATGTCCATTCGCCTGTAGCAAATGCAGAGAACGGTACCATTTCGCCTTTGCTATTACGTACATACCACTTGTTTAGGTCTTCAGGCATCATACGGCTACCCGAATCACCTTGAACATAAACTTTTTTCACACGACCGCGGTCAACGAAGTCGTTAATGTATGAGCCACCCCATGCAATACGCATAGTGTTGTTAATGTCAGCAATGCTAACGCCCATAGCACCAGCTTGAGCCTGATCTACATTAATTTGATACTGAGGTGTATCTTCTTGACCATTAGGACGTACCCCTACAAGACGCTTATCTTGTGAAGCCAAACCTAAAATTGTGTTACGTGCGGCAATCAGTTTCTCATGGCCTTGACCACTTGAGTCTTTAAGCTGCAAGTTAAAACCAGCAGTTACACCGAGTTCAGGCATTGCTGGAAGCTGTAATGGCATGATGTAAGATGCGTCTTTGACGATCATGTTTAATGCCATACCGCGCTGAATTAACGCACCAATTTGAGATTCTGGTGAAGTACGTTCACTCCAGTCCTTCAATTTAACGAAGCCAATACCAGCATTTTGACCAACACCCGTGAATGAGAAACCTGAAACGGTGAAAATAGATTCCACTGTATCTTTTTCATTCATGAAGAAGTTTGTCATGGTATCAACAACTTTATTCGTACGATCAAGCGTTGCATTCGGTGGTAATTGTACAAGTGTCATGACCACGCCCTGATCTTCTTCTGGTAAGAATGAAGATGGGAGTTTTTGGAACAAGAACACCAATAGGCCAATCACTAAAGCGTAAAGTACGCCAGAGAAGATTTTGCCTTTAAGCATGCGGCTAACACCATTTTGGTAGCTATGCGACATGCGGTCAAAACCGTTGTTAAATCCTCTGAAGAAACGAGCAAAAATATTATTGCTTGGTTCTTTGTTAGGATCATGCTGTTTTAAAATTGTTGCACAAAGTGCTGGAGTGAAGGTTAACGCCACAATTAACGATAAGACCATTGCTGTTACAAGGGTAATCGAGAATTGGCGGTAAATTACACCAGTCGTACCACCAAAGAATGCCATTGGTACGAATACCGCTGTCAATACGCTTGTAATACCAATTAATGCACCAGAAATCTGTTCCATTGATCGTGAAGTCGCCGTGACCGGATCGGTATGTTCTTCACTCATCACACGTTCAACGTTTTCCACTACAACAATGGCGTCATCGACCAGAAGACCAATTGCCAATACCATAGCGAACATGGTTAAGGTGTTAATTGAGAAACCAAAGATATTGATGACAGCAAATGTACCTAATACAACAACAGGTACTGCAAGTGTAGGAATAATGGTTGCACGCCAGTTCTGCAAGAACAAGAACATGACAATAAATACTAAAATTACCGCTTCAATTAATGTGTGTACAACACTTTCAATTGAAAGACGAATAAATGGAGTAGTGTCATAAGCCAGTTTATCTGCAAGGCCTGCTGGATAGTTCTTACGTAATTCGGTTAAACGATGTTCAACAGCATCAGCGGTATCAAGTGCGTTGGCACCAGTTGCAATTTTAATTGCAAGACCACCAGCAGGTTTACCATTAAACTTCGAATCGAATTGATAGTTATCAGAACCTAACTCAACACGAGCAACATCTTTTAAACGAACCTCAGCACCTGATGCTGTGTTCTTTAAGAAGATATTTTTAAATTGCTCAGGTGTTTGTAACAAGCTTTGTGCATTCACTGTCGCGTTAAGCACTTGACCTTGTACCGCTGGCGCTCCGCCTAACTGACCTACAGCAACTTGTGAGTTTTGCGCTTGTAAAGCAGTCGCAATATCACTTGGTGTTAACTGGTAATTAGTCAATTTTGCAGGGTCGAGCCAGATACGCATAGCGTATGAACCACCAAAAACTTGTACCTCACCAACACCAGCAACACGGCTAAGCGGTTCTTTAATTGACGAGTTTACGTAGTCTTTAATGTCTGAGTCTGAAAGGGTATTGTCTGGTGAATAGAATGCAATAACTTGCAAGAAGCTTGCACCAGATTTGGTAACTGTCACACCTTGACGTTGAACATCTTCAGGTAAAAGAGCAGTTGCAGATTGCAGTTTGTTTTGAACCTGAACCTGTGCAATATCTGGATCAATACCTTGTTCAAAGTTTAATTGAATAGAGGCCTGACCGTTACCTGCACTGTTAGATGAAATATAACGTAAACCATCTAGACCATTCATTTGTTGTTCAATGATCTGGGTTACGGTGTTTTCAACAGTTTCAGCCGATGCACCAGGATAAGTTGCAGCAATTGTAACTGTCGGTGGTGCAATCGTCGGATACTGTGCAATAGGCATTTTTGTGAGCGTGAGAATACCCGCTAACATAATGACTAGTGCAATCACCCACGCAAAAATGGGGCGATGAATAAAAAATTGTGCCATTCAATCTACCCCTTATGCATTAGATGCTTTCTGTTCTGCTTGAGGTTTACCTGATTGAGCCGGTTTTGTCGCATTTGGAGCTGCACCTTGAGGGGTTGCTGGTTGAGCTTGGTAAGGTTTTGCTGACACTTCTTGCCCTTCTTTAACTTTGGCAACACCATCAACAATCACTTTATCACCAGCTTTGAGACCATTGGTCACAATCCAGTTTTGTCCTTGAACACCAGAAGTTTCAACAGGACGACTCTCAACAGCACCTTTTGCATTAACAGTCATCGCCATGGCTTGACCTGTCGGTAAACGGGTAATTGCAGCTTGAGGAATCAGATAAGCATTTGGAACTACACCCTGAACAATTTGTGCAGTTGTGTACATGCCTGGAAGTAACAGATGATTCGGGTTCGAGAATACGGCACGTAAAGTAATCGTTCCTGTATCCTGATTTACAGAAGCATCAGAGAAAGCAAGTTGTCCTTCGATTGGATAGGTTGAACCATCTTCGAGCTTCAATTTTACTTTCGTGTTGTTACTATTGTCTAAACTACCTTTACTTAATTGTTGACGTAAACGTAATAACTCGGCGCTAGACTGGTTAATATCAACATAGATTGGATCTAACTGTTGAATCGTCACTAAAGGATCAGTTTGGTTTGCAGTGACTAAAGCACCAGCTGTTACAGAAGAACGTCCAGACTGACCAGAAATTGGTGAGCGAATTGTAGAGTAACCTAGATCTACGTTTGCATTTGTTACTTGAGCCTTCGCTGCAGCAACTTGTGCTTCTGCAACGTTAACTTGACCAAGTAAGTCGTCATACTCTTGTCTAGATACAGCGTTACTCGAAACAAGTTGCTTATAACGGTTTAACTTAGTACGTAGGGAAGCTAGATTTGCCTGTTGTTGTAAAAGTGCTGCTTTTGCATTTTCGAGCGTTGCATGGTTAGTTCGAGAGTCAAGTTGATAAAGAGCCTGACCTTCACGAACATAGCTTCCTTCAGCAAACAAGCGTTTTAAAATTACGCCACTTGTTTGAGGGCGAACTTCAGAAATTTGATATGCTGAAGTACGGCCAGAAAGTTCAACGCTTTGTTCAACACTTTGTGGTTGAGCAACAATAACACCTACTTCAGCAGGCGGCATTTTCTGAGCAGCAGCAGCTTGCTGTTTCTCATCGGAGCCTTTGCCACAACCAACAAGTGCGATACTTGTTGCTAATGCGCAAGCAGTAAGGGCAGGAGCCCAAAGCTTAGCCGACATCATTGTTCCACCTCGTTAGATAAAATCTAAAAATATATTTGTTTTTTACTTAACCTACTTTGTGTTTGTAATAACCAGAGCCAAAGCAGTGCAATCCAAATAAAACCTATGCCCCAACCGGCGAGTACATCTGTTGGAAAATGAACTCCAGCATATATTCTTGAAAGCCCCATACAGATAAACCAAAGACAGGAGATCAAAATGATATAAGGAGAGTTAGTGTTGGGCTTATGGCATAACATTATCATTGCCAGACAGGCCAGTGTTGATGCATAAACACTGTGTGCACTTGGGAACGATGCACCGTAACTTTCGACAATATGATATACCTGTGGGGGTCTTGGGCGGTCAACACACCACTTGAGCAGCCAACCCATGGTGATACTGCCAATAACTCCCACGCTAATGAAAATAACAGTAATATATTTTTTATACCATGCTTGATATATACATACCAGAAAGGATAAAAAACATACAAAAGGCATACCACCTATTCGCGCTAGAAAGATCGTAATAGAGTTAAGATAATCTAATCGGTGTTCACTCAATATTTGAACGCTCAGGAGATCCATAGATTGAAGTCTTGGTACAAAAAGACCGAGCACACCTAATCCGAAAAAAATACAACCAATAAAAAGCAACATATAGGGCATGTATATACCTTTGCTTATTCAAGCAGTGTCCACTACTGAAAGCCGTTAAAAGTGTACTTGCCAGTACACTTTTTTTCAAGCCTGATAGATCATCGTAAATTCATTTTGAAAAATTTTTAACATTTGGAAAAACAATAACAACAAAATTGACGGAATTCACATTTTGTGTACAAAGCAAAATTCTTAGTGCTCTGCCTTTTTTCCACTATTTGTTGTCGTATTTTCTTCAACTTCTAGAGGTTGTTTTGGTGGCCAGAAAAAATCGCTGGGGCGAGTCAGAAAATGGGTCATTACCAGTTTAGCTAAAGGTTTCCATTGTTCGAAGCGAACTCGACGTGCCCGTAGTGCCACAATAATGGTTAAGGTGAAACTAACGAATAAGTTAGTGAGACCAATACATAACACGCCTAAAAAGGACACGATAATCAGTCCGATATCTGGGCTGCCGTTAATTGTCATTAAACCTTGAATAAAGTTAGCCGAGGCAAAGGCAATATGGCGAATATCCAAAGGTAAACCTAGAATAAAACCTATGGTGCCCATACTTCCTAACATAATCCCGAATAAGAAGTTACCGGCTAAAGCTCCTAAATTACGCTCAATATATTCAGCAAAACGGTTGAGGCGATCTTGTCCTAACCAGTTTGCTAAACGGCGATGTGCTCTAAGGCGTGGACCGACTTTTCGGTAAACAGCCATATTGTCGAAGTATCCTGCAATAAGGCCTGACAAAAATAAGCAAACTCCAGCTATGGCTGCATGTGGAACTGCCAAAGAGGTGAAGGGATTTAGGCTGTGCAACAAATAAGTTGCTTTAGTATGAGTTAATAAAGGCTCATCAAGATAGAACTGCCAAGCAAAAGTAATGAGTGCGGCAGTAGGAATCGCAATTGAAATATTGCCTAAAATAGCAATGAATTGTGTTCGAATAATATTAATAATCAGAGCTGCTAACTCTGCAATTTGAGCTGTTTTAGAGCCTTTGCGTTGTTGTACCGTTGCAGCAAGGGCAGCAGCAGTCATTGCGGGTTGTTTGGTTGCAACTGTGAAATGAAGAACATGAATCAGAATGAACCCTAGAGAATAATTCATACTGAAAGTAAAGGCTTGCATGAGCGGAGCCATGGTCATTCTTGCTGCAAGAATTTTTAAAGATGCCATACAGGCAATAATAACGCCCGCTCCAGCGGCAGCTTTATACATGCCCCAGAAACCTTTTGTATCGGTACTTACATAATGTTCGCCTGTTCGGCTAGCATTTTCAGTCACTTGAAAGGCAATGAGTTCACTTGTCGTACTTAATAAAGAGCGAACACTTTTTTCACTGTAGTGCGCCTTGGTTAAATCGGAAATAAGATGTCCTAAAGAGACATATTTTCCTTTACTGTTATCTACAACCAAATAAAGCAGTAATTCAATTCTGTCGAGGCACTGCTCAAGTAACGACAGTAAATAAGTCAAACTTAAGCTAACACCAATTCTTTTGGTGGCACGGCGAATCTTTAAAACCACATCCCGACATTGTTCCAGCATAACAAATGCTTGTGATGCATCCGGAGGAGAAATAACTGCAATTTCATGTTCAGAAAGTTCTTGTTTTTTGTACTTTTCAATAAACTCAATAATTTCACGGTTCTGAACTAAAAATGGTGACTCATATTCAGTTAATTCCGGTTGAGCATTAATAAATTCAGGGTAAAGGCCAATTCCACTAATTCGATAGGTTAAGACGGTAATTGCTTTAATCATTTCACTTTGAATGACAAGCTTTTCATCTACATTACTTTGGCTTTGTCCAATAAGACTGAATAAATTTGCCCAATCTTCATCATCAATATTATTGAGCCAGATTTTGTCACTTTCTAAATAAAAAATTCGACCAATTAATATTTTGAGTTGGCTTGCATCTTCGATTAACGGTAAAAAATGTGCTCCGAGTCTTTGCCCGAGTTGGTTCCAGAAACCATCTAAAGATAAAATTCCGCTATCGGCATACAAGCTGACTTGTTTATAACGATTAATTAGACGTAATAAAAAAGTTTGTAGTAGGAAGGGGGCTGTAGGTGTGCGTAATAGGCTCTCAATTAAAGCCTGTATTTTTTGCTTTATCTCATCCGTATCATGAGGATCGGATGGACGAATGGCATTGACTAATTCAATGATTGGATTTTCATCAATGACAGCTTGAGTATCCTCAAGCTGTTTCTGTATTTTTAAAAAATGATCTGAAAAATTTATATGCATAGGCAAAATAATATCTATTGTATTCGATGTAACGCAAGCTGAGTTAAGTTAATCAAAGCCTGACGATATGGTGTATCGGGTAGGTTTGATAAAGCTTGCAGTGCTGCTTCTGTTTCTTCTTGGGCACGTTGGTGACAATAATCTAAAGCACCAGACTTCTGTACAATTTCTATAACTTGAGATAATTGGTCCACTCCACCAGTTGCGATACTGCGACGAATAATCGCATGCTCATCACCTGTTGAGTGTGCTAATGCAGAAATTAACGGTAAAGTTGGCTTACCTTCCATTAAATCATCACCAATATTTTTACCTAATGTTTCAGCATCTGAAGTGTAGTCTAAAATATCATCAATAATTTGGAATGCATTACCAAAATGGCCCGCAAATAATCTCAAAGGTTCACGATACGCTTCTTGTCCTGCCAAAATAGCAGCACCTTCTGTAGCCAGTTCAAACAGACGAGAAGTTTTACCGTGAATAATTTTTAAATAAGTTTCTTCTGTTGTATCTGGTTGATGTTGCGATTGAAGTTGTAATACTTCACCTTCCGCAATTTCACATGTACCTGTTGAAAAGTCTTTCAATAAAGTCATGTTGTTTAAATCGACCAGTAAATCGAAAGCACGTGCAATGAGGAAGTCACCGACTAATACGGCTGTCTGATTGTTCCATGTCGCATTTGCTGTAGGTCGACCACGGCGAAGCCCAGATTCATCTACCACATCATCATGGACTAATGTCGCGGTATGCAACATTTCAATGATTGCGGCCAGACGTTGTGCGTTTGCCATATTATCTAGGCCACATGCGCGAGCAGCGAGTAAGCACATGATTGGGCGCATACGTTTTCCGCCAGCTTCAACAACATGTTTGCTGACAGACATGACTAAACCGACTTTTGAGCTAATTCCTTCATTAATCAAGTGATCCATCGCAGCAAAGTCTGAGGCAACAGGCGCAAGTATGTCTTGCTTGAAATCGATGACCATATGAAGAAAAACCCCGTATTGGTAGATAAGTGGCGTTAGTGTATCAAGTAAAGGTGTGTTGCACAGGTTAACAAGTGGCTGATATTAATCATTTCTATTGTCTTTATGCGTTCTTTGTTCTTTATTTAAGCAAAACATGATATTTCCGGCAAAACAATAAATTTAATGACATCAGCATTAATACAACTTGTTCTTGTCGCAATTTGTGTCTGGAACTGTATTTTAATTTTCATTCAGAATCAATGAAAACTGCTAAATTCCAATCTAAGCTGTTTGTTGATTTTGTAAAAATAGGGCAATAGACTTTACTGATAAATAGAAAATACTTGTCGTTTGATCAAATTTCACTTAAAATCTGTCGCCTTATATAACCCCAGTGGCGAGCGTTTTAAGATCGATATATCCCTTATCGGCACGTCGACACGGGCTAATTGGAGTACATTATGTACGCAGTAATCCAAAGCGGTGGTAAACAGCACCGTGTAGTTGAGGGTGAAACCCTTAAAGTTGAATTATTGAAAGCTGAATCTGGCGCGACTATTACATTTGATGATGTATTAATGGTTGTAAACGGTGACAGCATTCAAATCGGTGCTCCAGTTGTAGCTGGCGCTAAAGTAACTGCAGAAGTGGTTGGTCATGGTCGTCACGACAAAATCCGCATTATCAAAATGCGTCGTCGTAAACACTACCGTAAACAACAAGGTCACCGTCAATGGTTCACTGAGTTGAAAATTACTGGTATTTCAGGCTAATCACGAGGAGTAAGAGACATGGCAACTAAAAAAGCCGGTGGATCGACGAAGAACGGTCGTGATTCAAACCCAAAAATGTTAGGTGTTAAAGTTTACGGCGGTCAAGCTGTAACTGCTGGTAACATCATCGTTCGTCAACGTGGTACTGAGTTCCACGCTGGTGCAAATGTTGGTATGGGCCGTGACCATACTTTATTTGCTACTGCTGACGGCGTAGTAAAATTCGAAGTGAAAGGTCAATTTGGCCGTCGCTACGTAAAAGTTGAAACTGTTTAAGTTTTAGCTTCAAAAAAAGCCCACATTTTGTGGGCTTTTTTTATGGAATCTAATCTGGTTTATCTTCATCATGATGAATGAAATTCTACAAACAGCATGAATAACATAACAAAATATCTTATTTTCTCAATGATTAGCACAGAGTTTGTCGGTTAATATGAGTCTTGAATTAAGAGCTTGCTAATTTTTTATAACTTTGAAAGATGGCAAGTTGTCTTACAGCAACTAAAAAGGTGATGACATGAATATGCTTCGTAAAACTATGTGTGCTATTACACTCAGCGCGTCAGTGCTTGCTCCTGTAATGAGTACTACAGTGTTTGCTGCGCCTGTAGCAGCACCGGAGCAACAGGCAATTGGGAACCTGGTTAATCAGTTATCAGGATTACAGCGTTTAACTGCCGATTTTGAACAAACAACGAAAGCCAATACAAAAACTGTGGCACAGAAAAAGAGTTTAAGTGCACAGCATATGAACCAGACATTTAAAGGCTCAATGAAAGTTGAACGCCCTGGAAAATTTTATTGGGAAACGGTGAGTCCGTCTAAACAAACGATTGTAACGAGTGGGAAAACAGTTTGGATTTATGACCCAGATTTACAACAAGCTGTACGTCAAAGCTTAGATGATCAGGTTGCAGATACGCCAGCGTTATTACTCTCTGGTAATACCAATCAAATCATGAAGTCTTATCGTGTAACACAGCCAGATAAATCTAAATTATATTTCACGTTATTTCCGAAAAAAGAAGATGGTGCTTTCCAAAGCTTAACGATTAGTTTTGGAGCAAATAAAGCGCCTACGCTTATGGTGTTACAAGATTCACTAGGTCAAACTACCTATGTTCGTTTCAAAAACGTGAAAGTAAATGCTTCAATTCCAGCATCTGTCTTTAACTTTACGCCACCAAAAGGCACAGATGTTATTGACCAATAATTAATTCTTCTCAAAAAAGCTACCTTTCACGGTAGCTTTTTTTATATTAGAGAGATAGATACATTTCTTAACCCCGTCTTATTCTTACGCTTTGTATAGTGATAGAGGTAAATTCATGGGGATTATTATGCGACTTTACGATAAGAAAATTATTTGTATTCTTCCATTAATGGCTGCAATGGCAATTGTGAGTGGTTGCCAACCCAAGTCGGCAGCTAAAGAGGAGCAAGCCGCTTCGACTGCCAAGGTTAAAGAAACAAAAGAGGCCGAAATTCCTGTAATTCAGGCAAAAGTAATCCCAGTAAAATTGCCGAAATCAAAAGTTTGTTTAGAAGATGGTTGTACAGAGTATGACTTTCAAACGGTACAAACCAATCAGAAGTGGATTAATGATTACTTTACCAATCGTATAAAGAAAGCAGATCCGAATGCTTTTGCAAATTTAGCTGATCAGCCAGTCGATGTACCTGAAGGTGAGCCTCGTTCGAGTCAAAGTGCAATTTATGTCCGTTATTTAGGGCAAAATTATAACCTTGCAACTTTTGCATTCCAGACCTATTCATATTCGGCTGGTGCAGCACATGGCATGTCTCATCAAGAATTTGTGACTTTTGATTTATTAAATAAAAAGCACATTACTGTTGCCGAACTCATTCAGCCAGATGTTGAAAAAAAATTAGTTGATGCGCTTTTTGATGCGAATACCAATTGGCTTCAAGAGCACAATATCAGCCGTGAAAAACTGCAATTAAGTGATAATTTCTACTATGGCGCTAATGGTATTGTTTTTGTCTATCCGATCTATGAATTAGCTTCTTATGCAGAAGGGATGACTGAATTAACATTGCCATATTCTGAAGCAGCTAAGTTCATTAAACCTGAGTATTTGCCAAGTGTGCCAAACTATAACTTGTAAAATAGATGATCTATTCTAACAATTGTGTGAAAGCTATTCGTTATGAAGATGATCACTATATTTTTTAGTGTGAAGGCCTTACACTATAGCCAGTTTTTTACCCATATTATGATTGATTATGATCGACCCTAAGTTACTCAGAAATAATATTGAAGCCGTTAATGCGGCTTTGGCAAAACGTGATGTTCAATTAGATGTTCAAGAATGGGCTTCTTTGGAAACTCGCCGTAAAGACTTGCAATCAAAAACTGAAAAATTGCAGGCAGAACGTAATGCCGGTGCAAAACAAGTGGGTCAGATTAAAAAATCCGGTGGCGATGCTTCTGAAATCATGGCGCGTATGCAAGCCATTGGTGATGAAATCAAAGCTGCTGAAGTTGCTTTGTCAGAACTACAAAATGAGATTGAGCAAAAAGCGCTTAGCATCCCTAACTTACCAGATGAATCTGTTCCTGCTGGTAAAAATGAAGATGATAACGTTGAAATCTCAAAATGGGGCACGCCTCGTCAGTTTGATTTTGAAATCAAAGATCATACTGATTTAGGTGAGTGGATGGGCGGTTTAGAGTTCGAAACAGCTACTAAATTGACTGGTTCACGTTTTAGCGTATTGAAAGGTTCTTTAGCGCGCTTACAACGTGCATTAACACAGTTCATGCTGGATACCCATACTTTAAAGAATGGCTATACAGAAGCTTATGTGCCTTATTTGGTAAATGCTGATTCACTACGTGGTACGGGTCAGTTACCAAAATTTGAAGAAGATTTATTTAAACTTCAAGGCGAAAAAGAATATTACCTCATCCCTACAGCAGAAGTTCCTGTTACTAACTTCGTTCGTGATGAGATTATTGATACCGAACGCTTGCCATTAAAATACGCTGCGCATACGCCTTGTTTCCGTAGTGAAGCAGGTTCTTATGGTCGTGATACGCGTGGCTTGATTCGTCAGCACCAGTTTGACAAGGTTGAAATGGTGCAAATCGTTAAACCTGAAACCTCTATGCAAGCACTTGAAGAACTCACTGCACATGCTGAGGGCATTTTACAGGCACTTGGTTTGCCATACCGTAAAATTTTGCTCTGTGGTGGTGATATGGGCTTCGGTGCGACTAAAACTTATGACCTAGAAGTTTGGGTTCCAAGCCAAAATACTTACCGTGAAATCTCAAGCTGTTCTAATATGGGTGATTTTCAGGCACGCCGCATGAAAGCACGCTACAGAATGGATCAAAAGAAGACCGAATTGGTGCACACATTAAATGGTTCTGGTCTAGCAGTTGGACGTACTTTACTTGCAGTAATGGAAAATTACCAACGTGAAGATGGTTCTATCGAGGTTCCAGAAGTATTACGCCCATATATGGGTGGTTTAACATTTATTGATTAAGCTTTGCATCTAAATTGTGCACGGTTTTTGCTTAAACATAATCAGATGATTAATGTAGAGGTTTAAGGTGGATATTTTTCCAATCTCTTTAAAGTTGCAAGAGCAACGTTGTCTGATTGTGGGTGGTGGGCATATTGCGTTGCGCAAAGCAAACTTATTAGCAAAAGCAGGAGCAGTAATTGATATTATTGCTCCTGCGATTGAAGAGCAGCTTTTACAGTTAGTCAAAACGACAGATGGACAGTATTTTGCTGAGTCCTTTGTCGAAAAAATATTAAATACGCCTTATCGCTTAGTGATTGCTGCGACTAATGATGCACAAGTGAATAAAGCCGTTTTTGAACAATGTGAAGCGCGTAATTTGCTGGTTAATAGTGTAGATGATATTCCACACTGCCGTTTTATGGTTCCAGCCATTATTGACCGTTCTCCGTTGATTATTTCTGTCGCCTCAAATGGTGCATCGCCAGTCTTATCTAGACAACTTCGTACTCAAATAGAAACGATTGTTCCACATGGTATGGGGAAACTCGCTGAGTTTTCAGGTCAATGGCGTAAGCAGGTAAAAGAAAAGATTACTAACCCAGATGAGCGTCGAATCTTTTGGGAAAACTTATATGCCAGTCCATTAAAAGAACAAGTTTTTAATGACAATCTGGACGTTGCAAATGATTTAATTGAGCAAGCCTTAACAGAGTGGACTGCACCTAAAGGTGAGGTTTACTTGGTAGGTGCTGGGCCGGGTGACCCTGAGCTACTGACATTAAAAGCATTACGTCTTATGCAACAAGCAGATGTTGTGATTTATGATCGTTTGGTGTCTGAACCCATCTTAGAACTTTGTCGCCGTGATGCGACTAAGATTTATGTCGGTAAAGCTCGTTCAAATCACTCGGTTCCACAAGACGGTATTAATGCTTTACTGGTTGAATATGCTCAACAGGGAAAACGCGTTTGTCGTTTGAAAGGTGGTGATCCGTTTATCTTTGGGCGTGGTGGTGAAGAGATTCAAGAGCTGGTTGAAGCAAATGTCACTTTCCAAGTAGTACCAGGTATTACGGCAGCATCAGGCTGTTCCGCTTATGCGGGTATTCCGCTAACACATCGTGACTATGCACAAAGTGTCCGTTTCTTAACTGGGCATTTAAAGGAAGGTTCACCTGAACTTCCTTGGAATGAACTGGTTTATGAAAATCAAACTTTAGTTTTATATATGGGATTGGTTGGATTAGAGCACATTTGTGAGCAACTTATTGCTCATGGTCAACGTGCTGATATGCCAGTGGCTTTAATCTCTAAAGGAACCACACCAGAACAAAAAGTTATCGTTGGAACATTAGCCGATATTGCGACTAAAGTGTCTGAACATCATATCGTAGCACCGACTTTAACCATTATTGGTGAAGTGGTGAGTTTACGTGAACAGTTAAAATGGCAATAAGTTCATCTGAATTTATTGTTTGTTATTAAAGTCGAGAAAATTTGTGATTCATGTTGTCCTATACGAGCCTGAAATTCCTGCCAATACAGGCAATATCATTCGTTTATGTGCTAATACGGGCGCACAGTTGCATTTAGTCAAACCCTTGGGTTTCGAGCTAGATGATAAAAAGCTCAAGCGTGCAGGATTGGACTATCATGAATGGGCGCGTATGCAGATTTGGGACAATATTGAACTATGTCTTGCAGACTTAAAAGCTAAAGGTGTTGAGCATGTTTTTCCGCTCACTACTAAAGGTTCTGCAACTCCGCATACAGTTGATTTAAACCGACCTGTAGCTTTATTGATGGGACCAGAAACACGTGGTTTGCCTGAACATGTTCGCTTAATGTTTCCGCAAGAACAATGGATTCGATTGCCGATGGCTGAAAATTCAAGAAGCTTAAATTTGTCTAATGCCACAGCCGTCATTGTTTATGAAGCATGGCGTCAGCAAGGTTTCAAAAACTTAGGATAAATAATTAAGTTTTAAATAAAAATAAGGCCACAATAGTGGCCTTATTTGTTTTTGGATTCCTTATTTAGGGAAAACCACACCACTTGCTAAATCATAGTTAGTCGGTGAGTTGGTATAGACCGATCCAAGTCGAACAGCAAAGAACCATCCTAATTTACCTTGATCTTGAATACGGTTTTCAACGAGATATGGCTCATCTAATTCAGATACTGCATCTTCAATAAATACTTTATATTCAACAGGTCCTGTATTTTCACTGTCACGTTCAAATAGATAACCATCAACATTAAAGAAGCCAAGATTGTTATTTGCATCAACAAGTCTATAACCTTCTGCAGCTTGCTCTTTAAGAAGTTTTTCAAGTTTTATTGCATCATCTTTGTTAAAAGGAATATGTTGTGGAACTTCAAAATAACGATAAGCATAAGTACCGTTATGCGTACTACTATTTACACATGTTGGTACGTAGAATGTGCCATTTGTTGTACCATTATTGGTAAATGTCGAGTTTGCGTAGAGCAATTTGCACCCTTGAGCACCCAGTTCATTGAAAGCATTTATGATGCTAGTCCGAGAAGTATTTGTTAAGAATCGGTTAGAGTAAGTATACGTTGCTGGTTTTTTATCATTTTTCACAAATAAATATTTGTCTGTGTTTGATGCCACTTCTCCAAATGAAAGTTTATATATATAGCCTAAGCTACCTTGTTTGTTTAACTCATTGACCCACAGTAAATAACGGTTTGCCACTGATGTAGTTTTGACATCAACCGTTTTATAGGTATATGTGTCAGTGGATTTATTGTTTTTTACATATAAATTTTTATACAGCGCAAAGCTACCGTCAGGGTTATCTAAACTGACTGATGGAGTAAGAAGGGCATAGCCTTGGCGTCCTTGGTCATTGAGTTGGTTCAATACGTCTGCCCAAGATTCTTTATTATCTCCTAACCTATAACTTGCTGTTGCCAATACTTGAGTTGGCTTTTGCATACTTGCTGGTGGAGTTGTTTTTGTAAAGCATGTATTTATGAGATCAAAGTTTGCTTGCTGTAGATAATTATGTATTGCATTTGGCTGATCTGTAGGTACTAAACAGAATTGATTTGCGTTTTTAAAGCCTAGAATGGCTGGTTGTTTCTGAGTTAGTTTTCCTGCAACTACAAGTTGCCAATCTACCTTGTTATAACTTGAAGTTTGTACAGTTTGCGGTGCTCCAATATTTGAAACCAGACTAAAATCTTCAGCTTGGCGATAACTTGCCACAATGTTACCTGTACAGTTCGCTTCATTTTCATAACGTACAGTTTCACTCGTAAATCGAACACTATTATCAGAAACTTTAATAATATTCATTTTTAGAGCAGAGCCATTAATACAAGCTCCTTTACCTGCTAGCCAACTTCCAACGAAGCGATCTGCTACCGTTGTTGGTGTTGGTGTTGGTGTTGGTGTTGGTGTTGGTGTTGGTGTTGGTGTTGGTGTTGGTGTTGGTG